>NZ_JPOO01000003.1:1595624-1914749 GCF_000733925.1 Arenibacter algicola
CTATAACAAGGAGGCTATAACCAAGGAATTTGAGAATACCAATGTTCACTACCTGATTGTCCAATTCCATGATAAAATTGCAGGATTTTCAAAAATTGAATTGAGCACTCGGAACCAGAACATTAGTGAGCCAAACATCACCAAACTGGACCGATTATATCTTTTAAAGGAGTATTACGGGAAAGATCTGGGAGCAAAATTATTACATACTACTATTGAAATATCCAAACAAAACCATCAGCAAGGAATTTGGTTGGCGGTCTGGAAGGAGAACCCAAAAGCCATACGCTTTTACACCAAAACCGGATTTAAGATTGTGGGAGAGTATAATTTTAAAATATCCGAAACACACTTTAATCCCAACCACATCATGTACCTAAAATATTGATGCCCAAGCTGAGAGTTTTCCCAAAAAGAGAAGGGTTACCCTTATTTTCATTTATTTTTGCTTTATGAAATGAGCATAAACAAAATTAGTTTTTTGCATACCAACCAAAACAATTAAATTTTTTATGCGAACCTGCCCGCTAATCGTTAAAAATTATTGATGGCAGGCGGGAACGCAGCGGTTGATTTATGCTGAAAATTTTTATTACGCTCATTTTCGGATTAATAAAAATTTTTAAATAGATGAAAAGACTAGTTAATTACTTTCTCCAAGGCCTGTTATATATAGCACCCTTGGGAATCACGGCCTACATTATATATGTCATATTCAATTTTATAGATAATCTATTGGATGACAAACTCGAGGAAATTTTTAAAATTGATGTTCCAGGATTGGGATTTGCAGTAATCTTTTTATTTCTCGTTTTGGTTGGGATAATCGGCCAAAGTATATTTGCCCGACCCTTTAAAGTACTATTTAAACGGATTATTGAAAAAGCTCCTTTGCTTAAACTTATATTTTCAGCCCTGAACGACCTTTTTTCAGCCTTTGTTGGCAAGGAAAAGAAGTTTAATAAACCGGTAATGGTATTGGTGAACCCTATATCGAATCTAGAAAAGTTAGGCTTCTTGACCGAAGAGGATTTGAGCATACTTGATGAAAAGGAAAAAGTAGCCGTCTATTTCCCACATTCCTATAATTTTTCGGGGGAATTGTTCATAGTACCCAGAAATCAAGTAAGGGTAATTAATGTAAATCCTTCGGTAGTTATGAAATTCATTATATCTGGTGGGGTTTCAGGTATCTATGAAGAAAGAGAAACCGTCAATGATATAGAATAGGAAATCTTTACGTAAGTCTCCGTTTTTTGGAAGGCTACAAAATCATACAGTATGAATCCAAAAGTTGTTGATAGATTTTTAGATAGGGCCAAAAAATGGCAGCAGGAAATGAAATTACTTAGGGAAATCTGCTTGGATTGTGGCCTTACGGAAGAATTTAAATGGATGCACCCCTGTTATACGTTTCAAGGCAAAAATGTGGTTTTAATTCACGGTTTTAAAGAGTATTGCGCCCTTCTCTTTCACAAAGGAGTTTTGCTGAAGGACACCAACAACATTTTAATACAACAAACCGAGAACGTACAATCTGCACGTCAAATTCGTTTTACCAGCCTGCAGGAAATCATAGATCTAAAATCTACCATCAAAGCCTATATTTTTGAAGCCATGGAAGTAGAAAAAGCGGGATTGGAAGTGCCAATGAAAAAGACTTCCGAATTTAAGATGCCGGATGAATTTAAAGTGGCCTTGGATAATGATCCCGATTTAAAAGCTGCGTTCCAAGGCTTGACCCCCGGGCGACAAAGAGGGTATTTGCTGTATTTTTCACAGGCCAAACAATCCACAACTCGAACCTCCAGAGTTGAAAAACATATCCATAAAATTCTCCAAGGCAAGGGATTAAATGACCAATAACAATAAGGGCCATTAACATATCCCAATATTGCGAAACTTATTATAAATAAACAATGCCCAGAATCCATGACTCTGGGCATTGCTATTACTCCACCGAACCATTTGGTTATAATGGTTATTATCTGGAGCTACCTCCTATTATACATGAATTCGACATAAAAAAGAATTACAAGACATTGATTTAAAGTAATTTAAAAATTTTCTACTGTCCCCTCGAGCCTGCCTGGAAGGCAGGCGGAGTCGAGAGGTTATTGTACTGTGACGATTTTTAATTGAGGTCTCTCCCGATAACCATCGGGATGCGCCCGTCTACCTATAGGCAAGCTAGACAGGACAAAATCACCATTTATAACTCATTAAAAATTAAATATAAATCGAACTCACGTTATTATACATTTTCAGGAACTTCATATCCTTCCCTATAATCGCGTCTCAACATTTTATCCGCTTCAGGGTCGTTTATAAACGACTCGGATTTAGGATTGAATGTCAGCACTCGATCCAATCTATAGGCAATATTGCCCAAATGTGCCAAGCCAGAGGAAAGATGGGCCGTTTCCACAGGACCGTTCAAGATAGTTTTATCGCGCTTGCGCACTGCCTCTATAAAATTGGCAAAATGTCCGTCCGTTCCGCCATCACCACGGTCCATTTCCGATCCTGATTCACCACCATCCTCACCAGATTTCCCTGGAGTCCTGTCCTGTCCTAAATATGTTTTATACTTATCATAACCGTCAACGACCAATATTCCCTTATCGCCATAGAAAATATTACCTACAGTGGCGCCTTCTTCGGTGTTGGTACACCATGGGCGAACTTCAAACTGTATAATCTTTCTTTCTTCAGGGTAGTTGTATACGGAAGTTAGCACTTCCGGTACTTCCTTACAATCGTCCCAAAGGTACTTACCGCCCATGGAGGTAATCTTTGTAGGAAGCCCTACATCCAATCCCCACATACAAAGATCGGTTTCATGAATACCTTGGTTTCCTACATCCCCATTGCCATAATCCCAGTGCCAGTGCCAATTATAGTGCACCAAATTTCTGGTAAATGGTCTTTTTGGAGCTGGTCCTGTCCAAAGGTCATAATCTATTCCTGCTGGAACGGGCGAGAAACCTTGGTCGCCAATATCGCCTCTCCAACGAAAAACAATACCTCTGGCCATATAAACCCTTCCTATATAGCCATCGCGCATTAAATTAATGGCTTCGTTTACGGCAGGGGAACTCCTTAACTGAACACCGTGCTGTACAATCCGGTCATATTTTGCAGCTGCTTCTACCATTTTACGGCCTTCCCAAATGTTGTGGGAGCCCGGTTTTTCCACATAGACGTCCTTCCCGGCCTGGCAGGCCCATATTACCGAAAGGGCATGCCAATGGTTTGGAGATGCAATACTTACTACGTCTATATCCTTATTATCCATAACCCTACGAAGATCCTGCTCCAGGGCAACATCTTTATTGTAGGTCTCCTTAAAGGATTTTTGGCGCTCGCGCAATAGGTTCATGTCCGGATCGCACAAGTGTGTAATCTGAACATTCTTTTGTACCATAAGACTTTTAATATGGCTTTTTCCACGGCCATTGACACCCAAAACTGCCGCATTGATACGGTCGTTGGCCCCAAAAACAGTGGATGAGATTATGGTAGGTGCCGCAATAACGGCAGAACTTGCCACGGCCGTTCTTTTAATAAATGATCTTCTCGTAGATTTCATTTGCAATTATATTTACGTTAACTATTAATTTTATTGACTTTATACAACGTCCCAACCTTGAATTCAAAACCGTTTAATGCTTTAAGCAGCCAACTGCCCACTAGGTATTTTGGCGTAGGAGACCAACCTTTACAATTCATGTAAAAGACACCTTGTCCCCTTTTGCAATGAAAGTTAGCATTATTTTTTTATTCGTTAACGTTAACAGGGGTAGATTTTTGTTAATTTTTCAACTTTAGTTGTTGTTTACAACATATATCATACTTTTTTTGGATTAATTTCATTTATCCATCACCTGTCCCTATCCAAATTATAGGTAACGACAAGTGCAGGGCTACCTTCAATCCAAAAATTTGAGCCCTCAACTAGTGTATCCGGTTCTGCCTGGCAGTATCTATTATTGGCGGCTATGGGCCAAGAAAACGGACCCATTATCCATAATAATTATAGGAATAAAAGGTATTAAACCTCAGGGCAAGCCTGTCCGACAAAGGCAGGCCCTGAACAAAATAATAGGAATCGACCCAAGGGTCGAGGTAGTGAAACTAGATCCCGCCAAAAAAGGCGGGATTAGTTCAACTTACAATTTTCAGTGCGTCTTACTTACTTCTCAAAATTGAGTTTCACTAATAAAGCCAAACGACCAATATAAATGTTATTCCAAACGATAAAAAAACAACCCTATAACCCTTGGAAATCAACCCTTAAAATTTTCTTATTTAGATTTAATATAAATAATTTGCTCAATTCAAATCTTAAAGATATTTTTGTCGCCGAACAATTATTTATTATTAGTCTAAATAAGAATAGATGAAAAACCAACTAACATTACTACTTCTCCTTTGCCTAAATTCCTTGGCATTTTCACAAAAGGCAACCGTTAGCGGAACCATAAAGGACAACACACAAACGCCTCTATTTGGGGTGAATATCGTTATAAAGAATTCCCAAATTGGGACGCAGAGCGATGAAAAAGGTCACTTTATAATCGCCAATCTTGACGAAGGCGCACATACCCTGTCCATTTCCTATCTTGGTTTTAGAACCAGGGACATCCCATTTTCTGTTAGCAAGGGAAAAACGCTTGATCTTGGGGATTTGATCTTATACGAAGGTAACGAAATACTCACCGAAGTAATCGTTGAGGGGGAGCGCATCAATAAATTTTCAAGAAAGAAAACGGCCTATGTATCCAAACTCCCCTTAAAGGACATTGAGAACACACAGGTTTACAACACAATTACCACCGATCTTTTGGAATCGCAAATAGTGACCAACTTTGACGATGCCCTAAAAAATGCCGCCGGAGTGGAAAACCTATGGACCTCCACAGGTAGGGGCGGTGATGGGGCCGGATACTATTCCATGCGCGGATTCTCTGTGCAACCGCAATTGGTCAACGGCTTGCCCGGTTTAACCAACGGTACCATAAATCCGGCAAACATTGAACGGATAGAAGTCCTAAAAGGACCATCCGCAACATTGTTCGGAAATGCCGTTAGCTCCTATGGCGGTCTAATAAATGTGGTAACCAAAAAACCCTATGCAGGCAGCGGGGGAGAACTTTCCTTTACCTCCGGCACCTACGGACTGAACCAGATTACCGGAGATTTCAATACGGCACTCAACAAAAATGAAAACCTATATTTTAGGCTCAACACCTCTTATTCCACAGAACAGAGTTTTCAGGATGCCGGCTTTAGAAAATCCTTTTTCGTAGCCCCTTCCCTATCCTACAAGGTAAATAACAAATTATCCTTCTCCTTCTATGGCGAAATTACACAGACGGAACAGACCAATCCTACCTTTTTGTTTCTAAACAGAGGTGCCCCAACGGAAGCCCAAAATCTTGAGGAGCTGGGTTACAACAACAAACTGTCCTTTACCAGCAATGACCTTACCCTGGAAAATCCGACCCAGAACTACAGGATAGAAATGGACTATAAATTATCGGACACTTGGCAATCCCAGACTTTGCTTTCAAAAAGTTCCACTTCTACCAAGGGCTACTATTCCTATCTGTACGACTATGGCATTTTAGGGAACGATACCTTTACTAGGTTCATCAACAAACAAAATGCCAATACCCAAACCACGGATATCCAGCAAAATTTTATAGGTGATTTCAAAATTGCCTCCCTTAGGAACCGAGTGGTAATTGGTTTGGATTATTTCAATGCTACGGAAACCAACAATAGTACCGGCTATGCATTCTATGGAAATGTAACTCCTGAAGGCGGCTCCAATGGGGACAATCCTTTTACCGCTGATGTGGAAACCGACTCCTATGCCCTCTCCACGGCAGCAGTAGATGCCGTTTTGGCCTCACAGGCCGTAGGGAACATTAAATCCAAATATCACATTTATAGTCTCTATGCTTCGGATGTACTAAATCTTACCAATAAGCTATCGGCAATGCTGGGCCTTCGCGTAGATCGCTTTGATAACGAAGGTAATTTGGCCAATACGGATGACGATTATGACCAAACCACCTTGTCCCCTAAGTTTGGATTACTATACCAGCCCCTATTGGATCAACTTTCTATCTTCGCCAATTACCAAAACGGTTTCACTAATGTTGCCCCCCAATTGGTAGGAGATCCGGATGCGGGACCGCAGACTCTGGAAACCTTTGATCCTGAACAGGCCAATCAATTAGAGTTTGGGATTAAGACCAATCTCTTCAATAATAGATTAAACGCAAGCATTAGCTACTACGACATAAAGGTGAAGGACCGTGTAATTACCGACCCCTCATCGCCCTTTAACAAAATTCAGGGAGGAGAAGTGGAAAGTTCAGGTTTTGAAATTGAAATCAATGCCAACCCTGTTAAAGGTTTGAACCTACGGGCCGGCTTTAGCAATAACGATAGCGAAACCACCAAATCTGACAATACCGAAATTTTGAATCGCAGACCCTTGGAGGCCGGTCCCGAAACGCAATATAATTTTTGGGCGAACTATGAATTGCAGGAGGGTATGTTGGACGGTTTTGGAATGGGACTAGGGTTTAATGGGGCAAGTGAGCGCTTTGCCATAAACTATGCCTCCACTGGAGAATTTATCCTACCCAGCTATACCATTGCCAATGCCTCACTTTATTACCAAGCCAACAAATATCGCATTGGCCTAAAGCTGAATAATGCCTTTAACAAAGAATATTACAAAGGCTGGACCACGATAAACCCACAGGCACCTAGGGTGCTATTGGCCAATTTCACCTATAAGTTTTAAGCAAAAAATATAGATTTTCAACATCGTACAAATGAACCTCAGAAAAATCATCTTCGAACTTCATAAAATTTTAGGACTTACCACTGGTATCGTCGTGTTTATTGTAGCGATTACCGGCTGTTGCTGGGCCTTTAGGGATGAGATTGAAAGTCTATATGACGACTATAAAAAGGTAAGCCCCCAAAACAAGCCTATTCTTACCCCTACTGAGGCCAAAATGTACGCTATGGAAGTTTTCCCCAATAACCATGTACACGGTACCCTATTTAAAAAAGCGGATGATGCCATTGAGGTAATTTTTTACGACCCCGAACCAGAATTTTACCAAAGCGTTTTTTTAAACCCCTATACTGGTGAGGTGATACAGGTAGATGATCATTTATCCGGGTTTTTTGCCTTTATCCTAAAAGGGCATATGCGCCTATGGTTGCCAAAAGAAATTGGGGAACAAGTGGTAGGTGCATCCATCCTCATTTTTATGGTGATAATCCTTTCCGGTATCTTTCTGTGGATACCCAAAAAACGTAAAAACCTTAAACAACGCTTACGGTTCAACTGGAAGGATACTACGCGCTGGAAACGCAAAAACTTTGATCTTCACACTGTAATCGGTTTTTACATCTGTTCCCTAGCGCTGATCCTTGCCTTTACAGGCTCGGTAATGTCCTATAATTGGATGAAGTATGTATTGTATAAATCTTTGGGAGGGGACAAGGAAGCTGCATTTATTATTCCGGAAAATATTGGTACAGCCAATATAAACGAGGATGTAAAACCCATGGATCTATTAATTCCGAAACTATGGGCGGCATCGCCAGAGGCAGAAAGTTTTGAACTGCATTACCCCAAATCAGAGGACGAAAGTATTTACGTGGAAGTTTCCAATAGCTCTGGATTATATTACGATTCTGACTTTCGTTTTTTTGACCAACATACCCTGGAGGAAATAGAGACTCCCGGTATATATGGCAAATACGAAGATGCCAAGCTAGCGGACAAAATACTACGGATGAACTACGATATCCATATTGGAGCCATTGGGGGCATTGCCGGAAAAATAATTGCCTTTTTGGTGAGCCTGCTTACCGCCAGTCTGCCCGTTACCGGAATTTTATTGTGGTATGGTAGGACCTATAAAAAGAAGCATAAAAAATTGGCCGAAGTAGAGCTTTAGCAAATTAATATACTAAGGTAATCCCGTTTAACATAGGGAATTCTTTGGATTGAAGTTCAACTCCTTTTTACAGTAACAACCCCGAGGCTATTCCTCGGGGTTTTAAATTATATATGCTCCAATATGGTTTATGCACTCCAGTTTTGCACATAATTGAATTAACTGAAACTGCAGAATTCCACGCTATTGCCTATGGCATAAATATCTCAAAACCTATATATCCTTTGTATTGAAAAAAATTGTATTTTAACTTCGGTTAAATACCTGATGCACAAAAGCCTATAGGGTATTTTCACTAATTTATTTAAGGGATGTTGTTTATCCCAATGTTGACTTAAATATTTAGGAAATTATATGAAATTGAGTCTTAAATTCCTTCCCCTAAAAGATTTGTTCTATTCCATTTTTCCAACAGTAGGCACCTATGGCGGCTATATACAGGGAATAGCGCCTACCTTATTTCCCAATATATGGATTGCCGTGGGCATAGGGCTCCTAGCCTCAGTGATTCTAGCTGTTGTGTTTTACAAGGAAAATGTAAAAGCCTATAAAAAGTCATTGGCCGAAATACTTGCCACGGGTTATTTTATGAATTTTACCGGCCGCTTTGGAAAACTTCTTAAAACCAAAACCCCTATTCATTTTTCTTTTCCGGACGATAAAATAAGGACCTTTACTGCAAATCAAATTACCGTTGAAGTAGGAATGCCGACCAGCCTCAAATCATTGACCGAATACGCAGAGATGGTTGAAAATAAATATGAAATTGTCTATGTGCGTGAAGCCACCTACAGTGAGCCTTTTTGGTTACGGGCACAATTGGACGACAATAGACTAATTATCCATGAATTCCCAAGAACCTTATTCTCCCTCTCCAGGTATTTAAAAGATGATTTTTTAGATCAGCAGCTGGCAGAAAAAAATTCCAAAAAAATATATGCGTTCTTCCAGGATAAGATCGATCAATTAAGAATTGAATATTCCAGTGAAATTTCAAATGACAAATTGAAGTTTATCACGGTATAAGTATATTTATAGTTAGGTAATATGCCACGGGCAATAAATGGCCATTATACCCTACGATTGCCAGAAAAATAAATAAGTCGCATAGAATCAAATGTCGAACATTGATCGGCCCAATATAAATAGCTTTGGGAATGAAAAAAAAGGAGAATGATATAAGACCCATTATTTTAGAAGCCGGGGAAGGCAGAACTTACCGCTGCGGTAGCATGACGGCCATTTTTAAGGCGGATGATCAGGAAACCGATGAAAAATACAGTGTCTCAGAATGGTGGTTGGAGCCCAATTCCATGGGTCCCGGGGCTCACCAGCACCAGGACAATGACGAAGTATTTTACGTTCTGGAGGGATGCTGTTCCTTTTTAATAGGGGATCAATGGACCGAGGCCGATAAGGGAACCTTTTTAAGGATTCCTGCCAAAACCATGCATGACTTTGCCAACAGAACGGATCAAAAAACCGGCATCCTAAATTTCTATATCCCGGGAGGTTTTGAACGAAATATGCCAGCAATAGTAAAATGGTTTAAAAACAATCCAAATTCCTGAGAAATGAACAGTATAACAGTAGAAGCCCAAATGATGATCAGAAAACCCGTGGAAGAGGTTTTTAAGGCCTTTATAGACCCCAAAATTACCACACAATTTTGGTTTACAAAATCTAGTGGCCCCCTCAAAAAAGGGAAAACCGTTACTTGGGAATGGGAAATGTATGGCGCCGTGTCAGAAGTACTCACCAAAGATATTGTCCCCAACAAATTAATTGCAACCCAATGGGGCAATCCTGCCACTCAGGTAGACTACGTATTCACGGAACTAACTCCACAAAACACCTATGTAATCATAAAAAACTATGGTTTTACGGAAACAGGGGAAGAGCTACATAAAACCCTAATGAACAACACCGGTGGATTTACCACTGTTTTAGACGGACTAAAAGCGTATCTGGAGCACGGTATACAGCTCAACCTCATTGCAGACAAGTTCCCACAGAACCTAAAGCAATAAACAAGATTTCACTGGCAGCCCGTGTTAATTAAAACACAGAGCCAAACTAACAGTAAGTTTGTACAATATAATTTTAGATGAAAAATCCTATTGAAATAAAGATGGCCAAAACGGCAACCGACTTCGAACAAGCCAAAAAATTAATCTTGGAATATGTAGCCTGGTTGGGCATTGATCTGTCTTTTCAAAATTTTGATAAGGAAATAGAGGGCCTGCCCGAAATGTACAATTATGAGGATGGCGGATTATTTATTGCCTATATAAACGAGGAGGCTGTTGGCATCGCCGGAATCCGAAGGTTTAATAAGAACGATGGAGAAATAAAACGTATGTTCGTACAACCCAACAGCAGGGGTTTGGGCATAGGACAACTACTACTCAACCATTGTATTGAAAAAGCCAGAAAACTTAACTACGACACCATAAAACTGGACACTGCAGATTTTATGAAATCGGCCATTAAACTGTATACCGATAATGGTTTTGTGGAAATAGGGGCTTACCGCCACAATCCACATGAATCTGCACGGTACTATGAACTAAGCCTAAAAAAGTAGATATCCCCTATTGAGGTACTTCATAAAACACCTAAACTAGACAACATCATTCTTCTTTACAGAGTAATGTTGCACTATTTTCAATAATTATTTTTTATTGTTAGGAATCCTCACTATATTTGTTGGGCAATAGTGCAATAACCTAAATACAAGAAAAATGAAAAAATCGGTTTTTTATCACGCAGGATGTCCCGTATGCGTTAGTGCGGAACATGAAATTTTAGAATTAGTGGGTCGGGATAATGTGGAAATAGTACACTTCGGCCAAAACAAATCCCGTATTCCCGAAGCGGAAAAAGCAGGTGTTAAGTCGGTCCCTGCCCTACTTACGCCCAATGGAAATGTACTGCACATCAACTTTGGAGCTTCCATGGCCGATGTAAAAGGTTAAATTTTTTATTCTAAAATGTTAGGAGTCCTAATAAATTGTATTTTATAATGAGCGCCATGAAAATATCGGTTTGGGACACTTATGTGGCCCGGGAAGACGGCAAGACCATGCACTTCGATATACTGGTACCCCATAATTTGAAGGACAAGAATATCATTTTTGATTATGGTCGTGAATTTCTATCCACAAAATCGTTCAAAACCAATGGACTATCCACCAAGGCCTGTACCTACTGTCATATGGAAATGGCCAGCGACACCATATTGGAAGCCATAAATAGAATGGGGTATTTTATCTTAGAAATGGAAAATTGTGAATAATTTGATTAGGATAACTAACTTTGCCTGTCGGGCAATTCCCGGCAGGCTTTTTATATGGACAAAAGTATTTTTAACCCAGACCATCAAGAAACGGACGTTTCCAGCAAAATTATAGCTGGACTAGAGCGCATTTCCGAAGCATTCAAAGTCCTGCTTTGGGATAAGGCCAAATTGTTGGGCTTAAGTCCCATCCAAATCCAAGTCCTAATTTTCATTGCCTACCATAAAACCGAATTCTGCAATGTAAGCCACTTGGCCAAGGAATTCAACATAACCAAGCCCACCATTAGCGATGCCATAAGGGTCTTGGACAAAAAAGGACTTATTACCAAAGAATATTCTTCCAGCGATAGTAGAAGCTACTCCATTGGTCTCTCTGAAGCAGGGACAGAGACCATAGGTCAAATTTCCGATTTTGCCAATCCCATCAAGATGCAGCTCAATGCAGTTGGGAGTTCCGAGTTGGAAGCGCTATTTGGCACCTTGAGCAAGCTCATCTATCAACTGAACACAAGTGGGATCCTTAGTGTACAAAGAACCTGCTATGGCTGTAAATTCTACAGTAAAAAAAGTGACCAGGATTATTGCAACTTGCTCAACAAAGAATTGCTCAATAAGGACATCCGATTGGACTGCCCTGAATTTGAAGTAAGACACGCTCAATAAAGCCCATAGGACAACTCAGCTGTCCATATCCGAGAACAGTTTTTCACTAAAGTCGCATCCGCAGTATAACTTTCACCTTCAATCTTGGGAGAGTTATTAAGTTTTTGGATATTTACCACATCAATATTACATGTAAACAGCTAAAGCAAACCTAAGATCGCTTAAGGATTATAACAAATAGAACATGAAAAACAATTGGCTTCTCTACGGCGCATTTCTACTATCTCTTTCCATCAGTTTTGCCCAACAAGGGAACAAATCCAGCTTATCCATAAAAAAAATAATGCAGGGCGATGACTTTGTAGGCCATCTTCCTTCAAATCCCCAATGGTCCTTGGACGGCCAGACCCTGTATTTTGATTGGAATCCAGAAAAAGCCCAAAACGATTCCCTTTATGCCTACCATTTAAAATCGGCCAAAACTATAAAAACCGATTTTGAAACCTCCTACTCCCTTCCCAGTAGTAGTGGAGTTTTTAACCAGGATAGGACCTTAAAGTTATATTCCAAAAGGGGCGACATATTTTTGTTGAACCTTAAGTCCCAAAACCTGATCCAAATAACCAGAACAGAAGATTACGAAAGTGCCCCCCATTTTACAGAGAACGGCACCAAAGTAGCCTACCGACAGGGCAACAATCTTTTTAGCTGGGATATAGCGACCGGGAGTACGGTACAGCTAACCAAAATTAAGTCTGCAAAAAAAGACGACGACAAAAGCAATAAAGACCAATGGCTGTACGAAGATCAATTAGGGCTATTTGAGGTACTGCGCCAACGTAAGGACAAAAAAGACAAAACAGAGGAAGCAAAAAAACTTCTTGAGGCCAAGGGACCTCTCCCTATTGACCCTGATGGTAAATCGATATACAATCCAAGGATAAACCCCATAGGAAATTACCTTACTTACTTAGCTACAAAATCGCCTACAAATAAGGGCACCATTGTTCCCCATTATGTTACGGAATCCGGGTATACCGAAGATGAGGATACAAGATCCAAGGTAGGCAACGAACCTTACGAATATGAAATGTTCGTTTACGACATTGCCAACAAAAAGGCCTATCCAGTGATTTTGGACAGTCTGCAGGGGTTAGATTACGTACCTGAGTACACCAAGGACTATCCGGATAAGACTTATGAAAATAAAAACAGACTGGGCTACATTGATGGGCCACTTTGGAGCGAAGACGGGAAATATGCCGTGCTGGACATTAATAGCAACGACTATAAGGACCGGTGGATAGTACTTCTGGATCCAAAAGATGGCAGTGTTTCTCTTTTGGACCATCAGCATGACGAAGCTTGGATTGCCGGCCCGGGCATTGGAGGATACGAAGGGGGCGATAAGGGCTGGATGCCCGATGGAAAAAGTATCTGGTTCCAATCCGAAAAAACAGGCTACTCACATCTCTATGTCATTGATGTAACTACCAAACAAACCAAGGCATTGACTTCGGGCCAATTTGAAATTTACGACCCACGAATCTCAAAAGATAAAAAACGCTGGTATTTCACGGCCAACAAAAACCATCCCGGAGACAAACAGTTCTATAGCATGCCCATCGGCGGTGGTAAAATGGAGCAACTGACCCATATGACCGGATCCAATGAGGTAACCCTGTCCCCAGACGAGCGTAAAATGGCCATTTTGCATTCGTATACCAACAAGCCTACGGAACTTTACCTACAGGACAATCCTATTTGGGGAAAATCCAAGGCAGAGGCGAAACGCATAACCTATTCCACCACCAAAGATTTTGATGGGTACCAGTGGCGGGACCCCCAAATAATCACCTTCAAGGCCGAGGATGGCGAGGCGGTACATGCGAGGCTGTACAAGCCCAGTTCCGACGTAAAAAATAGGGCGGCCATTATTTTTGTGCATGGAGCCGGCTATTTACAGAACGCCCATAAATGGTGGAGCACTTATTTTAGGGAATATATGTTCCACAACCTCTTGGTGGACAATGGCTATACCGTGCTGGACATAGATTATAGGGGAAGTGCCGGTTATGGCAGGGACTGGCGCACCGGAATTTACAGACATATGGGTGGCAAGGACCTATCCGACCATGTGGATGGGGCCAAATATTTAATTGATGAACTCGGGATCGATCAGGATAAAATTGGTATTTACGGAGGCTCCTACGGTGGATTTATCACCTTAATGGCAATGTTCAAAGCCCCTGACACCTTTAAGGCGGGCGCCGCCATACGATCTGTGGGCGATTGGGCCGCTTACAACCATGGTTATACGGCCCGTATACTCAACACCCCGGTTATGGATAGCTTGGCTTACAGAAGAAGCTCCCCCATTTATTTTGCCGAAGGCTTAAAGGGCGACTTGCTGATATTACATGGCATGATAGACGACAACGTGCATTTTCAGGATATGGTGCGACTATCGCAGCGCTTAATCGAATTGGAGAAACACAATTGGGAAATGGCAGTCTACCCTGTAGAACGGCACAGCTTTGTGGAACCTAGTAGTTGGACAGATGAATACACCAGAATCTTTAAGTTGTTCCAAAAAAGTTTGTTGGATAAGAAGTAGGATGAAAAAAAGTACAACATCCTGAATACCCTACAATAAACTTTACCCCTTAATACCTACTTATTAAGACAATATTCCATCTTACAACGGTCTTCGGCACCAATTAAAGCCATAATAAGCTTATAACAATATGCGAAATTGAAAAATATGCCGTTTGCATTATATATTATCCAAATTGAATCATATCTTAACATTAAGGTTTAATTTCGATAAGACTAAATCGAGGTAAGTCTGTTTAGTAATTATGAATATAGGACAAGCCACCAAGTGATCATTTAGGTATATGGGATTTGTGGACAAACATTATGGGTGGAGATGGAGCGAAGAAGACCCAATTTTCAAGAATAATAACTTTATTCATAAGGTCTTGGGATATGATGAACCCAAAGACCAATCATTTGCCACGGACAAATTTAAAGACCTTTTCTATCCGGGTGATTTTGATTTACTTCAAAAATCATGGAAGGAATATAATGATGGCACCGATCATTCCTTTGAAATAAGTTATAGGTTTAGGCATAAGGATGGGTCTTGGAGATGGATAAAAGAATCGGGGCTGGCCAATGAATTTAATAGTTCCAATAATCCTATTATGGGCATTGGAACTATTCAAGAGGTTACCGACAAGAAGAAAAAGAATACCCAATTAAAATCCATTCTTAAAAACGTTTCAATTATAATACTTAGGTTGCGACAAGATTCCAACAACAATATTAAAGTTGAATACATAAGTAAAGAGGCTTTACAGCATTGGAACATTCCTTGCGAAACCCTGTTACAAGATGAAAACTATATGCGCAATTTAGCCCATAAGGACGATCTTGGTAAAATTAGGTCCAGCCTAGGCCATTCCTTTGCGAAAATGGAATTTTTCGAATGCCAATGGCGGGTAGTTTCTCAGGAAGATAAGATTATTTGGTGCCAAGGTGTAGGAACTCCAATATTAGATAAAGATGGCAGCCGTTTTATAGACGTTGTTATTACAGATATTACCAAAGAGAAAATATATACCGAACAACTAAAGGAATCCGAAAACAAATATTACAACCTTTTTCAGCATTCCCCCCAGCCGTCATGGGTATATGATCTGGAAAGTTTAGCTTTTCTAAATGTGAATACTGCGGCCGTAGAAAGATATGGGTACAGCAAAAAAGAATTTTTGTCCATGACCTTAGCGGATATTAGGCCAAAAAGCGAATTGAGGGTCTTGGAAAAACAGGTTAATATAACACGGAAAGATTATCAAAACCTATTCCACGGCTACTTTAAACATTGTAATAAGAAAGGAGATATTATATTGGTACATTTATACAGTAGCCCCATCACATATAATGGTAAAAAATGCAGGCAGGTCATTGCCGTAGATATTTCTGAAAAAATGAAATATTTAGAATTTATTGAAAATCAAAATAAGAGTTTAAAAAAGATTGGCTGGATGCAATCCCATGAACTTAGGGCGCCTTTGGTGCGTTTAATGGGTCTCATTAATTTATTAAACGATCATGAATCCATATGTAAGGAGGAAATGAAATATATTAACACGGAAATAATAAATTCGGCCAATGAAATGGATATAATGACAAAAAATATTGCCAAAATTATTAACGACACCCAGCTAAAAGAGGAGGAGAATGACCTACAGATTATTGCAAATAGATGACGACCCTGTAATTCTTTTTTTGCATGACAAGTTGCTTTCAAAATACACCAATTCCAAAATTGGACAATTTGAGAACGGAAAATTGGTGCTGGATTATATACTTCAGAACAAGGACCCCAACAAACACTTTATGTTACTTTTGGATATCAACATGCCAGTTATGAATGGATGGGAATTTATGGATGAGATTTCCAACTATGAATTAAAAAATAATATAAAGGCCATAATCTTAACCTCGTCTGCAGATAATACAGACTTGAAAAAATCGAAAACCTATCCCAACGTTGTCAATTATATCCAAAAGCCATTGACCAGGGAAAAGATTGAAAAAATACCGCTGCTCATGAAATATCTGGAATTGACGGAATAACGCCTATCATTAGCTTTGGACTGTATCTCAAAAATTTCAATCTCGGCAAAATTTAAATAGCAAGCCTGTAGTTTAATAAATTGCCCACAATTCTGGGCACATATCTACTGGTAGACCCGCACATAATCCACCTCCATAGTAGAGGACACAAAATCTGGATCAACAGTGAACCAACTTCCCCCCATGGCAACATTCAAAATAATAAACTGATCTGCTGTAAACGGCCATGTATCCTTGTTTTTGGCCACTGGATTATAGGCATAGACAAATTCATCATCTATAAAAAATCTTAGGGATTCCTTGGTCCATTCAACCGCATACACATGAAATTCCGTGCTATAATCCGTAATAGTGGTAGTTCCAACAGTTACGTCGGTGCATCCACCATAACAGGAAGGTGTATGGGTAGCACTTGAAATTTTCTCTGGTTCATGGCCCCAATGCTCCATAATGTCTATTTCTCCACAAGCAGGCCAACCTACGGTTTCAATATTGGATCCCAACATCCATATGGCCGGCCATGTCCCTTGCCCATAAGGCAGTTTCGCCCTTACTTCTATCTTCCCATAAGTAAACGAAAACAGGGAATTTAATCTGGCCGAAGTATATTCCTTTGTGGTTCCTTGGGCCGTGTATTGGTCTTTTTTTGCTACAATTTTCAATGTCCCTTCAGAAACATAAACATTATCCAGTCTGTTGGTATAGTGCTGTAATTCCCCATTGTGCCAGCTACCATTATCCGGAGCAATAGTTTCCATCTTCCAGTTTTGCGCGGAAAGTGCCCCGTCCAATTCAAATTCATCGGACCAAATAAGTTCAACTTCATGTTGGGCAACAAAAACTGTAATTGTTTTTGAAATATCTATGTAGTCGCCCGTACTGGAATAGGCCAAGACCGTTATTTTATAATCATGGGTACCTTCCTCCTTAAAAGTATAAGTGAACGTACCATCCGTACTTACTTCCTCCGATTTATCATTGAACTTATAACCATATTTAATCGCATTTTTGGCTACAGCGGATAACTGTACTGCACCAGAACCATCACCATGTGGATTTTTGGAATCCACGCCTTTCACCTCAACGGACAGGCTAAGCTCTGTAGGCAAAACTTTCTCCTTTTCCCCATTGGTATAGACAAAGTCGCTCTCCTCATTTTTATTACCGCCACATGCTGCAATAATTGCCAATAAAAAATATAATATCAATTTCATAAACCACATTTACCAAGTAAAAAACAATGAATGCCATAAAGAAAAACCTTGCTGATATTGACCATAGACCAGCAAGGTTTTCAAAAAAAACTAAATTAACTAACCCGAAAAGGTTCGCAAGCCGTTGTGATTTGTAAAGTGCAATGCGCTTCCTTTTCAAAAAATTCAATCATATGGTCCTTGTTACCATACTATGCCTTTCTAGTGGCGGATCTATTTCCTGGCAGAACAATTTTATTACCACTACTCTGGCCTAAAGATCCAGGTCCATCCGGTTCCGCCACCATTATTGGCAACATATAACACCATCTCATCCTCGGTCAAGGAGATTATGGTATAAAGTCCGTCAGGATTACCTCTGGGTTCCTCAGCCCCCAAAATATTTGCATTATTAATTTTTAAAGTTTGATTGGCAACATCCAAAACAAAATTGCCCGATTGTGGAGTAGCATCCGGACCTGAATAATAGGTAAAGTTTGCACCTCCATCCAGATCAAATTTCATACTACCTGCCGCATCGGCAGGAGGACAACAGTCCCCAGCTGCGTTCCACCATGCCGTTGCCCAAGCTCCTGGATCATTAGGAGGTGACATATACCACCATCTTCCCCCATCCGGGGAAGGACCACCATTGAAAACCCAAGTCTTACCTTCAGAAGTGTTGTCACTTACCAAATCATACCAATCCTGGTCCAAGGCACTGTCTAACTGATCAATCTGAACATCGATAGTTTTGGTAAAAAATTCGGCTCCTAGTGTTCCTGTAAAGGTAAAGGTTGCTGTCCCCGGAATAGGATATACAAATTCTACCTTATCCGAATATGCCCTACCCAAATTGTAGTCCCAATAACCGGTAACCCCTGGGGTAGCCATATTAAGTTCTATCTTATTCCCCCCAGCGGTACTCTGGGTTGCAACAAGTTGTACCCCTGCCACATCGGTGGTATTCTCCAAATAATCCCTGTCTTCAATTGGCTCACAGCCCAGAGAAACCAAGAAGAGAGTAGCAATAAACGATCTTAAAATTATTAATCCATTGTTTTTCATCTGTCTATATTTTTTGTGTTTACAACTATTTTACCAGCCTGGATTCTGTGAATAAACTCCGCCGGACAACCTTATCTCAGTCTCTGGGACTGGGACCAATCCTTTTGTTTCTGGGCGGTAAGTAACTTTATAAACGGCATCGATCCCTGAATTTCGAACATTGATGGCATCGTCAAAAGCTGTGTTTACATCGCCCCAACGTACCAAGTCGAACCATCTTATTCCCTCAAATGCCAGCTCGTGCAAACGCTCTTCCTTTAGAGCTTCCAAGGAATACCCTATTTCTCCTAGGCCTGCCCTAACCCTTACTCTGTTCATACCTGTGGCCGTACCGGAAATTTCAGAATGCATCAACAGTACATCTGCAAAGCGCATCAATATATAATCTTGTGCCGCCCATAACTGCATGGGGTCACCATTATTCATGTCGTACAAGAAGTAGAACATACCTTTCACTCCATCCACTCCGTCTGGATCGGGATGCTGTACCGTAGTGTATTTTTTGTTGAAGAAGCCGGTCTCATGATCACCTTTGTCCGCTTCGTAACCAGCGGTTCCCTGATCGGCATTGCCCAATTCAATAATGGACCCCACCTTTCTTTTATCGGAATCGTCCCACTGGTTCCAAAGTTTGGGGTTTACGGTTCCCCAGCCCCAGCCTTGTCCAAATGGGACCATGGAGTTATCACGGATCCCCATAAACAACGGCATTCTATTATTGTATTTCTGGCCTTCGCCCCAGCTTGTTGTAGAATATCTGAGGGCAAACATGGTTTCTTTGTTGCCCGTACCAAATGTTGGCGAATGTCCGTCCTGTCCTACCCAGGCCAAGCCCTCTGTTTCTGCCCATGGCAATACAGTGGTACCCGCACTTTGGTTTACATAGGAATAAGGCCATAAATTCCTAAAATCCGTGGCCAAATCATAACCACTGTTATTGATACAATCATCCAGATAGGCTAGAACATTGCTCTTGGATAAAGATCCTCCATCTGCCAATGGCAAATCTGAAGTAGACTGGCCTTCCATATTGGTCATGTACCCCGTATAGAACAGATATGCTTTGGCCAGATAAGCTTCGGCAACCCATTTATTGGCATGACCATAACTGGAAGTTGGGATATCATTGAAATTGATGGAAGGCATCGTTTCAATTGCCAATTTAAAGTCGGACGCAATTTGTGCAAAAGTCTCGCTAAAGGAGGCCCTTGGCGCATCTCGTGGATCATCTATTGCCAAGATCAAAGGCATGCCGCCAAAGAATTTTGCTGCTCTAAAGTAGTAATAGCCCCTCATAAAATAGGCTTCCCCTACCGTTTGGTTCTTAAATGCAACGGACTCCTCCGGAGTATCGAAGAAGGAAGAAAAATCTACTTCTTCCACCTTTTCCAAAATGGCATTTGCCCGGGTTACCCCATTGTAGGTTTCTACCCAAAGATCACGATAGGTATCCTCTTCGGGATCTTCAAATTTATCCACATTTTTAGCCGATTTATCATCTGGGCCACCACCCCCCAACATCATATCTGATAGTAAATTGGCTGCAATACCTTCATCACTATGAACACCTCCCGTGTACATGGCGTTATAAACACCGGACATGGCCTCTTCTATATCTTGTGGACTGCTGTAAAAATTATCCAAACTTTTCTCGTATAGATTTTCGGTGTCCAAAAATTTCTCGCTACAACTTGTGGCAAGCACCAAAGTTGCAATGCCTATGTTATATATTAGTTTTTTCATCATCTACTTTTTTAAAATTAAAAATCAACACTAAATCCAAACATTACAGTTCTAGGTAAGGGATATAGACCAAGGTCTATACCTGAGGCCCAACTGGCATCGTGGCCAAAGGACACTTCTGGATCCATACCCGTGTAATTGGTAAAAGTGTATAGGTTGTTGATAGCGGCGTATACCTTGATATCGGAGAATAACTTAATATCGGAAATATAGTCGCCCAATTTAACCCCAACAGTCAAATTATTGATTCTTAGGTAATCTGCATCTTGCATATAAATATCAGAAATCCAGTTGGTGTTCCTGTTGGATACCGAGCTTAAGCGAGGCCATGTATTGGACGTTCCCGCACCGTGCCAGCGTCCAAATATCTCGGTAGTATAGTTTTGGTCAAAACGGTCGGCAAAGGATCTATAGGATTGCATAACCTGCATTCCATATTTCCCGGACAGGGTAATGTTGGCATAGAAACCTTTGTATTCTGCATTGAGTTGAATACCCAGTTCAAAATCGGGATTAGGATTCCCTAACATTTTTTTATCGCTCTCATCTATAACCCCATCCTGATTTTGATCTACGAACCTAACATCGCCAGGACGTTGATCACTAAAGTATGGAGTACCATCCGTTGGCTTCACATATGCATCAACCTCATCCTGAGTTTGTAGAATGCCATCTGTTTCATACCCGTAAAAGAACCCGATAGGTTTACCCACTTCTGCTCTGGAAACCGAAGCTGTACCTTGTGACAATACAGAGCTTGGTCCCTGTATAATACCGTCCGAGTTTGCTATTTTAGTAATTTCATTCTTGTTGAAGGCTCCACTTATGGTGGCCCCATATTTAAAATCGCCAATGTTATCGTTCCATGACAACATAAGTTCATAACCCGTATTCTCTATGTCACCACCATTAATGTACGGTGCTCCCGCACCCGATGTTCCTTGAATAGGGGCAACCACCAACCAGTCTTTTGTTGTTTTCTTGTACCAATCAAAGGTAAAATCCAGTCTGGAATTAAAGAACCTTGCATCCAATCCAAAATTTAATTGCTCTGAGGTTTCCCAGGTAACATCCGGATTGGTTACCCTGGCAGGGACAGCAGTTGCTCCGGATATAGGTTTGGTATCTCCAAAATAATATCCTGGATTTAGATATGCGATATTAGAACTATAGATAAAATTATCTATCGATTGATTTCCATTCTGCCCCCAGCTTCCCCTAAATTTAGCAAAGTCCAAAACACCACTGTTATTGGATAGAAAATCCTCATTGGTAAGAATCCATCCTGCGGATACTGAAGGGAAATAACCCCATCTGTTGCCTTTGGCAAAGTTGGAGGAGCCGTCTGCCCTCATGGTTGCCGATAACAAATATTTTTCTTTATAATCGTATTGTGCCCTTGCTATGTAAGATAACAATCCTCCACCTCCTGCCGCGTAGTCTGCGCCAAAAGTATTAATGGAATTTACATCGGTCTTGTCTACATTGTTCAAATAAGCGTATTCCGGCAATCCAAATCTTGTGTTGGCCATACTGCCACCAACGGAATTATTGATCTGATTTTTATATACCTCATTACCTATCAATGCATTTATATTGTGATCCCCAAAAGTACGTTCATAGGTTAGCGTGTTGGTCCATGTTAAATTGGCCCCTAAATATTGGTATTGTGACGCCCCATCGTTGGCATTGCTGAAAAGCACTCCCAAGGCATAGGTTGGTGTCCATGAGCGACCGTGGCCAAACCATGAATCCAAACCGTAGGACGATCTAAATTTCAAATCTTCTATAGGCTCCAATTCCATATAAACGTTACCGACCAAAGTATTGTCCTTGTTCCCCAAGTTACTGTAGTTACTTCTGTAAAACATGACCGCCAGTGGATTCGCCTGGTCATTGGCAAGTCCATCCAAAGTTGGGGTAAACCCATTTGCATCAGGAGATTTGTCCCAGTACGCAGGCATTAAAGGGTTTTGAACCAAGGCATTGTGAAGATCGTTCCAGTAAATGTTTCCTGTGGCCACTCCCCTATATTCTGAATTGGTATACGTAAGGTTCTCCCCTATGGTAAGTATACTATGATCATCATTTTTGAAAAGCACAAATTCAGTATTCATACGGGCAGTTAGCCTTTTGTAGCCCGCATCAATAATATTGCCTCCAATAATCCCGGTTTGGTCCAAATACGAAACACCGAACGCATAGGTACTGTCTTCACCTCCACCTGTAATATTTACGGAGTGACTGGTGACAGGGGCACTTTTGGTAGACATTTCATCTATCCAATTGGTTCCTTCCCAACCATTTTGGAGCATGCCCCATATTTCAGAACCTAATTCGGTCCCCAAATTATTGGGATAATTATTATTTAGCCAGTTATTATTCTGTAAAATAGCTTCCCAATCATTCGGCTCCAAACCATCATTTACCCTTCCTTCGTCCATGATGTACATGTATTCCTGGGCATTTAATGGCGATAGATTCTTGTATATTTTCTGAATTCCGTAATAGGAATCGTACTGTATCTGCGCCTTGCTACCTTGCCTTCCTTTGTGGGTCGTTACCAATACTACTCCGTTGGCTGCCCTAGATCCATAGATGGCGGCAGATGCAGCATCCTTTAAAACGTCTATGGACTGAATATCCGAAGAGTTTAAATAATCAATATTGCCTACTGCTACCCCATCCACAATATAGAGTGGACTGGAATTACCAATTGTCCCCAGACCACGAATGGTAACCTTGGTACCTGCCCCCGGCTCCCCATTGTTCCTTGTAACACTTACACCAGGTGCAACACCTTGAAGGGCCTCCATAGCGGTTGATGTATTCAACTCGGCAATATCTTCACCTTTTACGTTAAGATTGGCCCCTGTGGTCAAAGCCTTTTTTTGAACCCCATACCCTACTACAACAACCTCTTCCAAAGACTCATAAGATTCCAGTAAAGTTACATTGATGGTAGTTTGTTGTCCTACGTTTAAAGTTTGGCTAACCATACCTATATAGGTATAAACCAAGCGGTCCTCGGGTCCTACATTCCCAATGGAATAATTTCCATCGAAATCCGTAGTGGTTCCATTAACGGTTCCTTGTACAACTACCGTTACTCCTGGCAATGGCAAGCCCGCTTCATCGGACACCAGCCCTGTAATGGTCTTGGTCTGCCCAAGAACGTTTTGGGCGCAAACCATTACCAAAGTGATAATCAAAAATTTGAACTTTAGCATCATATAAAATAGTTTAGGTTAATTAATCGAGTTTTTGTTAGAGTAAAATTTTATGTTTTTTGTTAGAACCAAAAGACCCATAAGCGTATTATTAAAGAATAAAAAGGATTACAAAAACCAGCAATGCCACGATGGCCATTATTAGCAGTATCTCCATCAACTGCTTCCATTTGAATTTTGAATCCTTGTTTTTCATTCCTTCAAATGTTAAATAAATATTAAATCTTGTGTAGCATTTATTCTGCATCAAGTAGAAATTTTGCTGCAACTTTCTTTTATATTTTGGATATGCAACATCATTTGCATACCGTGCATCATTTGTTATAGGGTTTATTCAATACTGGGAAGAAAAATGACCCAAATAGGAATTCCTTAGATTGGAAACTTAACCTTATGTTAAAATTAACTAGGCCTTTAGAAGTTAGATAGAAAACCTCTTACGTAAAATAATAGGTTGTGCGACAGGAACTGCAGATAAAAAAGTTCCTGTTTTGGAATGAAGAATTATTATATTGAAAATATATGGCAAACGCATATACTTATCGCGTATAATTAATAAGCCTACTTTACCATTTTGTGGAAGCAGTAATACACGCCATACCGTCCCGTTTGAAACATTATACCAAAGGACAGACCAATGTTCTACCTCAACATAATAACAGCATTAATTCATAAGCTTATATTCAAGGGTATGGAATTAAGGTTTTAGTGGAGAAACCTCAGTGGGCAGAATCCCGAAATGTTCCTTAAAGCACTTTGTAAAATACGAAGGCGTGGAGAAACCTACCTTGTAACAGACCTCACTAATATTGGTGTTGCCATTTTCAATAATCTGTTTGGCCCTTTCTATTCTAATATTTCTTAAGAACTCATTGGCCGTCTGATTGGTAAGTGCTTTTATTTTTCTATAAAACTGACTTCTGCTCAAATTTAATTTCGAAGCCAGTACCTCCACACTTAGGTCAGGGTCATCTATATTATTGTTGATGTAATTCAGGACCTTTTCAATAAAATCCTTGTCCAGGGAAGTGGTATTCTTGTTCACCGGTACATCGCTGATAACACTGAAGTACTTATTAAAAATTAGTTGCCTACTAGTTATAAGTTGTGACAACCTCAATCTGAGTAGCCGTAAATCAAAAGGTTTTACCATATAGGCATCTGCGCCCGTTTCAATCCCTTCCATTCTATCATCTATACGTGCTTTGGCCGTAAGCATCAATAAAGGGATATGGCTGGTCCTCATATCGCCCTTAATTCTTTTACAAAATTCGAACCCATCCATTTCGGGCATAATAACATCTGTGATTATGATATCGGGAAGTGCCGACTTGGCCAATTCCAAACCTTCCTTTCCATTTTTGGCCAAAAGTATCCTGTATTGATTTTTGAGTTCATTCTTTAGGTAGCTCCTAAGTTCTCCGTTATCCTCCACAATCAATAAGGTGTAGGAGGTGGTTGCCTCCTCCGGGCTTGTATCAGATATGGCATCAATATGGGATTTTACCAAGTTAACCCGTTCTTTTTGGGAGTCAGGTTCTTTAACATCGGTAAAGATCTCGTTCTCCGCAAAATGCTTTGGTCCCTTTGGCAAAATTATTCTGAAGGATGTTCCGCTTCCTACCTCGCTCTTAACTTCAATTTTACCTTTGTGCAGTTCCACAAAACTTTGTACCACTTCCAAACCAATGCCAGTACCACCATAATAGGTCTTGTTGAGATTTTCCACTTGATAAAAACGTTCAAAGATCCGTTCCGTTTCCTCTGGTTTAAGACCTGGTCCAGTATCCGAAATTATTAATTCCACTCCCGCTGTAGGCTTTGATTTATCTGCCAGCGGAAGGTTGTACGATTCATCCTTTGAGAGTAGTTCAATATTTATTGCCCCACCTTCCGGAGTGACTTTGAAAGCATTGGAAAGCAAATTGAAAATTATTTTCTCCATCATACTCTCGTCCGCCCATATGTTCATATCCTCGGAATCGGAATCCAAACTAAGATGTATATTTTTATCAAGAGCTTCTTCCTTAAAATGGTCTACAACTTCCTGGGTTAAATTAACCAAGTTAATTTCCTTGGCCCTTACACCTATTTTATTTAATTCCAATTTTCTAAAGTCCAACAGCTCGTTCACCATTCTATAGAGTCGGTCCGTATTCTTATAAATTATGTTGTGCTTTTCCTTTATTCTAGGGGGCAGACTTAGGTTATCGTCATTAAGAATGTCCTTAAGTGGATTAATAATCAGGGTGAGGGGTGTCCTAAATTCATGGGAGATATTGGTAAAAAATTGAAACTTTTTTTCATCCAAATCTTTTTCCTGCAATCTTTTTTCACGTTCAGAATGTATTATTTGCTTTTCCCTTATCCTGGACTGTGTCATTTTATTTAATATATATATCCCCAAAACAAACAAAGCTATATAAGAAAACAAAGCCCAATTGGTTTTCCACCAAGGGGATGAAACAGTGATGTATAGGGTTAAGGGAGATTGGTTCCAAACACCATCATTGTTGGCTGCCTTTAATTTAAAGGTATAACTCCCCGGATCCAAGTTGGTATAAGTAGCACTTCTTTTTTTACCTACATAATTCCAAGTTTCTTCATAACCCTCCAAATAATACGCATACTCATTTTTTTCAGGGCGGGTAAAGTTTATGCCCGAGTATTCTATTGTAAAGACAGATTGATCATGTTTCAATACAATACTATCTGTTTCGGAAATTACTTTCCTTAACGGTGAATCCTCCTGGGTAGGCAAAACTTTTTCATTGAACAGCCTAAATTCGGACAGATACAATGAAGATTCATTGGTATTCGTAATTATCTCCGAAGGATTGAAATAATTAACCCCTTGATAACTTCCAAAATAAATATTCCCTAGCTTATCCTTAAATGCCGAATTGATATTAAAATCGTTGGAAAGCAATCCATCATCCGTGGTGTAATTATGAAACTCCTTGGTCTCCATATCCAATTTCGAAATTCCCGCATTGCCTCCCATCCAAATATTGCCATCCAAGCTTTCAATAATTCCACATACATTCTCCTCTTCAAGGCCATTAAATTTATCATACCAAATAAATCTATCGGTATTGGGCAGGTAGCGACATAGACCAGCACCTTTGGTCCCAATCCAAAGTGTTTGGTCCGTAGCTTCATACAGGGACAAAATGTAATTGGAAGCGGAATTGTTTGTAGACTCCTGTGACATTCTGTCTATCATAGAAATCACGGAGTACTCTTGGCCCGATTGTTTCTTTACCTTAAAAAGCCCCTGAGTGGTCCCCAGCCATATGTTGTCCTCAAAATCTACCAGTACCTTATAGGCGCTGCTTCCGCTGATTCCATTATCGTTGAATGGCTGGGAATTATAATGTTTAAAAAGCCCAGTATTAGGATTGAAGGAATGCAACCCACTATGATAGGTCCCAATCCAAATAGTACCATCCTTATCCTCATCAAAACTCATTACTGTATTGGACGATAGGTTACCTTGGGTGTTACTGGTATTATAGTTAATAAATTTATTGGATCCTTTTTTTAAAAAATAGATACCCCCATCCCAACTTCCTGCCCAAATATTGTCCTTACTATCCAAAAAAATAGTCTGTATATAATCACTGGTCAATCCTGAATATTGGCTACTGCTAGCCTTGTTTATATGGGTGTAATCATTATTTTTTAAATCAAGAATGTCTATACCCCCACCATCCATTCCTATCCATAGCTTGCCCGAGGGATCTTTGGCGATTGAGGTAACCGAACTTATTTGCAAGGAATTTGGGTTATTGTAGAGACTTTCTATGTCCTTGAACTTGTCATATAACCTGTCATAAACAGCTACGCCTTTGTTGTAATATCCGAGCCATATTTTTTCATCATTGTCCAAATACAAAGTCCAAATAGAATTGGACAAAAGACTTTTTTCGTCTTTTTTGTTGGTCAAATAATGATTCAGTACAGTCCCATTTCCATTTATATGGAAAAGGCCGTCGTTTTCAGTTCCACACATTAAATTTCCGTCCGGGAGTGCTATTAAGGTAAAAAAGGGATGGGTTGAAAAGGCATACTTTTCCATAGTGGACGGTTTGCCCAAATCCGAGTCTGCAATTTTAACCTTATACAGCCCGTCGTTGAAAGTCCCTACCCAAATGTTATCGGCATCATCTATTAACAGTGACCTTATAGAGACCCCAATTGACACCAATTTTCCCTGATTCCAAAGCTCAAAACGTTTAAGAACACCCGTTTTAACATCAACGGTATAGAGGCCCATATTGGTCCCTGCAAAAATTTTCCCGCTCGAGTCCGTCTGTATTGCCCTCACTACCAAGGGGTCTGTTGCATCCAATTCATTGACAGGAACTTTTTCTACCTCAAAATTGTCCAGGTTCATTTTAAACATTCCCCATCGGAAGGAACCTATGAGCAAATTTCCTTCATTATCTTCTTTTAAGGCACTTATCGGCATAGTAGGACCGTTCTGCACACTGGAGGACAGAACCGGAATTCGCCTAAACTGATCATTATCGCGATCATAGAGGTTTAGTCCAACCTCAGTACCTACCCACAATCTATTCCTACTGTCCAAATACGAACAATTAATTTGGCTACTGCTGATAGATGTGGAATCATTAATAATATGTTTATACGATTTATAATCAATTCCATCATAGCGGTACAATCCTGAACCGTTGGTACCGATCCAAATAAAACCATAGTCATCCTGCAAAATGGAATATACCCCTACCTTGGATATTCCTTCCTTTATATTTACAAAATTCAATTTCGGAACATCCGTCTGAGCCCGCAAATCAGAAATAAAAAGACTTAGTACTATAAAAAAAACACAGATTCTTCTAAAATCTACTGTCATTCAATTGCAGTTTAGGTTGAGCTTTTAAAATAACGGTAAAATAGGAATAAAAACATAAATTCCATATTACAATAAGCTTTTAGAAATTACAGTATTAAAAATTACATGGATTTTATTCAATGGAGCTGTGTAATATTTTTACTTTAGAGCAGGCACTAGGCAAGAGGGCACAGGAATAACTAAAAAACCAACAACTTTTCTTTTGACTAAAATTAGCCTATTTTTATCAAAAATTAGCTCAATGGACATCAAAGACAAATTCTTTGCACATATAGAGGAAGGATATACCACAAAAGGCGACTTTATTACCATGGGAGCCGCAATGCTCAACGGGGAAACAATAACAGACGCGCATGTTAAGATCCCATTAAAAACACTAAACAGACATGGTCTCATCGCCGGGGCAACCGGTACCGGTAAGACAAAAACCCTTCAGGTAATTGCAGAAAACCTTTCGGACAAAGGTATTCCCGTATTGCTTATGGACCTTAAAGGAGATCTTAGTGGTCTGGCCCAACCCAGTCCTGGGCATGCAAAAGTTGATGAACGTCATGCCAAAATAGGCAGCCTACCATTTACGCCTAAAGCTTTTCCCGTGGAAATACTTTCACTCTCCGAACAGGATGGTGTAAAATTGAGGGCCACGGTTTCAGAATTTGGACCGGTTCTCCTAAGTCGAATTTTGGATCTTTCGGTTACACAGGAAGGTATTGTAGCTGTTGTTTTTAAATATTGTGATGATAATAAGCTTCCCCTTTTAGACCTTAAGGATTTTAAAAAAGTATTGCAGTACGCCACAGAGGAGGGTAAAAAAGAATTTTCCGACTCTTATGGGCGAATCTCTACCAGTTCTACCGGGACCATTCTAAGAAAAATAATAGAACTGGAACAACAAGGTGCCGAACTGTTTTTCGGGGAAAAATCCTTTGATGTGGAAGACCTTACCCGCATTGATGAAAATGGCCGGGGCTATATCAATATTATACGATTAACCGATATTCAGGACCGTCCTAAATTGTTTTCGACCTTTATGCTGAGCCTCTTGGCAGAAATCTATGATACCTTTCCGGAACAGGGGGATACGGGCAGACCGGAATTGATCCTTTTTATAGACGAGGCTCACCTTATTTTCAACGAGGCTTCAAAAGCACTATTAAATCAAATTGAGAGCATAGTTAAATTAATACGTTCCAAAGGAATAGGGGTGTATTTTGTAACCCAGAACCCTACCGATGTGCCAGATGCCGTCCTTTCCCAATTGGGATTAAAGGTGCAGCATGCCCTACGCGCGTTTACCGCAAAGGATAGGAAAGCCATAAAACTTACTGCGGAAAACTATCCCATTTCAGAATTTTATGATACCAAGGAAGTTTTAACTTCCCTAGGAATAGGGGAAGCATTGATCAGCGCCCTTGATGAAAAGGGAAGGCCAACCCCCCTGGCGGCCACTATGCTTAGGGCACCCATGAGCCGTATGGATATACTTACCGACAGTGAACTTAAAGAGGTAATAGACAAATCCAAATTGGTTAGAAAATACAACGAAACCATAGACAGGGAAAGTGCCTATGAACTCCTTAACATTAAGATTGAAAGGGCGGAAAAACTGGCCGAAGAGGAAAAAGCCTCTTCCAGCAGCAGATCTACCCGATCTAGTTCCAGAAGGACCAGCACACGCCAAAACCCTGTCATAAAAGTATTGACCAGTGCAACCTTTATAAGGGGAGTCCTGGGCGTACTAAAGAAGGTAATGAAATAGTCCTATGGATTATAGACCAACAAGACATAAAAAAATAATATTCAAAATACCTTTTACCTTTAAAATGATAAGAAAATCGATTTTTGCCGTAGCACTAAGTTCGCTACTCTTTATTCAATGTAACACCAATACAGATTTTGTCATTGCCAAAGACCAAGTAGGCAAATTGCTGAAATCCAACACCATTGATGAAATTGATACCGTATTTGCCAGCGATTCCATAGTTCGGGATACCACAATAACCAGAATTGGTGCAGCAGTAAAAAAGATTAACATTTATGAAAAGGGAGGCAAGCAATTGCTTTCCCTCACCCCCAATACGGATAGTATTCCAAAAATAGAGATTATCCGTATTTACGATCCAAGATATGTAACTGAAAAAGGCGTTGGACTCAATAGTACCTTTAAGGACATCGAGGACAAACATAGTATTAAAAAAATTATAACCGCCCTCAACAATGTGGTGATTTTCCTGAAGGACTCCGACGCCTATTTCACCATTGCCAAGACCGAACTTCCCAGCAACCTTCAATATGGCAACAACACCGATATTGAAGCTGTTCAAATACCGGACAATGCAAAGATTAAGTACATGATGGTGGGCTGGGAATAACAGCAACGATTCTATGCGAAAACTATTATACCGCACTCTAGCATTATCCTACGGTGCCTACTTTAATTCCACCGCACTTTTCTCTGAAAAGGAGGCGGGAAAAAGGGCATTCAAAACATTTACAACCCCTAGAAAGGGCAGGATATTGCCGGTTCATCAAGAATATCTACAAGAGTATTTGGGCAAAAAGATTCTAGTGAACAACACTGGGCTGCAGACCTATGAATGGCCTGGAACTGGGGAAACCGTTCTTTTGATGCACGGTTGGGAAAGCAATGCTTTTAGGTGGCGATATCTCATTGAAAAATTACAGGAAAGGGAATTCAATATCATTGCCTTTGATGCACCGGGCCATGGGTATTCTGAAGGAAATAGGTTAAATGTGGTTACCTATGCGAACAGTGCTCGGCAGCTCATAGACCTATACCGACCCAAACATATTATTGGGCATTCCATGGGGGGACTTGCCACCCTTCACAATCAATATCAAAATCCGAACACCTCCATTGAAAAAATAGTGACTTTGGGAGCTCCCGCCGAGCTGTCCGAATTAATGGCTCATTACCAAAAACTGGTCAGGTTCAACAACAAAGTATTAGAGGCTTTGGACAAGCATGTGTATGAGCATTTCAATTATCGCGTTCACGATATTTCCACCCCTAAGTTTGCCAAATCCATTGCCCAGAAAGGACTGATCATACATGATGAATGGGATACGATAACCCCCTTCAACGCTTCCGAACGTCTTCACCAAAACTGGAAAAACAGCAGCTTGATAAAAACCACTGGGCTTGGCCACTCCTTACACCAAGAAGAGATCAACTTACAGATAGTAGACTTTTTATTATCTTAAATTTTTAGTGCATTTTATGTCCAAACTTATTTCCTTTTTAAAATATGCTTATTTTTAGAACGTTTTCCAACTCCTATTACTACAATTAAAATATTACAACTATGCCTGAAATCACTCCCTTCCATATTGCCATTCCCGTCCATAATTTGGCCGAATGCCGTACCTTTTACGGAGAGATATTAAATTGCGAAGAAGGAAGAAGCAGTGATCATTGGGTAGACTTCAACCTGTTCGGCCACCAATTGGTAATCCATTACAAACCCAAGGCCAAGGACGAAGCATTGCACGTTAACCCAGTAGATGGCAAAGATGTTCCAGTGCCACATTACGGTGTTGTGCTCCCTTGGGACACCTTTAAATCCTTTTCGGAAGAGCTTATTGCAAAAAGGGTACGGTTTATTATTGAGCCCTATATCCGTTTTAAGGGTGAGGTTGGCGAACAGGCCACTATGTTCTTTCTTGACCCAGCTGGAAATGCCCTGGAATTCAAGGCCTTTAAGGATATGGGACAATTATTTGCCAAATAACTATTCCTAAAATTTCGTATTACACTTAACTTTGGAGTTCATGAAAAACCTTTATAGATTTTTCATGAACTTCATATTGTGCGTCATACTTTCAAAAGGGGTACTGGCATATTCCTCCTGCTCTATAAATATGTACTTTAAGCCAGATTCCTTCTTGAACTGCAGCATTTTGGCAATATTTAGACCGCCTTTTCCAAACTCCGTACTTTCCTTTTTCACCATGTCCATATCCTTCAAATGCCATAAAGGAAACCTACCTTCATATTTTCTAAAATAATCCAAAGGATCTTTCCCGGCAACTACCACCCAACCTAGATCAAGTTCCATATGCACAAGGTCTGCCTGTGTATTGTTCAATAAAATATCGTAGAACACCTCTCCGTTTTCAGATTCAAATTCATATTCGTGATTGTGGTATCCGAATTTAATATTTCTACTGCTACATTCTTCCCCTGCCTTATTAAAGGCTTCAGCTACGGCCTTATAGTTGTCCACCGTTTGTCCTTCCGTAGGCATGGAGGAACAGATTAGATATTCCTGACCGGCCTCGGCCGCCTGATCCATTGTTTCCTTCCAATGTTCGTCCAAGGCCACATGGCCACTCCTGAGGGTCATACCGAGATCTTCACAAACGCTTTTCATTTCCTTTGGTGCCAACCCGTAATAAAGTCCCTTGGTACTTCGCGCCGATTCAATCTGTTTAATTCCCAATGCCGCTATTCTCTTCAAGGTACCCACGGCATCTTCCAACATCTCCTTGCGAAAGGTGTACAATTGAACCCCTAAATTCTTTTTTGGATTCTTATACGGCAAAGTAAAGGATGGCAATAAAACCACTCCCGCTGCCAACATACCTGACTGCATTAAAAATTCTTTTCTCGTTGTCATTTTCTTTTCTTTAGATTACTGTGACCATGAGGTTGGTTTTCTATCCCACCTATGGCCTTTCAATTCTTGATATAAGTTGTTTGGCAGGCCCTTGCCATCACTTAAGACCGTGTTCATTAAAACGTTCCTTTCCTTGCGCATTCCAGGAATTATGGTACTTACCGTTTTGTTCATTGTTATAAAGCGCAAAGCCATTTCAGCCATGGTCATCCCATCCGGAACCAATGGCCTCAACAGGTCTGCCCTTTCCGCACTTGCAATTAAATTCTCGGGAACAAAATACGTCCCCCTCCAGTCCCCTTCCGGAAACTTGGTCTCTTTAGTTATATTGCCGGTCAAGGTACCTTCATCAAAAGGAACTCTGGCTATGACTGCTATATCCATTTCTTTACATAATGGAAAAAGAACATCCTCCGGAGCTTGGTCAAAAATATTGTAAATTACCTGTACGGCATCGAACACTCCTGTCTTAAGGGCCTTGATACCGTTTTCGGGTTCCCAACGGTTTACACTGATACCCATGGCAGCTACCTTCCCTGATTTTTTTAAATCTTCAACAGCTCTTTGCCACTCCTCCCGATCGGACCAACTGTCGTCCCAGGTATGGAACTGCATTAAATCCAATTGCTCCGTTTGTAAATTCTTTAGGGTCTTTTCCGTATATTCCACAATATGGGACGTAGGATAGGATTCCTCTAAACTATATTCCGGTTTTGCCGGCCACTTGAAATTTTTCGCCGGGATCTTACTGGCGGTATAAAGCTTTTTATTGGGAAACCTTCGCAACAGATCACCCAGTAATTTTTCACTGTGCCCATGACCATAGGCCCAAGCGGTATCGAAAAAATTAACTCCGTTTTCCACGGCCAGATCCAATGACTTGGCAGACAATAGGTCATCGGACTCGGTCCATCCGCCCATACCCCACATTCCGTATCCTATTTCACTAACATCCCACTGTGTTCTACCAAATTTTCTTATAACCATAACTCTAACCTAATACTTTTCACTCTTAAAAATCCCGGACCCTATTTATTGATCAATACTGATGGAAGGCATCGGAAATAAACTCCAATACCACTGGCAGGGATTCCCGCCAGTAGGTCCAACTATGGCTTCCTTCCCTTACCCTATATTCATGGGGCACCTCTTTCTTTTTCATTGCTATATGCACTAAACTATTGCCTTCATAAAGAAAGTCATCGTCCCCACAGTCTATGTACCATCTAACCGATTTCATATCTTCTAGGGATGAAGCCTGGATAAGGGACAGGGCATTGTGCTTTTCATAATAGGTACTTACAAGGCCAGCTTCATAGCTTTCGTTATTGTTCTTAAGTCTTTGTTTAAAATCGTCCAAACTTAGTGCTCCTATATAAGCACTCAACGGACAGGCCGATGAAAACAGCTCAGGGTGGCGCAAGGCGTACATGAACGTTCCTCCACCACCCATGGAAAGGCCAGCTATTGCCCTAAATCGCTTCTCTCCCTTAATCCGATATTTCTTCTCTACATGGGGCATTAATTCCTCAAAAAAGAAATCCTCATACCTCCAGTCCCCTTTTATGGAATTAAAATAACCCCTAGTTCCCGTATTCGCATCTGGCATAACAATAATCATTGGAGTAGCCTTACCTTCTTTAATAGCATTATCCGTAATACGCAATACCTCACCAAATTGCACCCAACCCGTTTGATCGTCACCAGCGCCATGAAGCAAATACAACACCGGGTAACTCCTATTGGAAGTTTCATAATCCGGCGGAAGGTAAACTGCAAATTTCCTTTCACTCTTTAGGATTTCACTCTTCATGGTAAGTGCGTCAAATACCTTTCCGGTCTGCGCATTAGCAGTTGCCAGGCAAACTAGCGCGCATAGCAATATTAGATTGTTTCGCATATTTATCAGGTTTCTTACAAGCAAGGTATAAATTTTTGATTCGGAATGGGCTGACTTTATTTACTGTAGCCCAGGAATTTCGACTATTTCATTAACGTCCTCATCATAATCCACCCCTTCTACCATAAAGCCGAACAGATTGAAGAAATCTTTCTCATAGCCCTTAAGATCACCAATCTTTGGCAAGGTTTCCGTTGTGGCTTCCTTCCAAAGTTCCGCTACCCTGGCCTGCACATCGGCGCGCATTTCCCAATCATCTATCCTTATTCTTCCTTTATCGTCTGTTGGTATTTTGTCCGCATATAATCGATCCTGGAACAGGCGTTGAATTTGCTCTATACACCCTTCATGTATTCCTTCTTCCTTCATTACCTTGTACAATAGGGATATATATAGTGGAATTACGGGTATGGCAGAGCTTGCCTGGGTTACCAATGCCTTATTTACCGAAACATAAGCTTTTCCGTTTAACGGTTTTAAACTGTCCGATATGGTAAAAGCAGTAGCTTCCAAATCATCCTTGGCACGACCAATGGTTCCTTTTCTATAGACCGCTTCTGTAAGTGAAGGGCCAATATAAGAATAGGCTATAGTAGTAAATCCTTCTGAAAGCAATCCTTCACTTTTCAAATCATCGATCCACATTTTCCAGTCCTCACCTCCCATAACGGCCACCGTATTCTCTATATCATCACCTTGGGCAGGTTCTATGGATACTTCGGATATTACCCCGGTATGAAAGTCCACTGTTTTATTTTGAAATTTGGCCCCTATTGGCTTTAAGACCGATTTATATTTTACCCCAGTGTCCGGATGAGTCCTTACCGGTGAAGCCAAACTGTAAATAACCATATCTATTTGACCCAAATCCGCTTTGATCAAATCTAGGGTTTGCTTTTTTATTTCATTGGAAAAGGCGTCCCCGTTAATACTTTTAGCGTACAACCCCGCCTTATGTGCTTCTTTTTCGAAAGCTGCACTGTTGTACCAGCCCGGTGAGGCCGGACGGCCCTCGGAAGGCGGTTTTTCAAAAAACACCCCTATAGTAGAAGCTCCGGAACCGAAGGCACTGGTAATTCTGGAAGCCAAGCCAAATCCAGTGGAAGCTCCTATTACGAGTACTTTTTTGGCCCCATCAATGGCTCCCTTAGATTTTATATATTCAATTTGATCAATAACATTTTGTTCACATCCTTTTGGATGGGAGGTAAGGCAAATAAATCCGCGTGTTCTAGGCTCTATTATCATTTCTTAATTTATTTTCTGCACTTTCCCAATAGGGGCTGTCTAATAGTGCATATTATTTATAATTTTCCCAATTATCGAAGATATAGAAAAGATTCAAAAGATAAAGTTGAAGTAGGCAAAATTGCATCCTATAATCCGGATTTAAATAAAACTATCCGAATATTAAGGCAAATGTTCCATTAAAAACCGCTTGACATTCTCACCCATAATGGCTCTGATCTCCATTTCCGAAAAACCTTGGTCCATTAATTCTTGAACAATAAAAGGAAGGCCTGTTACATCTATAGGTGTTGTGGCCGCCCCGTCAAAATCGGAACCTAGGGCCACATGCTCAATGCCGACCATATCACGGACATACTTCATAGCCTCCACTATATGCTTGATCTCCCCTTTTATGGCACCCCTAAAAAACCCAATACCTATTAGTCCGCCCGATGCCGCAATTCTATTTATATGGTGGTCAGATATGTTCCGGGGACTATCCTTGGTCCCTTTAACCCCAGTGTGCGACACCAGGACAGGGCGGGTAGTTTGGTCAAGAATTTCATCTATCATTTTTGGGGAGACATGCGCCAAATCGATTATGATACCCAAACGGTTCATTTCATGGATTACCTCCCTGCCGAAATCGGTAAGCCCTTCCCCAGTAATACCATGAGCAGATCCTCCCAGTTCATTATCGAAAAAATGCGTGGGAGCCATCATCCTTACCCCTTCATAATAAAGATTCTGTACATTATCCAAATTCCCCTCCAGGCAATGGGCACCTTCAATACCCAAGAATCCCCCAATTACCTCAGGGTCTGTTTTCTTTAATGCAATCAGTTTTTTTAAATCTTGTCGGGATTTCACCAATAAGAATTTACCGGCAAACTTCTTTTGGTAGTCCTGCAATGCCCTTGCCTGATACTCGGCCCGCTTGTACAAACTAAACCACTTATCCGGCAGTCGGCCCTGTACAAAATTCAACATCGTAATTTCATCGAAAGCGTCGGCACTATTCTGCTTAAAATTCTGTCCTTTTGGAGATTTGGTAACAATGGTAAAAGCCTGCAAACTCATATTGGCCTGTTGCATTCGCGGAAAATCCAAATGGGCATAATCCAATTGTTTGGTCAGGTCACGATCCCATAGCAAGGCATCGCAATGCAAATCCGCAATAAACTCAAGTGAATTGTACAATTCTTTTGCTTCGGTCCCGAGCTGCCTTGGATCGCTATATTCAACAAGGTTCATACGCTTGTCCAAAATTGGGGATACAATAAACGTTGCCAGAAAATACAGAAGGAGTACAATGGCCAAAGTGTACCTAAGAATTTTTTTCATGCAGTCCCACCAATTTTGTGAGCTAAAAATTAATCAAAATAAATTAAAATCAGCTATAAAGTGTCCCGATTTATAAATTACAAACACCAAAATGTGCAGGTATTTTCTTCGTGCTTGCTGTGTACATAAATAGTTATAAAACAAAAACGCGAATTGAACGTTATAATATTAAATTGAATTTGGACACACCTACTAAAATCTGAACTCATGAAAAAAATAATCTACTTTGCCACATTCCTATTTTGCTTCCTAACCATCAGCAGTTGTACCAACGACGAAGATGAGGAAAAAATTGATGTCCTTACGCCCACGGACAGTGCTCAAACCGAGCAAATGATATTGGAGCCGACTGTTTAGAAAATTAAAAAAGACCTATTTAAAGTTAGAGATGCTTTAAATAGGTCTTTTTTGTTCAACAACTTATACTTATACGGTACTTCATAGACCAACCTATAGGTTTCCGGCTTATGATTTAAAGGTAATTGTAAAAGTAGTACCCTTATCAACTTCACTATCCACAGAAATTTTACCCCCTAGGCTGGCAATGTGATTATACACTAAATATAGGCCAACGCCTTTACTGTCCCCATTGTGGTGAAATTTTTGATTTAATCCAAAGATTTTATCCCCAACTTGGTCCATATCAAAACCAAGTCCGTTATCCGTATAGACCAACTGTTTCCTATCCTCCAATATCCGTGATGTTATGGTAATAACGGGGGGCACATCTGGCTTTGCATATTTTATGGAATTGGTCATCAGGTTCAAAAAAACACTTTCCAAATAATTCACGTTATGTCTTACTCCCTTTAAGGCTGAAAAATCGACCTTAAACGTTACATTGGCATTGACCAACAGGGAACTGATGGATGACTTGACCTGTTTGAGTATTGATTCAAAATCTACTTCTTCCAACTCAATGTTAGAGTTGTCTTTCTTACTTAAAAGGTCTACATACTTGTTTAGGGAATTATTGAGGCCCTCAGTGGCCAACTTCATATAATCCAAGGTTTCCAACATTTCATCATCATCAATTTTACTCACATCCAAAAACCCAAATATGGACAGTAAATTGTTTACAGGAGACCTTAAATCATGCGATGCGGTATAATTGAGCCGTTTTAACTCTTGGTTTTTATCTACCAAGTTTATTAGGTGCTCTATGCGCTCCTTTTCCAATTTCTTTTTGTGGGTAATATTTTTGGCGATAGCATATACCAATTTCTCATCATCCAAGGGTATGGAAGTCCAATGCAACCAAATAATCTCACCTGATTTACAGACGTATCTGTTCTCATAATTCACTAAGGGCACATTATTTTTCAAATTCTCCCTGTACCTAGCGGTAAGATCCCTATCTTCTTCATGGATAAATTCTCTAATGGGCCTAGAGAACAATTCCTCTTCCGAATAACCCAAAAGTTTTACCACAGCGGGATTTACTTTTTTAAAATAGCCATCATAACCGGCTATACATAATAAATCCATGGAAAGATTAAAAAAGGGTTCCAGGCTAAGGCTTTTAGTTTCTTGCATGCTGCTGATAAGATAAGGGTAATATACGGTTTTTAGCCAATAAACAAAACTTCTGCCTCTCCATCCCAAGACCAGGCCCCCACATGTTCATAAAACATACACTAAAGGCTTTGATTTCAAAACACCTAGCGAGGATCGAGGTAAAAACAAAAAAACCGCAGATGAAATAAATTGCGGTTTTCTAGCTTTATTTTTGGCTTCTATGCCTTTCCCGCGCCAACAAGGTATTTTTCAACAACATGGCAATGGTCATTGGCCCCACACCTCCAGGAACCGGAGTAATATAAGAGGCCTTCTTGCTCACATTTTCAAAATCTACATCCCCGGTGATATAATATCCCTTTTCCTTGGTATCGTCCGGCACTCTTGTAATGCCCACATCGATGATTACCGCATCATCCTTCACCATTTCGGCTTTTAAAAAGTTGGGAACTCCCAAAGCGGAAATAACAATATCGGCCTGTGAAATTATCTGGGTAATATTTTTAGTATGGCTATGGGTCAAGGTAACCGTGGAGTTTCCAGGCCAGCCTTTTCTACCCATAAGTATGCTCATTGGCCTACCCACTATATGGCTACGACCAATAACCACAGTGTGTTTCCCCTTAGTTTCTACCTTATATCTTTCCAATAGTTCCAATATACCAAAAGGCGTGGCAGGAATAAAAGTACTCATATCCAGGGCCATTTTTCCAAAATTGGTAGGATGGAATCCGTCCACATCCTTATCGGGATCAACCGCCAACAAAACGCGCTGTGTATTGATCTGCTCCGGTAACGGCAATTGAACAATAAATCCGTCTATATCATCATCTTCGTTAAGTTCTTCTATCTTGTTCAACAACTCCTGTTCCGAGGTGGTGCTTGGCAACTGAACCAAGGTAGACTCGAATCCTACTTTCTCACAAGATCTTACCTTGCTACCAACATAGGTTAGACTGGCACCGTCGTTCCCAACGATTACCGCTGCCAAATGTGGCACCTTTTCTCCACGCTCCCTCATTTTAGCCACCTCAGCGGCTATTTCCTCCTTAATTTGATTCGATACTTTTTTACCGTCTAAAATTTCCATTCATTTAAAGTTTAATGTTCAAGGTTGTTGTTTGTTGAATTTTGACCCCTTGTATTCTGACCGGGACAAGTAATTTATAAAGGAACTTATTTTTTTACTTTCTAAAAGAACCATTTCGTATAGGGCCTCGAAAGAAGCCTTATCTATATGATTTCTATCCAATACTCTATAAAGCTGGGAACGTAGTTCCCCACACGAAGCTTGTGCTATACTTAAAAATTGAATGAATTCTCGATTGCCGTTACGTTCGAACCCTTCTGAAATATTATCCATAATTGAACCAGAACTTTTATCCATCTGATTCCGAAGAGCATAATTGTCGCCTAAAGAGGTGGTTTCAAAAATTTGATGCACTTTATTACATATCTCCCGAGCCAACTGCCATATTTCCAAATCTTCAAATCTTTCAACCTTTGCCATTAGGACATCTTATTTACATCAGGAACCTTGAACTTGGAACCTTCAACCTTGAACCTTGAATAATATTACTTCATCCCCTTCATGGCCCCCATCATTTGCATCATCTTTTTGCCTCCGCCACCTTGCATCATTTTCATCATCTTGCTCATTTGATCAAACTGCTTCAACAATTGGTTTATTTCCTGAATGCTGGTACCACTACCTTTGGCTATACGTTTTTTGCGGCTGGCATTTAATTTGGCCGGGGTAGAACGCTCATCAGGGGTCATGGAATGTATAATGGCCTCTATATGTTTAAAGGCATCATCATCTATATCCAATCCCTTTAAAGCCTTTCCTGCTCCCGGAATCATCCCCATAAGGTCTTTAAGACTACCCATCTTTTTTATCTGCTGGATCTGGCTTAAAAAATCATCGAAGCCAAATTTGTTCTTGGCTATTTTCTTCTGGATTTTTCTGGCCTCTTCCTCATCAAACTGTTCCTGGGCCCTTTCTACTAAAGAAACTACATCTCCCATCCCTAGAATCCGCTCGGCCATACGGGAAGGATAGAAGACATCTATGGCATCCATCTTTTCCCCGGTTCCTATAAATTTAATAGGTTTGTTTACGACCGACTTAATGGAAATAGCGGCACCACCACGGGTATCACCATCCAATTTTGTCAATATTACCCCGTCAAAATTAAGAACGTCGTTAAAAGATTTAGCAGTATTAACAGCATCCTGACCAGTCATTGAATCGACCACAAACAGAGTTTCCTGAGGCTGAATGGCTTTATGGATATTGGCAATTTCAGTCATCATTTGCTCATCCACAGCCAAACGACCTGCCGTATCTATAATAACTACATTAAAACCATTGGCCTTGGCATGGGCAATACCTGCTTTTGAGATGGCAACGGGATCATTATTTCCCCGGTCCGAAAAAACCTCAACACCAATCTGCTCTCCAACAACATGAAGCTGGTCTATCGCCGCTGGCCTATACACATCACAGGCCACCAACAATGGTTTTTTTGTCTTTTTGGTTTTGAGATAATTGGCCAATTTTCCCGAAAAGGTAGTTTTACCCGAACCCTGTAAACCGGACATTAGGATTACGGAAGGCGTACCGGACAAATTGATGCCCTCTGCGTCTCCGCCCATAAGCTCCGTAAGCTCGTCCTTCACCAATTTCACCATTAACTGCCCTGGCTGAAGGGAGGTCAAAACATCCTGTCCCAATGCCTTTTCCTTAACCTTGTTGGTAAACTCCTTGGCAATTTTAAAGTTGACATCCGCATCCAAAAGTGCCCTACGCACCTCCTTTAAGGTTTCCGCAACATTGATCTCTGTAATTTGTCCATGTCCTTTTAGAACATGTAACGCCTTATCCAACTTTTCACTTAAATTATCAAACATAGTCTTACTGTATTATCAGGAAAGCGCAAATTTAAGAATAACTGCCGTAAGTGTGAAGCTTGGGATGAAAAATATAAATGTAAAAAAAAGGGCAGCTTCCGTAAGAAGCCACCCTTTTCCAAAAATTGGGGCAAAATTTTTATTTCTTTTCGAAGACCAGGATCTCCGTAGTGTTATCCCCGCTAATGTCCTTAAGCTCAATTCGGCTATTGGTCACGGAAACAATTTTCCAATCGTCCATTAAGTCCTGTATCGCTGTTGCCAAGCCAAAATTAAGATAGCATTTCAATTCCCCCTCACTATCCCTGATTATTCTCCAAAGTCCTGGGTAAGTAGGTCCGGTTTCCCCTGTTGTAACATTAACGGCAAGTTCTGCCTGGAAAGAAAAGGTAAATGCAGCGTAATCCTGGGTTTCATCATTATCACCCTCTGTATATTTTGCTATCATCCATTCGCCGCCCATCATAATATTCCTTATTTCTGCAACATCGTCATCATCGGAATTATTATCACAAACCCTTTCCAAAATAAGCTCATAGTTGGAATCCTCAATATTAAACTTCAGGCGTTTGTCCCTAAGATCGGACAACAACCACTCAAAGCTTACCCCAGGCTCGTCTCCCATGGTTATTGCCATTACCAAACGTCCTTGGGCATTGGTAGTAATAGCCCATGTTCCTTCGGAAATATTGGACTCGTTACTTAAAGTTACCACACCTTCAGCATGAAAATTAAACTCATATCCCAAAAGCCTATCAACATCCTCATTGTTCAGCTTTACTTTTTTAATGACCCAACTGCATTCCTTCAGTATTTCTCTTAAGTTGTCTGGTGTATTGTCTACGATATCACATGCCTTTTTCATTATTATCCTTTCTCCTTCACCGGCATACAATTTAATTTTACCATTTTCGAGGTCATACACAAACCACTCCAGATCAAAATCGGCCAAGGCTTCAAACTCCAACTTCAACAATACCCTGCTCTCACCAATTCTGGTGCTCCAAGTCCCCATTATACTGTTACCTACCCTATCTTTCATTACTACATTTCCGTCTTCAGTAAAGTTCATTACGTAGTCAAAATACTGACCTGTGTTGTCTATATTGGCCCTTATTACTTCATTTACCAACCATGGACAGGCAACAAGATATTCTTCCAAACGCTCTTGGGTAAAGTCATCATCATAATCGTCATCATCATCCTCATCACATTCACTTTTAGCAGTCTCAATAGCATTGGCCAATTCGGCATTATTACTTACACTAACCTTGGTATCATCATATAACTCCAATGTAATTGGGAAATCAAAACTCAGAAGATCATCATCTCCACGTTCCGAAAAATAGCGTCTTAGTTGCATATCATTTTCTACGGTAACATTACCGGTTTGCTGTAGATTAATATCAAAGGAATACACTACGATAGGATACACAAAATCTATACATTCTATGTCATCGTCATCCCCACCTTCAATACACTCCTCGACCTTCTCACGAAGTTGTTCCTTGCTATTTATAGTTATTTCGGTATAATCCGATAAAGTTATCTGTATAGGAAAGATAATTTCCAAGATATCATCATCTACCTCTACCTCATTAAAAATCTGCTTTATCAACTTTAAATCTTCAACAGCATTGATATTGATGTCCAATCCATTTACATTTACCACATAGGGAAAGTTGATGGCGATACAACTCGCTCCATCCACAATATTATCATAGGAACCATCTTTGGAGGAGGTTCTTTTTATTAATTGTGCCGTACTGGAACTTGCCAATATGGCTTCTTGGCTATCCTCTCCAGGTAATTCTTCAAATTCCTCCTGACAGGAAGTAAAACTTAATGCTACAAGAAGTAGGCTCGAGAACATTAAATATGACATAAACTTTTTCATAACGATTTGGTTTTTATTTGTTCGTATATCTCTAAAACAACTCACTTTTAAAATACCCTACCCAATTTTTCATTTTTTTTAAAATATCTTTGAAAAAAATTAAAAACAAGCAGGCTTGAAAGCTATCAAAGAAGAACATGTTTGCAAGGAAGATGTCTACGCCTCAATCTTCAGCACTTATTCCAAAACGGTCTTTAACTATATATATTATAAGTTTGGCAATGAAGAAAAAGCGTATGATGTTGTACAGGAAGCATTTATAAAATTATGGGAAAACTGTTCCAAGGTTGCTCCGGATAAGGCAAAGTCCTATGTATATACCATTGCCAACAATTTATACCTGAATGTGCTAAAGGCAGAAAAGGTAAGATTAAAATACGCCCCGGATACCAATGCAGTGGTGAATGAGTCCCCAGACTTTATAATGGAAGAACAGGAATATAAAGAGAAATTGGAACGGGCGTTGGCGGCTTTGCCCGAAAATCAACGTACTACCTTTTTATTAAATAGGATCGACGGAAAGAAATATGGAGAAATAGCGGACATGGAAGGCGTAAGTGTGAAGGCTATTGAAAAAAGAATGCACCTGGCCCTAAAAACCCTTAGGGAACAGATTGAAGGGATATAGGACATAGAATTGAGTATTAAGTATTGAGTTATGAGCCAAATGGGCTATTGGATTGTAGTGTGATTAAGATTAAACCCAGTTAGCGGTTTGGAAACTATATTTTATGTTATTTAAGGATATAAAGTTTTCATTTTATTCTATGGTTCCAATCCCAATACTCAATACTAACATCCCAATACTTATAATAATTATTAATTTAAAAGTAGGGTATTTTCGTTTTTGATTGTTATACCTATATAAAGCTAGAAACCATGCAAGAAAATTATTTGGCAAAATGGCTCAACAACGAACTCACGGAAGAGGAGTTGGCTAAATTTAAGGAGACCAAAGAGTATGCCTCGTATTTAAAATTACGGGAAGCCACCAATAATTTGGCAGGCCCTGATTTTGACATGGCCAAGGCTTGGGAAAACCTTAACAAACACAAGGCTACCACTAATAACAAGGTAATTAAACTTAACCCTTATAAGAAATACTTGGGCATTGCTGCAGCAATAGCCATAATTTTTGTTGCTTCATTTTTGTACCATAACAGTTTAAATGAAGAAATAAGTACGCAATATGCAGAAAGGGCTGAAATAGTACTTCCGGATGCATCCGAGGTAAAGCTAAATGCGGAATCCCAAATTTCATACAGCAAAAAGAATTGGGATAAAAAAAGAGATATAGTGCTAGATGGGGAAGCGTTTTTTAAAGTAGCAAAAGGGAAGCGTTTTACCGTAACTACAGATAATGGAACCGTAACTGTCTTGGGTACTCAATTTAATGTAGAAAACAGAAAGGGCTATTTTGAAGTAGCCTGTTATGAAGGTTTGGTAAGTGTTCTCTACAACAAGGAAGAAATTAAACTTCCCGCCGGTAATTCTTTGGTAGTTATCAATGGAGAATTACAGGCTTTGGCAATACCAAACACAAAGGAACCATCCTGGATTAGGAACGAAAGTAGCTTTAAGAGTATTCCTTTGAAATATGTTTTGGATGAATTTCAAAGACAATTTAATATTGAGGTCACTATCGAAAATATTGATACCAATCAATTATTTACAGGATCCTTTAGCAATACCGACAAGGAATTAGCGTTGCAAAGTATAAGTACTCCTTCTCAGATCAAATTTAAATTAGAGGGGAATAAAGTGCTATTCTATGCTGAAACACCATAAATACATTGTATTTCTTATTGCCCTATATTTACTTCTACTAGTTCCCTATTCCAATTGGGCACAAGAAAATGGTGCTCAAAAAGTAAATTTAATTAGCTATTTGGAAAAACTGGAACAGGAGTACAACATTAAGTTCTCCTATGTGGACCAGGACCTGGGGCAGTTACAGTTTTCTATTCCGGACACCGTTTCGCTACCCCAAATACTGGAAGAGCTGCGCAAACAGACCCTGCTGGACATTACTAAACTAAATGACCGCTATTTTGCCATTTCCAAAAGTAAGTTCGTGGATATCTGCGCCAATGTGGTCGACAATTTTGAGAACAGTACCATCATGAATGCCACCGTGGAGGTTTTGGGCAGTAATATATCCCAAATTACCGACCTGGAAGGACAGTTCAATATAAAGGAGGTACCCAGAAATGCCAATATCGCGATAAAACACCTTGGGTTTAAGACCAAATATTTGAGTGCGGAAGAACTGGCTGGCAGCAACCCCTGTAAGACTATTTTATTGTCTCCTAATTACCAAGAATTGGAAGAGGTTGTTGTTTATCAATTTCTTACCACTGGTATCACCAAAGAACCCGATGCCAGCATTGAACTCAATACGGATAAATTCGGAATTTTGCCCGGCCTTATAGAACCCGATGTACTACAGACCATACAGGCATTGCCCGGCATTAAGAGCGTAGACGAGACCGTGTCAGATATTAATGTAAGGGGAGGCACCAACGACCAAAATCTAGTGCTGTGGGATGGTATTAAAATGTACCACTCAGGACATTTTTTTGGATTGATTTCCGCTTTTAATCCATATTTGATCGAAAATGTGAACATCATAAAAAATGGGACCAGTGTACAATATGGAGATGGAGTGAGCAGCGTAATAAATATAAAGACCAGAAACAAGATCAGCGATTCGTTCGTGGGAGGGGCCGGATTTAATTTATTAAGTGGCGATGTTTTTGGACAGTTACCACTATCCGAGAAAGTTTCCGTTCAATTTTCGGGAAGGCGATCTACCACAGATTTTATAAATACCCCAACCTACAATCGGTTTTTTGATAAAGTGTTTCAGGACAGCGAGGTCAAGGAAAATAACAACTCCTCCAATCCCGAAAACATAGTAAGGGACGAGGATTTTTATTTCTATGATTTTACGGGCAAACTGCTTTACGACATCAATGAAAATCAAAAGGCCAGATTAAGTTTTATCAATACCAACAATCACCTTAAATACACTGAAAAAACTGAGGATGGCACTGCCAGAAGTTTATTGGACCAGACCAATCTTTCCTTTGGGGGAAGCCTGGAAAGTAAATGGACGCCTAGATGGAGCACCCATTTAAATCTTTACTATACACGTTATAACCTAGACTCGGAAAACATTCCATCGGAATCCCAGCAGCTTTTCCAGAATAACCAAGTTTTGGAAAAAGCACTAAAACTGAATACAAATTACAAATTGGACAATAACCTTAATTGGCTAAATGGATACCAATTGAACGAAGTTGGTATAACCAACTTTACACAAGTTACCCAGCCCGCATACAAAAGCAATATAAAAGGGGTTATAATGACCCATTCCCTATTTTCCGAACTGGATTATAGATCGAAAAATGAAAAATTCAATGCCAGAGGCGGACTTAGGTTGAATTACATTAAAAACCTTAAGACCTTTAAAACTTTTGATGAAATTATTCTAGAACCTAGATTAAACATAAATTACGCCTTAACCGAAGGACTTAAGACCGAATTGCTGGGAGAATTTAAAAGTCAGACCACCAACCAAATCATCGATCTGGAACAAAATTTTCTGGGTATAGAGAAAAGGCGATGGATCCTTTCGGACAACGAAATATTGCCTATTACAAAAAGTAAACAAATTTCGCTTGGGCTAAACTATGATAAAAATACACTTTATGTAGGTGTGGAAGGATTCTATAAAAAGGTGGACGGTATAAGTACAGCTACACAGGGATTTCAAAACCAAAATCAATTTAGTGGTGAAATTGGCAAATATGATGTATCTGGAATCGAATTCTTGATCAACAAAAAAACAGCAACCTATAGCACATGGCTAAGTTACGCCTATAACACCAATAATTACACTTTTGAGAATATAACGCCCAACCAGTTCCCCAATAATTTGGACATTAGGCACACCATAACCTTTGCAGGTACCTATACATATAAGAGCTTTAGAATGGGGCTTGGCGCCAATTATCATACCGGAAGACCGTATACCAAGCCACAAGAGGGCAACAATTCTATAATCCTGAATGTTTTCCCCAACCAAATCAACTACGAGGAACCCAACAGCAGTAGACTACCTGCTTACCTAAGGGCTGACGCCTCCTTTATCTACAACTTCAAAATAAGCCAAGGAATAAAATCCTCGGTCGGAGCTTCGGTATTGAATATATTGAACAAAAAGAATATTTTGAATACCTATTACAGGATAAACGACCAAAACGAAATTGAAACAGTGGAGCGGCTCTCACTTGGCATTACCCCCAACTTTAGTTTCCGAATGAGCTTTTAGTGGATCTCAAGCTATTTTCGCTATAAACGTCAACTAGCTCACATAAAAATAATGGCTTTGGTTATATGCAAAAAAAAGCCGGGAGCTTTGTGATAGAACCTATCCAAAACTCCCGGCATATAAATAAATAATCAATCAAATTACTTGCTCAAGTCTTTAATTCTAATATTCCTGAAGGCCAGTTCGGCACCATGTCCCAAGAAACCAATATGACCTGTATTCCTTTCCAGGCCTGGGTGTTCCTTATGGTCGGCTGTCCCGTTCTTGGACGCTTCCTTCCAGTCTCCATCCACAATTACAGTTCCATTTAAGGTAATTTTAATGTGATTCCCCTTGACGATTACCTCTTGTGAATTCCACTCCCCTACCGGGTTCAGAGCACCTCTTTTGGCTGCAATAATTCCGTATACGGACCCATGGTACTGGTAAGGTTGTAGATTGGCATATATTTCTGCCGTATCGTCCAAAATCTGCAATTCTTTACCCTCATAGGCGGCATCTCCGTCCAATGGAGCATGGATGCCCAAACCATTATTGGCGCCAGGTGTCAATTTAAAATCGAATCTAAAAATGAAATCCGAATATTCCTCAGCTGTAAACAAGTTACCATGTCCACCTCTTTTAGGTCTTACCAGTAGCTCATTGTTTTCCATGACATAGTCGGTCTTATTTCCTACCCAATGATCAAGATCCTTTCCATTCAACAGGGATTTAAAACCCTCCTTCTTTTCCTCTTCCGTCAACTGTTCATCGCCAGAACCAATTTCCCTTACATAGATATTTCTAAAACCTAGATCTTCTCCATGGGCCTGCAGCTCAATGGCCTCTTTGGCAAAAATGGCCTGTTTGCGATCCCAGTAGTTTTCCAAAACTACATTGTCCGTTACCAAAACTCCATTTAAGTGTACAGTAACGCGTTCACCCACCATTTTAATTCTAAAGGTATTCCATTCATCAATAGGGTTATCCGCCACTTGTAGCGGCTTGCTCTCATGCTTCTGATTGTTGTACAATCCGCCTGAACCCACTTGGGCACCAGCATCTACTCTGGCAATGTCCCATATTTGAACCTGGGGTGTACCCCTCAAATAAATACCGCTGTCACCACCATTGGTAATCTTCCAATCAACCAGCATTTCAAAATCGCCATAGTCCTTTACTGTACAGATATTATTATACCCTTCCCCTTTAAAACCGATAACACCGTTTTCTATATACCAATCCTTCATCATTTGCTCATTGGCCTTGGCCTGTTCGGCCGCCAATTTTCTTGCTGACATTTTGGAACGCGCTATTGGGTTTTGAACCAAGCCTTCCCATCCTGTAAAGTCCTTTCCATTAAAGATGGACACAAAACCCTTATCCGAAGGCATTTTATCCAAAAACTCCTTCACATCAATTTTTATATACTGACTATCCGGGCCGGTAAGGTTGTCCACGCTTCTAGATACAATATCCCTAACCACTTCACCGCTTAAGCCATCTTGCACTCCTGGTGTTGGGAGAGCTATGGCAATAGCTGCGTTGGAAGCGGTGGTCAACAATTCTTCGTCATTTAAATATTCAGAAACAAAAATTAAGGAAAGAAAGGTTTTTACATTCCTTGCCGCAGATAACACTTGCTTCTTTTCAGCAAGGGTTTTGGCCTCTGGCATTAATTTCCTTACCAACAACAACTTCTGATCATCTGGATAATCCGATTTTCTTACTTTGGAAAGATAGTTGTCAAAAGCATTTTTTCTAATAGCATCATCAGTGCTAGTTGTGGCCGTCTTAAATAAATATGGCAAAGCATCATTGTTCTTCCAATTGGACAGTGCATCCAAAGCAATCATTTTCTCGCTATCATTACCTATAGAAAGCCTTTGGGAAACCAACTCCAACGCCTCTTGGGTACTTAATGAAGCCAATACCGGCAATAATTTGGACTTATCCGAAGCCGAATTATACTCCTTGAAAACTGTATCCGCATATTTACCATTACTTCCATCTAGGATGTTTAATATGGCCAGCTGTGCATTTTTTATGTTCTCCGATTTATCTGTCTTGTTCAAAAGGCTTATTAAGGTTGAAAAATCCTTGTCCGATGAAATAGACGGCAACGCCTTGTAGACCGCGGCAGTAACATTTTCAATTCCTGAACCTACATTTCCCACTAGTGTATCAAATTGGTCCGTGGCATTCCTGGCGGCCAAGACATTTACCAATACTTCCTTTCCCGCCTCATTTACATTGGGAAGCTGGCCGGCCAATAAACCACTATCCTTGGCATTGCACAATCTCAACAAAGTTTCCTCAACTGCACTATATTCCTCAGGGGTAGTCGCCAATTTTAAACTTTTGAACAGTACCGGCAAGGCCTTGTTCTTATCTTGATAGGATAAAGATTTTATTCCGGCCTCGCGTACAGAAACATCCTTGTCCTCTACCGCGTTTAAAATAACCTTATCAAAAACAACCTTTTCATTACTTTTACTAAGCATTCTAATTATAAGCGGCTTAATTACCGCAGAAGACTTCTTATATTGTTTAACCCATAATGCAACCTCAGTAGAAGAAAGTTCGGAACCGGCGGCATCCAATACGGCACCAACGTAATTCTTATTGCTGTTCTTGGATTCCTTTAACAATGTCTTGGTAAAGGCAGTGCCTTCATTGGCACTCAATATATGTATTCCTGCAGATCGATAATGCAACTGGTTGTCCAACTTGCAATTTTTAAGCAGAGCGTAGGCCACGGTGTTACTCAAGCCTTTATCACCTTGCTCTTGCAGTTTATTACCATAGTGGATAAAAGCAATAATACTTTTGGTCCCATCCAATTGGTAATTGGAGCTCGCAACAGCCTTTTCCAATACCTCATAGGAAGTTGGACTTCCTATTTCGGCCAATGCCATCAAGGCTCTCTGCTGAACGATTTTTGAGGATGAATTGACCTTGGCCTTTAAAACTTCTTCTGCCGGAGCAAATTGCAAGGCTCCCAAAGCCTCGATAAAAGCAGCTTGTTTATTTACATCCCCAACCTCGGTAGCCTCTAGAATAGCCAAGGAAGCATCTGTTGTACCAATAGCCGTTAAAGCCGCCAAGGCAGGCTTAAACAGGTCGTCAATGGAAAGATACTTGCTTAATGCCGGAACGCTTACATCTGTTCCAACATAAATGAGTCGATCCATTAAAAAGGTCTTTACCTCATTGTTGGAGGCCGACCCCAGTGCATTCAGCAAGGCATTTTCAACTACACCGTTCTGAATTTTGGCTTCTTCCCCGCCATTATATATAGCCACACTTTGTATGGCATATCTGGCTTTTGTATCATCCCCAGTTCCCAACGGAACAAGCTTATCCGTAATTTTTAGGATCCCATCCTCACCCAAGTCGATTATTTCCTGCATTAAACGATCAGAATGATCCAGGTCCTCTGTTGGCAATTGCATCAAAATATCGGCCACCTTGGTATCCAAGGTTCTATTGTCCTGTCCACTAATGGCAAGTGTACCCATAAACAGCATTAGCACACCTATGTTTTTATATAATGTATTCATTTTATATTTCTAGTATTTGGTTAATAAGCCCAGGAGGACCTCATTGGTTGATCTATTAATCTATTGGCTTCCTCATCATTGATAAACTCCTGTTTTACCGGATCAAACTCCAATGTACGCCCCAATCTCAAGGCAATAATACCCATGTTCACAACGGTGGCCGAACGGTGGCCGTTCTCCTCGTTAAGGGCAAATTTCTGTCTGGTTTTTACCGATTCCGAGAATACGGTAATCTGCTCCTCAGGATCCGGTATACTATTGATCAAGCCCTCAATATTGGGGATGGTAGATTTAAATCCGTTATATATTTTTCCATTTGGCCCTTCAATATAGGCGGCATCCTTATCCCTGTTTTCACCATCCAAGATTATTTGACAACCATCGGCATAAGTATAGGTAATCCTTCTCCAGGTACCAATGGCATCATAGTGCTGCTCTGGCGCGTCCACTTCAACCTTAATAGGACTGGTGTTGTCTTTACCTAAAAAGTATTGTACAGGATCAATATAATGCTGTCCCATATCGCCCAATCCACCACCATCGTAGTCCCAATATCCCCTAAAGGTACCGTGTACCCTATGTGGATGATAAGGCTTTTCCGGGGCGGGCCCTAACCACATATTATAATCCAACTCTGCTGGCACGGGCTGAGGTGCTAAATTTTCCTTACCAACCCAATAGAATTTCCAATTAAATCCAGTAACCCCGCTAATGGTCACTTTTAGCGGCCATCCCAAGGCACCACTATCCACTACCTTTTTCAATTTCTTTACCGGAGTACCCATCCCGTAAAAATTATCCTTAAAACGGAACCAAGTATTTAAGCGGAACATTTTCCCATGCTGCTGCATGGCCTCCACTACTCTCTTACCTTCACCTATAGTCCTTGTCATTGGCTTTTCGCACCAAACATCCTTTCCCGCTTCCGCCGCCATAATAGACATAAGACCATGCCAATGTGGTGGGGTGGCTATATGTACGATATCCACATCAGGTCGCTGCAAAACTTCCCTAAAGTCGCGATATCCCTGTACACCGCTTCCCACTTTTTGAAGGGTACTGGATAAATGATTGGCATCAGCATCACAAATAGCTAGAAGTCTAGTTCCTTCATAATCCAAATGTCCTTGACCCATGCCCCCAACACCTATTACGGCCTTGGTCAATTGATCGCTAGGCGGAATAAAATTCGTCCCTCCCATGACATGTCTTGGAATAATACTGATTCCTGCAGCTGCCACTAGCGACTTTCTTACAAAATCCCTACGGCTGGTTGATTTTTTCTCCATCTATACTTATTCTATTAATTATTTGAAGTTTCAATATTTAAACCCACAAAGTAAAACTGTAATGCGTAAAAAAAGGGGTAATGTTTGGGGTAATAAAATTGAAAAAAAGTGAATTATATAAATATTTTCAAATTGTGTTGGATTCTACAGGGGATTACTTACCACCATATCCTCAAATTTAACGGTATAAATCTCACCATAAATTTTTTTATAGAGCTTGGCAAAATTGTCGTAGGCCTTATGTGCCAAACTTAATTTTCCCTGCCTAATCAGAATTTGTAATTTAATCTGCAGCGCATGCTCATTTAAATCATCATAGATATACATTACAGATGCCAAGTCGTACATTAAAACGCTATGCCTATCCAAGTCCAGTATTTTTGATATATCATAACAGAATTCTATGATTCTATTGCTCATATTTTCAACAATGGGATCCAACCATGAATCGCTCATATTCATGAAAAATCTTTCTGCCTTTAATATAGAGAACAATTGGGGCAATTGTTCTTCCAAATAAACAACCGTTACACCACCACTACCCAAGTCTTTCAAATAATTCAGAACTTCCAGATAATCACAAAAACAATTTTCTCCGATTTCAAGATACCAACTTTTGTCCCGAAAGGTCAAATTCATTTCCTTGGTCTCGGACAAAATAGCCCTAAGGTTCTGTATATTGGTCCCTCTCGTATTTTTTGCATTCTTTGGGCTCATGCCTGGCCAAAGTGCCTCGGTAAGTTTTTTGGTGCTAATTCCATCCTTTTCACCAATGCTGTGCAACAAGACAATAACAAATAGCTGTTTTAACTTGGGGGACAATTTTTTGGCAATATCAACACCTTCAGAATTAATGATACGCAATGACCCAAAGCAAAGTATTTTTTCAGCTGCCTTAATTAAACTCCTATGATCCCTGTTAGGAAACTTTTTTACCGGTTCTTCCGGTACTGGTAAAAACTTTGCCCTGATTACTCCTTTTTTCCAAAACTTAAGCACCAGAAAAATAAGTAAAAATACAGCAATGGCTAGTCCTATTTTTATATAAAGTGATGATACAACCGTATCGTTCACTTCTATTTTTTGGTATTCCTTGGCAATTTCAAGAGCATTAAGTTCACGTTTCCATATTTTAATATTTGTAAGATATCCGATAAAAAATTCTTGCCATAGATTACTTCCTATAACAATATTATAGTCGGACGTATCATAATCCTCGATTAGCTTGATCTTATCTGTCTGTTTCCCATTCACAAAAAACAAAAGTTCGTCGTTCACTTTGGAATGCACCAAAGCCACATGGGTCCATTCATTTAATGGCACCGGGGATGTTTGGGATATATAGTCCTTAATATCGGCCATGGTAAAAGTCAACAATCCTTCGTGCAACTTTAAAACAAAATTATCCCCTTTTCCCAGTATACTGTTGTTACTTGTTAGGACGGTGGGCCTAACCCATGCCGAGATGGTAAAACTTCCCTCCAAGGCCGTTCTACTATCCAATCCGGCATCTACATAAGCCCCCTTATCAAAATAGCCCACCTTTCCATGCACCTCATCTTCTTGAATCTTCACATTATTAACGATAAGTTCCTTATCATTTTTTCTAACCGCATTTTTAATGGTAGTACCAAAAGAAAAGTGATCTGTTAGACCGTATTCAAAATCTAAGGGAAAGCCAATAAACTCTTTAAGATTACCTCTATTTTCCGGGGTAGTATAAATAATATCGGGAGAGAAATAATAACCGGCCCTGTGCGGAATAAATACTGGCAGGCTTTCCGTTGGATCTATGGGAAGGCTAAAATACCCATTGACGATAAGGTTTCTATGGTTTTTGAAGCTTACCCCGTTCAACAAACCAGATTTGGACCTCACAGCACCAAACACCCTGCTTTTCTTATTTAGGTTTAAGACAAGGCTATCTGCCTTAGGGAACAACTCGGGATCAATTTGAATGAAATTGGGAATTTTTCCGGAAAGCCTCCAAATATTTACAAAAACACTGTCATTTAATAATTCCTTATCCAACACCCTCACAGCCCCCAGTTCCTTGTTGGTCCCAAATTTGGGGGCAAGCAGGCCGTTTGGCAAGGAATCCAAAGGAATTGTCTCTATCTTTTGTACAGGAATCTGTGGGACCCAGGATTGCGATAAAAAGTCTCTGCCAAAAATATTATCGGTCACCAAGATGAGCGAATCATTTTTTGCCACTAACTGCTCCAATAGCGAATCGTATTTTTCCTGATAATCCGAGATATAGAGGGCTATGGGAGTTTTAGCATTAAGAAGACTAGCTAAATTATTATTTGTAATTTGATCAATATCGATCAAAATATGGGAACGCAGACGTATATCCCATTTATCCTCTTCAGAAAGCAGTCGATATTCCTGCGCGGTTCCCACTTTCAACAATAGAAGCAAAAACAACAAACAAAATTTAGAAAATGGAATTCTTCTTAGCAATATATACCTAATAATCCCGCAGAGGGCATTTCTATCAACTACGCAATTTACTAAGAATAAATAAAATTTCGCCCGCAGAAATTATCCGAAGTATATCTGCACCGAACAATTAACTTTTAACACCTAGAAATGCTATCCCTAAGAAAGGCCAAGATTTGCCTACATCCTGTCTGGCACCTGTATTCCCAAAAGTCCAAAGGCCAATTTTATAACTTCGCCAACCTTTTTTGCCAATTGAACCCTGAATATTTTTTTGTTCTGATCCTGCTCCCCCAATATGGAAACATTTTGATAAAAGGAATTGAATTCCTTAACCAAATCATATGTGTAATTGGCAATTAACGCCGGACTATAATTATCGGCCGCCAATTGGATAGTTTCTGGAAACAGCTGCAATTGTTTTAGCAACTCTTTCTCCTTTTCATGTAAATCTGTCAAATTTTGAGAACTGTTCAGGTCCTGCTCCAATTCTTCGGCCTTTCTTAATATAGATTGGATCCTAGCATAAGTATACTGAATAAAAGGCCCAGTATTTCCTTGAAAATCCACGGATTCCTCCGGATTGAACAAAATTCTCTTTTTTGGATCCACCTTAAGAATGTAATACTTTAAGGCTCCAAGTCCTATAATTTTATACAGCTCTTGTTTCTCTTCTTTGGAGTAATCTTCCAGCTTGCCCAATTCCTCAGAAATATCAGCTGCAGTTTGGGTCATCTCAGCCATTAATTCATCGGCATCCACTACGGTACCTTCCCTACTCTTCATTTTCCCACTGGGCAGATCCACCATTCCATAACTTAAGTGATATAGCTTTTCAGCCCAACCAAAGCCCAACTTCTGTAATATAAGGAACAACACCTTAAAGTGGTAATCCTGTTCATTGCCAACGGTGTAGACCATGCCCTTAACATCAGGATTATCCTTTACCCTTTGTATTGCCGTGCCAATATCCTGGGTCATATACACTGCAGTACCATCTGAACGGAGTACAATCTTTTCATCAAGACCTTCATCCGTTAGGTCTATCCACACGCTTCCATCTTCCTTTTTATAAAAGACCCCCCTTTGCAATCCGTCCTCCACAAAGTCCTTTCCCAACAAATAGGTATTGCTTTCGTAATAGAGTTGATCAAAGTCGACCCCCATGTTTTTGTAGGTAATTTCAAAACCGTCATAAACCCATTGGTTCATAGTCTTCCATAGTTCTACCACCTCCTCATCGCCGGCCTCCCATTTTCTAAGCATTTCCTGAGCTTCCAACAAGATGGGCGCCTCTTTTTCTGCTACTTTTTCATCTATTCCATTGGAAATCATAGTAGCAATTTCGGCCTTATAGGCCTTATCAAAAGCCACGTAATAGTTTCCCACTAATTTATCACCCTTAAGCCCCGTACTCTCCGGGGTTTCCCCATTGCCAAAACGCTGCCAGGCAAGCATACTTTTACAAATGTGTATCCCCCTGTCGTTAATAATCTGGGTCTTATAGACCTTCTTCCCCGAAGCCTTTAGTATTTCTGCTACGGAATAGCCCAATAAATTATTTCGGACATGGCCCAAATGCAGTGGTTTATTCGTATTGGGTGACGAATATTCCACCATTATGGCTTCCTTGGAACTTTGGGAAACAAAACCAAAATCTTGCAGATTCCTTATTCCTTCAAAAAAATCAAGGTAATATTCATTGCTAATGGTAATATTCAAAAATCCTTTGACCACATTGAAATCGGTCACCTCTTCCACTTCATCCTTAAGGAACTGCCCTATTTGCTCACCAATCTGTACCGGATTTCCCTTTACAAATCGCAACATGGGAAAAATAACCGCAGTAATATCGCCAGCAAAATCTTTTCGAGTAGGTTGAAATTCTACCGTTGGCAATTCAACTTTAAAAATAGAGGTAACGGCTTCTTTTACCTTTTGGGTAAGGACTTCTTGAATGTTCATTAATTTCGGCGTTTACGGCTGCAAAATTAAGCAATTTTTATTCTTTCCCCTTATTGTTACGGATAACTAGACCACAAAGAAGGCAGATTTTTTTTAACTTTATATTCCTTTGCGCTTTAAAGTGCCTTAAGATGATGATATAATCCGGATATCCATAAATTTTATGTTACTGAACGTTTCCTATAACAATAAAGAAATTACAAGAAAAATAGATGAAGAGGTAGGCAAGCCCTTTACCTTAAAGGAACGCTTTGCCTTGGACGGAATTGGATCTCCCAAATTATACATTGTTGACAGTAGTATAGAAATTAAAAATTTATTGATCTTGGACAATAATACCAACACCTGCAATATTGAATTGCGGCCAAAAGGGATCATTATCCGCTTTAGATCCCTATTGGAAACCTTTGGACTTATTATTCCATATTACAAGTTTACCCTATACAAGACCGATCTAGGCCTAAATACCATATACAGGGACCAATATTTTATCAAAATAAAATCGGACACCAAGGCCATACAGAAGTTTTTTACAAAATTATTGGGATACAGGGCGGACAATGCCCCAACCAATATAGAGGACCTGTAATACGTTATGTTATAAATACCTAAAGCCACCCCATAAAACTATAGAGCTTTTTGTTACCCTATATTAATTTTATTTAGATTACTTTTTTACGGCCAATGAATTGATTAGAAAAAATTGTCCGGTAGCGGAGTCGAGACCTCAATTTAAAAATATAATTGCCAAAAACCTCTCGACTGCAGCTGTCTGCCCACAAGGCAGACTCGAAGAGACAGAAACATTTACCTATATTAACGGATAATCAATTATACGAATTTCATTCTAGACGAACTCACATTATTATAAAACCGCTATTATCAAAATATTTAATTCTTATCGTAAAAATCCATTACTTTCCGTTTCCATCGGAATCCTTTTGATATCAACATTGATTGTTTTTATCGCCACCGAGGAAACCTATGAAGCCATTGAAATGGCCTCCATTTGGGTCAGGAACTATTTTGGGCATTTCTATTTGTACCTTGGACTGGGATGTGTGCTTTTTTTGTTGGCCATAGCATTATCCCCTTTGGGAAAAATAAAGCTGGGCGCAAAAAATGAAAAGCCCGAGTTTACCATTTGGGCATGGACAGCAATGCTTTATAGTGCAGGAATGGGAGCTGGGATTTTGCTTCGGGCAGTACAGGAACCTGTTTTCATGCAGCAGAATCCTCCCTACCTTTCAGATTTACCGTTAGATATCCTTGCCTTGGAATTCACCTTTTACCAATGGGGGTTTACGGCCTGGGCATTTTATGGACTCTTTGCCATGACCATAGGTTATTATCTATTTGTTAGAAAGAAAAAAGTACTGATCAGCTCAACTATTGAGGACATATTGCACAATAAGACGGCTAGAACAGGTATTGATGTCCTAACTATTATGACCACGGTTTTTGGCTTGATTGCAGCTATAGGCCTGGGGACAACCCAAATTAATGGCGGCCTGATCCACATTACTTCCTCCAATTTAGGCCTGATCACTACCTTATTCCTAACCACGCTTATTTCGGCATTGGCTTTTTATTCTGCATGGAAAGGAGTTGACAAAGGTATTCAGGTACTCTCAAAAATCAATATCCTTATTACCTTGGCCGTACTGTTTTTTACATTTTTCCAAAGTGATATTCTTAAGATATTGGGCAATTTTTTAGCCGCCACACTACATTATATCCTAGACTTCATTCCTTTAAGCCTGGCTTATGGGAGTTATGACCCGGGGATAACTTTTCTAACCGATTGGACTTTCTACTATTGGGCCTTTTGGTTGGCATGGGCTCCCTTTACAGGGATTTTTATTGCAAGGATTTCCAAAGGGCGTAGCCTAAGGCAGTTGTTATTGGGAGTACTGATCATCCCCAGTTTGGGCACTTTTTTTTGGTTTTCAGTTTTTGGCACCTCGGCCTTCCAACTTATTGAGGGATGGGGAAGCTATAACAACGAGTTTAATGGAGTGTTTTCTTCAATTTTTGTATTCTTTGAAAACTACCCCTTCTCTACATTCCTAAATATAACTACCATACTACTACTGATCGGTTTTTTGGTAACCTCTGTGGACTCGGCTGTTTTTGTGCTGAGTATGTTTTCGGACAGGGGTAAAAAAGACCCTAGCAAAAAGCACCGCTTAATTTGGTCATTGTTTATCTTTTTGGCCACGATTGCCCTAATTCTATTGGGCAATGCCAAACCAGAGGTAGATATATTGGTTGCCGCCCAAAAGCTACTGATTATCACATCATTGCCATTTGCCTTTTTTATGGTATTTATGGCCATGGTATTTCTTAAAGAACTATTGAACGTGAGTTCGACATAAAAATATTATCAATACATTGATTTAATGTAAGTTATAATAAATGCTACGGTCCCCTCGAGCGGAGTCGAGAGGTTATTTTACTGTAATGTATTTACAATGAGGTCTCGACTCCGCTCGACCGGACAGATGTCATATAAACAACTGATTTTAAATAAAATACATATCGAACTCACGTTATTGAGGTACCGTAAGGATCATCCTTTGATCAACAAAAAATAAAAACTTTTAAATTTATTGATTTTTAGGTAGAAACACCTCCGCCATCATGCAACGTGCACTTCCACCTCCACAGGTTTCAATGGTATCCAAAGTACTATGGATAATGGCACAATGCTTTTCTATAGATTGAATCTGTTGCGGTTTTAGACTATTGTATGCCGCCGTGCTCATTACCAAATATCGTTTTTCTCCCATTCCCAAGACTTGTAACATATTCCCTGCAAAATGGTGCATTTGCTTTTCAGTAATAGCTATAATCTCTTTACCATCCTGTTTTATATGGTTCACGACATTCTTTTTTTCCTTTTTATCGTCGATGGAATCCAGACAGATAACGGCAAAAGTTTCGGCCAAGCACATCATCACATTGGTATGATAAATAGGTTTTCGGGTGCCTGCCACAGATTGATTGGCCGTGAATACGATAGGGGTATATTCAAAATCCTCACAAAACTCTATAAATAAATCCTCGTCCGCCCTGTCCGAAAGTGCACAATAGGCCTTGTCATTTACCCTATCCAACACAACGCTACCGGTGCCTTCCAAAAAATAACCCTCTTCCTCTGCCGAGGTATAATCCATTACATTTTCTATAATAAAGCCCCTCTGCTCCAGTAAGGCAAGAATATCTTCCCGTCGTTCATTTCTTCTATTCTCTGCAAACATAGGATAAAGTCCCACTGTTCCATCGGCATGGAAGGAAACCCAATTATTGGGAAATATGGAATCTGGGGTATCCAAATCCTTCTTATCATCTACAACTATAACATTTACCCCTTTTTCCCTTAATGCAAGAACAAAAACATCAAACTCCTGCTGTGCCTTTACATTTATTTCCTGATTTTTTAAATCGAGGTCCTCCTGAAAGTAGTTGTTTACTGCGGTTTGCTCGTTCATTCGAAAATTCACAGGGCGCACCATCAAAATGGTATTGGTAATTTGCATTTTATTAGTCACTTTTCAAATTGGGTATTAATAAGCGTTCCCGCTTTAAATTTGTGCAAAATTAGTTTATTTATTCCCAGGTACAGGTCTTATGAAAAAATTAGAAAAATATTAGTCCCTTACCAAGGGCAAGGTGCTACACCTTAAAAGACCTTCCTGTTTAGCTATCTCGGCATAAGCTATTTCCTCGACCGTAAAACCGTGTTCCCGAAACCAGTTGTTCAATCTGGTAAAATTACGTTCGGAGACCACAACATCCGGGGATATGGAAAATACGTTGCTCACCATATTATACATCTCCTCCTTGCTTATCTCAAAAACATTGTCGCTCCCAAAATAATCCAACAGCCATTGATACTCCTCTTCCCTTAGGAATCCATTCTTATGCAAAATGGCTTTATTTGTCCCCACTGGCTGAAAACAACAATCCAAATGCAGGGCATTTTCCCGGGCATTGGTATTCGACTTTCTAAGCTCAAAAGCCTTAACCTTCTTATTGGGGAATTGGCTGGCAATAAAATCTACTGCCTCTTTATTGGTTCGGGCCGTAATATAATCCGCGTAGTCCGCACCCGTATAAGTACCCATAAAAATATATTCTCCCCATGGCATAACATCGCCTCCTTCCACATGAACCTCTTTTGGGGGGTAGATTATCTGATCTTCATCTATTTTATTGAGTACATATTTAATAGCTTGAAATTCCTTTTCCCTATCGGGAAGAATATTCGCTTTCACCAGCTTATTATCTATGACAAAAGCAATATCCCTAGAAAATATTTGATTACAATCCTTTAAGACCCTAGGCCTAAAAACTTGAACATCGTATTTGGCAAATACTTGTGCAAAACCGTCCATTTCCTTTACCATATCCGCCTCTATTGGATAGGTACCGGCCAATATATGTTCCAATGATTTGGGATCATAGGCCTCTTCAGGTTTTGGAATGGGGCCACAGCTCTTGGCAGTTCCAAGAACCACCGATCTTAACCGTGAAGTTTCATCCTGTACATTCAACTTTAGCATGGCTGCTTTTTGGGTAAAGATAGAAATACTTATTATGATAAATAAAAACTGCCCTTCGTATATTTAACACAAAGGGCAGTCACAAATAATTTGTTGCTATCTATTATCTCTTGTCCAAAGGAACAAAGGATCTGCTAGTTTCTCCTATATATACCTGTCTTGGCCTACCGATAGGCTCATTTTTCAATCTCATTTCCCTCCATTGGGCAATCCAGCCCGGTAGGCGCCCCAAAGCAAACATAACGGTAAACATTTCGGTAGGAATACCCAATGCCCTATATATTATTCCTGAGTAAAAATCTACGTTGGGATATAATTTTCTGTCCACAAAATATTTATCCTCCAAGGCCTCCTTGGCCAAGCCCTTGGCTATATCCAAAATTGGATCGTCTATACCAAGATCTCCCAATACTTCCTCAGCAGCTTGCTTAATAATCTTTGCCCTGGGATCAAAATTCTTGTATACCCTATGCCCAAAGCCCATTAAACGAAAAGGATCGCTCTTGTCCTTGGCCTTGGCCATATATTTTTTAGTATCCCCACCATCGGCCTCAATAGCCTCCAGCATTTCCAAAACCGCCTGATTGGCGCCTCCGTGAAGTGGTCCCCAAAGTGCACAGATACCCGCAGAAATAGAAGCAAATAAGCCCGCATGCGAAGATCCTACAATACGAACGGTAGAAGTAGAACAGTTTTGTTCGTGATCTGCATGCAAGATCAATAATTTATCCAAAGCCTCTATGACGATCTTATTCTTTTTGTATTCCTGGTTGGGCTTTTTGAACATCATTTTATGAATATTCTCTACATAACCCAAAGAGTCGTCCCCATAATCCAAGGGTAAACCTTTTTTCTTTCTTAAAGTCCATGCCACCAAAACAGGGAATTTAGCCAATATCCTAACAATGGCCCAATACATTTCCTTTTCTGAGGACACGTTTACTGAAGTTGGATTAAAGGCAATCAGGGCACTGGTTAAACTGGAAAGTACGCCCATTGGATGTGCCGATTTTGGAAAACCGTCCAAGATCTTCTTCATCTCCTCATCTACATGTGACTCAGCTTTTATATCCTGATGGAATTTATCCAATTGCTCTTGATTTGGCAAGGATCCAAAAATCAACAAATAGGCTACTTCCAAGAAATCGGCCTTTTCCGCCAATTCCTCAATAGAATATCCCCGATACCTTAAAACTCCCTTTTCACCATCCAGAAAAGTAATAGCACTCTCGCAGGAGCCCGTATTCTTAAACCCTGGGTCTATTGTTATCATTCCTGAATCGGCCCTCATAGTTTTAATATCTATAGCCAACTCATTTTCGGTACCTTCTATAACTGGGAATTCATATTTCTTTCCCTTGTATTCTAATGTTGCGTTATTCGCCATTTCTTAAATTCCTGATTTATTCGATTGTCCGTAAAAATACTAAAAACACCTAAGGTTAACAATTGAAGATTTTGTTATTTACAGAATAATAATGAAATATTTTAAAAACCTGATATAAATGTAATTCTATTGATTAATGGAATATAGATATTTGTAGTAATCATCTACCGATTTTTCCCAAGTGAACCTCATCTTTTTGGCATTATCCTGAATCTCCTTCCACTTTGGCTGGTCATTTACAAAAACATCCAAAGCCTGGTCTAGTACCAGGATCATATTTTTAATTTTATCATCATAGGTCTTGCCATCAAAACTAAATCCGGTTTTCATATGCTCCACAGTATCCCGTAAGCCTCCCGTATTGTGCACTAGACAGGGGTTGCCGTTACGCATGGACAACATTTGGCTAATGCCACAGGGTTCAAACAAACTGGGCATAAAATACAGGTCGGTCTCCAAATATATGGAATCGATCAAATCCTCCGATTGACCATTGGTGAAAATAAAGTTTTTATGTTCATAGCTCAATTGACGAAATAGTTCCTCATACTCAGGGGCACCAGTACCCAAGAGCATAAAAATTCCATCCACTTTCTTAAGTCGGTTCAATATTTCAACAAATGCTTCAGGGGAACGTTTAAAGAAATAAAACTTTTGTTCCGTTAAACGGGCCACACTTGAAACTATGAACTTGGGCTTCTCGGTAACATACTCCATGACCTTTTCACCGGTATGTGCCAGAAAATCTGCCTTGTATTTCTTGGATTCCTCCTGTAGCCACCTAAATAGCGCCTTAACAATATTCCTGTACAACAATCCCTTTTCGGCCGCGCGAATGTTTTTATAATTTGAACCATTAAGAATCCCGAACAACCTTCCTTGATTGTTCGCCTCCTGTAAATCTTTTTCCAAACCTTCACCTCCAATAAATTCGGGCGGATTGCTCGGCCTAAGCACATCTTCCTTATAGGAAGGGGAAACGGTATGTACGGCATCTGCCAACCGGATGCCAACGGCCATAAGGTTAATACAATCCTGGTACCTGTAGTCCATCAACTTCCTTTCATCTATCGGAACATTCGGAAACCAATTTCCCAGTGAAGAGTAATTATTATAAAACGGACGTATACCTTGAATGGCTAAATTATGAATGGTATATACATAGCGCATTTTCTTTAAAGCCTGATATTCCGGATGATAGGTTTTTAAAAACAAAACCAGGCTGGAATGCCAATCGTGCATATGAACAATATCCAACTCCCCAAAAGCCCCGACCTTGATTGCTTCGGCCACGGCCGTACAAAAAATGGTGAACTTAATATTATCCGTATAAAAAGCTTCTTCCGGATCGTCGTGGTATATATGTCCTATTTCCCCTGCGGTAATTTCAGGATGATGTATTACATAATGATGTAAATTTGCAAACTCCTTTTTAGGAGCTACTTCGTAAAGCTCTGCAACATAGACCATTCCCCGTAGGTTCAGGTTTAGATTGGTAATAAAGGTTCCATTTTGATGTAATCTTGAATAGGAGGGTACAACTACATGTGCCATGTCCCCCCTTTCAGAAATCTGCCGAGGAACATCCCTAACCACATCACCCATACCTCCGGCCTTACATTTTGGAAGACCGTCATTCTCAGCAGCAACAAATAGAAAGTTATTCATTTAATCTAGAATTTGGTTAATTATATTGGTATATTGATAAAAGTAGGATAATATAATTATTTATTTCTGATAAGTAAACAAACCTCCGTGATATTTAAAAAAAAAAGCCATCCTACATAGAATGGCTTTTTTTAAGTACTTAATTTTGTATTATTTAATCTTGAAGGCTTGTACTCCTGGGTAATATGCAGTACTCCCCAATTCTTCCTCTATTCTTAACAATTGGTTATATTTCGCCATCCTATCGGACCTGGAAGCAGAACCGGTTTTAATCTGGCCCGTATTTAAGGCAACTGCCAAATCGGCAATGGTGTTATCCTCAGTTTCTCCGGAACGGTGGGACATAACAGATGTATATCCAGCATTTTTGGCCATATTAACAGCTGCAATGGTTTCCGTTAGAGTTCCTATCTGGTTAACCTTTATCAAGATGGAATTGGCAATACCTTCTTTGATTCCTCTAGACAAACGCTCTACATTGGTAACAAACAAATCATCACCTACCAATTGTACCTTATCCCCAATTTTATCGGTCAAAGCCTTCCAGCCTTTCCAATCGTTCTCGTCCATACCATCCTCAATGGATATAATAGGATACTTGGCACTTAAGTCGGCCAAATATTGAGCCTGTTCCTCAGAAGTTCTAACTACACCCTTATCTCCTTCAAATTTGGTATAATCATATTTTCCATTAACATAAAACTCTGCAGCCGCACAATCCAAGGCTATCATTACATCGTCACCCAATTTGTAACCTGCCTTTTCAACCGCTTTTGCAATGGTATCCAAGGCATCCTCTGTACCGCCTGCAAGATTTGGAGCAAATCCACCTTCATCCCCAACAGCTGTACTTAGACCCCTATCGTGTAAAACTTTCTTAAGGTTATGGAAAATTTCGGTCCCCATTTGCATGGCATGGGAAAAATTATTTGCCTTTACAGGCATCACCATAAATTCCTGAAAAGCAATGGGAGCATCAGAATGCGAACCTCCATTGATAATATTCATCATTGGCACAGGCAGGGTATTGGCACTAACACCACCCACATACCTGAACAAGGACAATCCCAATTCATTGGCAGCTGCCTTGGCAACTGCTAGGGAAACACCTAAAATGGCATTGGCTCCCAATTTTGATTTATTGGGCGTACCATCCAAATCTATCATGGTTTGATCAACCAAATTTTGTTCAAAAACGGACATGCCCAGAATCTCCTCTGCAATAACGGTATTTACGTTGTTGACAGCCTTTCCTACTCCTTTACCCATGAAGGTTTTTCCACCATCACGAAGCTCAACCGCTTCATGCTCACCTGTAGAAGCTCCTGAAGGAACTGCTGCCCTTCCCATTACTCCATTTTCGGTAATTACGTCTACCTCTACTGTTGGATTACCTCTTGAATCCAAAATTTGTCGTGCATGAACACTTAGGATGATACTCATATGTCTATCTTTTATTTTTTAGTTAAATTATTATGCAAATATAGCAAAGGAAGCGCTTTTAACCCCACTATAATTGGCTTTAATGACCCTTTGATAACAATAAAATAAAACTATAACGTTTTAGTTTACCGTGGATTGGATCATTTCGAAAAATTGGTCGAACAGATAATCTGCATCATGCGGCCCTGGACTTGCTTCTGGATGGTACTGAACAGAAAATACGTTCTTATCTTTCATTTTAATTCCCGCAACCGTGTTGTCATTTAGGTGAAGATGGGTAATCTCCAAATTGGGATTGGCCTCGGTCTCTTCCCTATTGATGGCAAATCCGTGATTTTGGGAAGTGATTTCCCCTTTACCAGTAACCAAATTCATTACCGGGTGGTTTATACCCCTATGGCCATTGTGCATTTTATAGGTAGAAACCCCATTGGCCAATGCCAACACCTGATGCCCTAAACATATACCGAACAATGGTTTATCGGATTTTATCATTTCCTTGGCAGATGCAATTGCCTCGTGCAATGGATCCGGATCCCCTGGGCCATTGGAAATAAAATATCCATCAGGGTTCCAAGAGCTCATTTCTTCAAAAGTTGCGTTGTACGGAAATACCTTTATATAGGCACCCCTTTTGGCCAAGTTTCGAAGAATATTTTTCTTGATTCCTATATCCAGGGCAGATACCTTATATTTTGCATCCTTATCTCCGTAATAATAAGCTTCTTTGGTAGAAACTTTGGAAGAAAGCTCCAAACCTTCCATACTGGGCACTTCTGCCAATTTCTTTTTTAATTCCTCAATATTATCCACATCCGTAGATATTACCGCATTCATGGCGCCATTATCCCGAATGTACCCCACCAAAGCCCTGGTATCCACGTCGGAAATAGCCAACAGATTATTTTTATCCAAAAATTCCTGTAAACTTAGGTCGGCATCGGGCCTGGAATAATGGTAACTAAAATTTTTACAAACCAAACCTGATATCTTCACAGAATCAGACTCAACTTCTTCATCATTTGCCCCATAATTCCCTATATGGGCATTTGTGGTTACCATGATCTGTCCAAAGTAGGATGGATCTGTAAATATCTCCTGATAACCGGTCATTCCAGTGTTAAAACAAGCCTCTCCAAAGGCAGTTCCTTCCTTGTTCCCTACAGCCTTACCGTGAAAAATGGTCCCATCGGCAAGCAACAATATTGCTTTTTTTCTTGTTTGATACTTCATTTTTTGGCGTTACAATTTTTCGTTTTGCAAAATAACATAAAAAAAGGATAAGCTTTTAGGCTTATCCTTTTACAATTATTAATATTTAATAACAATTTTACTCTTGAGCATCATCTGCTTTTTTTTCTGCCTTTGGCTCTTCTACTTTTGGTCCTTCAGCCTTTGCACTTTCAGCCTTTGCCGTTTCTTCAACAACAGCTGTAGCATCGTCTGCTTTTTTGCTTCTACCCCTTCTTGTAGTCTTTTGCTTTTTAGGCTTGCCGGCATTGTAGATTTCATTAAAATCTACTAGCTCTATCATTGCCATGTCAGCATTATCCCCAAGACGATTACCCAATTTGATAATTCTTGTATATCCTCCTGGTCTGTCGGCTACCTTTTCGGCAACACTACTGAAAAGCTCGGTAACCGCATACTTGTCGCGAAGGCTTTTAAATACAATACGTCTGTTGTGAGTACCCTTCTCAACTGTTTGATTATTCTCAGTTTTTGATTTGGTAATCAATGGCTCTACAAACTGCTTTAAAGCTTTTGCCTTTGCAACAGTTGTATTAATTCTCTTGTGCTCTATTAATGAACAGGCCATGTTTGCCAACATAGATTTTCTATGGGCTGCCTTTCTTCCTAAATGATTAACTTTCTTACCGTGTCTCATTGTTCTTTTCTATAGTCTTTCTAAGTCTTGGTATTCCCAATTCCCTTGAAAGTTCAATTAATCTTTATCCAATTTATATTTTGACAAATCCATTCCAAAGCTCAAACCTTTGTTGATAACCAATTCTTCCAATTCGGTCAAGGATTTTTTACCAAAGTTTCTAAACTTCATCAAATCGTTCTTGTTAAAAGAAACCAGATCTCCAAGTGTATCAACTTCCGCAGCTTTCAAACAGTTCAATGCTCTTACAGAAAGATCCATATCAACCAATTTGGTTTTCAATAGTTGACGCATATGCAATGATTCCTCATCATAGGTCTCCGTCTGTGCAATCTCGTCTGCCTCTAAGGTAATACGCTCATCGGAGAACAACATAAAGTGGTGTATTAGAACCTTTGCTCCTTCGGTCAATGCCTCTTTTGGGTGAATTGAACCATCGGTTGCGATTTCAAAAACCAATTTTTCATAATCGGTCTTTTGCTCTACACGAAAGTTTTCTATACTGTACTTTACATTTTTAATAGGAGTAAAGATTGAATCTACGGCTATGGTACCTAATGGTGCATTGGATTTTTTATTTTCCTCAGCAGGCACATACCCCCTACCCTTATCTATGGTAATCTCCATATTAATGCTAACCTTGGGATCCATGTTACAAATAACTAAATCTGGGTTCAATACTTGGTAACCAGAAATAAATTTTTGAAAATCACCTGCAGTCAATTGTTCCTTTCCGCTAACAGAGATAGATACTGTCTCACTATCAACATCGTCTATCTGTCTTTTGAAACGAACTTGTTTAAGATTTAGAATGATTTCGGTAACATCTTCCACAACACCGGAAATTACAGAGAACTCATGTTCCACCTTATCAATTCTAACAGAAGTGATAGCAAAACCTTCCAAGGACGAAAGCAAAACTCTTCTTAATGCGTTCCCAACAGTTAAGCCATAACCTGGTTCCAATGGACGAAATTCGAATTTACCTTCGAAATCGGAGGAATCAATCATTATAACTTTATCGGGCTTCTGAAAATTTAATAATGCCATAATTGGATCAGTGTTGTTTTTATTTAGAGTATAACTCGACTATTAATTGTTCTTTGATATTCTCTGGAATTTGCATTCTTTCTGGAACGGAAACAAAATTACCTTCCATTTTTTCTGAATTCCAAGTGATCCACTCGTACACACTGCTATTTGCAGAAAGAGCGTCATCGATCGCTTTTAAAGACTTTGATTTTTCCCTAACACCAACAACATCACCAGCTTTCAAGGTATAGGATGGAATGTTAACCAACTCTCCGTTTACCGTAATATGTCTATGTGAAACCAATTGTCTTGCTCCACTTCTAGAAGGGGAAATACCCATTCTGTAAACAACGTTATCTAGACGTGATTCACACAATTGAAGTAATACCTCACCGGTTACTCCTTTGCTTCTATTTGCTTTTGCAAATATGTTTCGGAATTGTTTTTCCAAAATACCGTAAGTGTATTTTGCTTTTTGCTTTTCCATTAACTGGATAGCATATTCAGACTTTTTACCACGACGTCTGTTATTACCGTGTTGTCCTGGAGGATAATTTCTTTTCTCAAAAGATTTATCATCTCCGAAAATCGCTTCACCGAATTTACGGGCGATCTTTGTTTTTGGTCCTGTATATCTTGCCATTTTCTTTTAGTTTGGAAACGTGATCATGAATTAAGGCTTATCCTTCGATAATCGTAACTACATCTCCTTGAAACACCCCATTGGGGCAATTGATTACTATTAATTATACTCTTCTTCTTTTTGGTGGTCTACAACCATTGTGCGGCATTGGAGTTACATCGATAATCTCTGTAACCTCAATTCCTGAGTTATGTATGGAACGGATAGCAGATTCCCTACCATTTCCCGGTCCTTTTACATAAACCTTTACTTTTCTTAAACCAGCTTCATGAGCAACTTTAGCACAATCCTCAGAAGCTATTTGAGCTGCATAAGGAGTGTTCTTTTTAGAACCCCTGAAACCCATTTTACCTGCTGAAGACCAAGAAATTACATCACCCTTCTTGTTGGTTAAAGAAATAATAATATTATTAAAAGAAGCAGTAACATGGGCTTCGCCCACAGACTCTACTATAACTTTACGCTTCTTTGCCGCTTTTGCATTTGCCTTTGCCATAATATCCTAATTATTATTTAGTTGCCTTCTTCTTGTTAGCAACTGTTTTCCTCTTACCTTTTCTTGTCCTAGAGTTGTTTTTGGTACGCTGACCTCTTAAAGGCAGACCAGATCTGTGGCGAATACCTCTATAACAACCTATATCCATTAAACGCTTAATGTTCAATTGGTTTTCAGAACGCAATTCCCCTTCAATAGTCAAAGAAGAAACTGCCTCACGAATACGACCAATCTCATCATCGTTCCAGTCAGATACTTTGGTATCCTCACTTACTTGGGCAGTAGATAAAATCTCCTTAGCCCTACTTTTTCCTATACCAAAGATATAGGTTAGGGCTATTACCCCTCTTTTCTGTTTTGGTATGTCTACACCTGCAATTCTTGCCATAATTACCCTTGTCTTTGTTTAAATCTAGGATTCTTTTTATTAATTACGTACAATCTGCCTTTTCTACGCACAATCTTGCACTCGGCACTTCTTTTCTTTATTGATGCTCTAACTTTCATCCTATTTACTTAATATCTATATGTAATTCTTGCTTTACTTAAATCGTAAGGGCTCATTTCGAGCTTAACCTTATCCCCTGGAAGTAACTTAATATAATGCATACGCATTTTTCCAGAGATATGTGCTGTTACCACGTGACCGTTTTCCAACTCCACGCGAAACATGGCATTTGACAATGCCTCAATTATGCTTCCATCTTGCTCTATTGCTGATTGTTTAGCCATAATCTATGCTACCTTTCTATTTTTTCCTGATTTCATCAAACCGTCGTAATGTCTGTTCAACAAATAAGAATTTACTTGTTGCACTGTATCGATCGCCACACCAACCATGATCAACAATGATGTTCCTCCGTAAAACAATGCCCAACCAGCCTGTACATCCATAATCTTAACAATCACTGCCGGTAATACCGCCAATAAAGCGAGAAAAACAGATCCAGGTAATGTAATCAATGACATTATCTTATCCAAGAAATCCCCAGTTTCCTTTCCTGGTCTAATTCCAGGAATAAAACCACCACTTCTTTTCAGATCATCCGCCATTTTATTGGTAGGTACTGTAATCGCCGTATAAAAATAGGTGAACACAATAATCAAGAACCCGAACAAAAGATTGTAGGCCAATCCAAATATATCTTGGAACTGAACTTCCATCCACTGTCCTACCGCGGTATTGTTAAAGGTTTTACCCAACAACCCAGGTGCAAACATAATGGCTTGCGCAAATATAATAGGCATTACTCCAGAAGCATTCAACTTTAAAGGAATGTACTGTCTAGATCCCATAATATTCTTTTCATATCCACCGGAAGCCGTTCTTCTTGCATATTGAACAGGAATCTGACGTGTAGCCATTACCAACAATACACAAAGCAAAATCACGATAAACCAAATAATGACTTCAATAAGCATGAACATAAGTCCACCGTTGTTATTTGCAGTCCTGGATATAAATTCTTGCACAAAATTCTGAGGCATGGTAGCTATAATTCCGATCATGATCAGAAGGGATATTCCATTTCCGATTCCTTTATCGGTAATTTTTTCTCCCAACCACATTGCAAAAATGGTTCCAGCAACTAAAATAATAACTGAGGGTATCACAAAATCAAGTCCCTTACCAAATACGAAGGCACTGTCAGGAACACCTAAAGCTCCCAAACTGTACAAATAAGCAGGAGCCTGAACAATACAAATACCGATAGTAAGCCATCTGGTAATTTGATTGATCGTTTTTCTTCCGCTTTCGCCTTCCTTTTGCAACTTTTGTAGATAAGGAATGGCTATACCCATTAATTGTACTACAATAGAAGCAGAAATATAGGGCATAATTCCCAACGCAAAAACCGAGGCATTGGATAATGCTCCTCCGGTAAAGGCATTTAAAATACCCAAAATACCACTATCAGTACTGGAGGCCAACCCAGCTAACTGGGTAGAATCAATACCTGGAAGTACCACCTGCGCACCAAAACGATACACCAAAAGCAAACCAAGGGTAACGATTATTCTACCCTTTAGTTCTTCAATCTTCCAAATATTTGATAATGTCTCGAAAAATTTCTTCATAGTATTCTTTGCTTATAAACTTATAGCTTCACCACCTGCAGCCTCAATTGCGGCCTTTGCGGTAGCTGTAAATTTATGTACAGAAACTTTAAGGGAAGCTTTTAGCTCTCCATTACCAAGAATCTTAACCAAATCGTTTTTGCCTACCAATCCGTTTTCTACAAGGATATCCAAAGTAACCGTATCCTTAATGGCTCCTTTATCTACCAATTCCTGTAATTTTTCCAGATTGATCCCAGCGTAATCCTTTCTATTGATATTTGTAAAACCAAATTTTGGCACACGTCTCTGCAATGGCATTTGACCACCTTCGAAACCAATTTTCTTAGAATAACCAGACCTGGATTTAGCACCTTTATGTCCTCTGGTAGCAGTACCTCCCTTTCCGGAGCCCTGACCTCTACCTACGACTTTACCGGCTTTTTGGACAGCACCTTCCGCTGGTTTTAAATTACTTAAATTCATAACACTAAAATTATATTAAGCCTCCTCTGTGGAAACTAAGTGTTTAACTTTATTTATCATTCCAAGAATACTTGAGGTAGCATCATGTTCTACAACCTGTCCTATTCTTCGTAAACCAAGAGCCTCTAATGTTCTCTTTTGATTTTGAGCTCTTTTAATACTGCTCTTTACCTGTTTAACTTTAATCTTTCCCATTATATTCTTGGTTTTATCCTTTAAAAACTTTTTCTAAAGAAATACCTCTTTGGTTTGCAACTGTCTTAGCACCTCTAAGCTGTAAAAGCGCATCAAAAGTAGCCTTTACTACGTTATGAGGGTTGGAAGAACCTTGTGATTTAGATAATACATCATGAACACCTACTGCTTCCAATACCGCTCTAACCGCACCACCTGCAATTACTCCGGTACCGTGCGATGCAGGCTGGATATAAACTCTAGCTCCACCGAATTTCCCTTTTTGTTCATGAGGCAAAGTACCTTTGTTCAAAGGAATTCTAATAAGATTCTTTTTAGCATCTTCTATAGCCTTGGCAATTGCCGTAGCAACTTCCTTAGACTTACCTAGACCATGACCTACAACACCATTTTCATCACCTACCACAACGATAGCAGAGAAACCGAACGCTCTACCACCTTTCGTTACTTTGGTAACACGTTGTACCCCAACCAATCTATCTTTTAATTCTAAACCTCCCGGCTTAACAGTCTCTACGTTTTTGTATTTCTGATACATAATATTCTTAGAATTTTAATCCTGCTTCCCTAGCGCCATCGGCTAATGATTTAACTCTTCCATGGTATAAATTACCACCTCTATCAAAAGCAACAGCTTCTATTCCAGCTTCCTTTGCCTTTTCGGCAATAGCCTTCCCAACTAGGTTAGCCACTTCTGTTTTCGTCCCTTTAGCCTTAGCCAACTCCTTATCCCTTGAGGAAGCGGACACTAAAGTTGTTCCGGCCACATCATCAATAATTTGAGCGTATATCCCAGTATTGCTTCTAAAAACAGCAAGCCTTGGCCTTTCTGCAGTACCTGAGGATATTTTTCTAATCCTTCTTCTGATACGTAGTCTTCTTTCAGTCTTCGTTAATCCCATAATGCTAATTATTAAGCCGATTTACCAGCTTTTCTTCTTAATTGTTCACCAACGAACTTAATTCCTTTTCCTTTGTAAGGCTCTGGCTTACGGAAAGATCTAATCTTAGCGGCAATCTGCCCCACTAATTGCTTATCATGCGAACTTAGCTTTATAATTGGATTCTTTCCTTTTTCGGATACGGTCTCCACTTTTACCTCAGGAGCCAGATCCAAAACAATATTGTGCGAAAACCCTAAAGCTAGATCCAATGTTTGTCCTTGGTTACTGGCACGGTATCCTACCCCTACCAATTCCAATTCCTTTGTCCATCCTTTAGAAACTCCTTGGACCATATTAAAGATCAAAGATCTGTAAAGACCATGTTTTGCTTTATGCTCCTTGGAATCTGAAGGTCTTGTAACAAATACTTGACCATCTTCAACCTTAACAGCAGCACCAGAAAATTCTTGGGAAAGTTCTCCCAGCTTACCTTTTACAGTAATAACATCTTCCTTAACCTCTACGGTTACTCCTTCTGGAATTGCTATTGGATTATTACCTGTTCTAGACATCTTTCTAAATCTTTATAGTATTAATAAACATAACATAATACTTCCCCACCTGCATTCTCAAGCTTTGCCTGCTTGCTGGTCATTACACCATGGGAAGTAGAAATAATAGCAATACCAAGACCGTTTAAAACTCTTGGCAACTCCTCGGAGCTAGCATATTTTCTAAGTCCTGGTGTACTAACTCGCTTTATTTTCTTTATAACCGGCTCTTTTGTGAACTTGTCATATTTCAAGGCTATTTTAATAGTCCCCTGAACCGCGTTATCTTCAAATTTGTAGCTTAAAATATATCCTTGATCGAATAATATTTTAGTAATTTCTTTCTTTAAATTAGAGGCAGGAATCTCAACCACCCTGTGGCCGGCGCTACTTGCATTTCTAATTCTCGTTAAATAATCCGCAATTGGATCTGTAAACATAATTATTGATTTACGGTAACGGTTTTTAACATTATTGTTAAACCTGAAACCAGTTTATACTTTTTTATTACCAGCTAGCTTTTCTTACTCCAGGTATAAGACCATTATTGGCCATTTCTCTAAAAGTAACCCTGGATATACCAAAAGTCCTCATGTAACCTCTTGGTCTTCCAGTTAGCTTGCAACGATTGTGCAAACGAACAGGAGAAGCATTTTTAGGTAACTTCTGTAACGCCTCATAATCACCAGCCTCCTTTAAGGCTTTTCTCTTCTCGGCATATTTAGCTACCATCTTTTCTCTCTTGACCTCACGGGCCTTCATGGATTCTTTAGCCATACTAATTCTTTTTAAAAGGTAGTCCTAATTCGGTTAATAATGATTTAGCTTCTTTATCTGTCTCCGCAGAGGTTACAAATGTAATATCCATACCATTGATTCTGTTAATTTTATCAATGTTTATTTCTGGAAATATAATTTGCTCCGTAATACCAAGATTATAATTTCCCCTTCCATCAAAACCAGTGGCCTTAATTCCTTGGAAATCCCTTACCCTAGGCAATGCAGTTGTAACCAATCTATCCAAGAATTCGTACATTCTCTCTCCACGTAAGGTTACTTTTGCCCCAATAGGCATTCCTTTACGTAATTTAAATGCAGCAACATCCTTTTTAGACATCGTTGAAATTGCTTTTTGGCCAGTGATATTGGTCAACTCATCTACCGCATGGTCTATAAGTTTCTTATCCGCTACAGCGGCACCAACACCTCTACTAACAACAATTTTTTCTAATTTAGGAACCTGCATTACATTCTTGTAACCAAACTCCTCCCTAAGAGCCTTAATAACTCTTTCTTTATATTCCTGTTTTAATCTTGGAACGTAAGCCATAACTAAATTACTTCTTTAGATTTCTTCGCAAATCTCACTTTCTTACCATCTCTTACTTCAAAACCAACTCTAGTGGTCTCTCCAGATTTTGGATCGATCAACGACAGATTGGATATCTGTAAGGAAGCCTCTTTCTTAACAATCCCACCTTGAGGATTGCTGGCACTTGGCTTTTCGTGTTTGGAAACCATATTGGCTCCTTCAACGATTGCCTTGTTTTTTTCACGGTCTACACTTACAACCTTGCCCTCTACCCCTTTGTGGTCTCCGGCAATAATTCTAACAGTATCCCCTGTTTTGATTTTTAATTTTCCCATTTTGCTATATTTATTAAAGCACCTCTGGAGCCAATGATACAATTTTCATGAACTGCTTGTCACGAAGTTCCCTGGCTACCGGTCCAAAAACACGTGTTCCTCTCATTTCCCCTGTTGGGTTCAAAAGCACACAGGCATTATCATCGAAACGAATATAAGAACCATCAGGTCTTCTAACTTCTTTCTTTGTTCTTACAACAACTGCTGTGGAAACTGCACCTTTTTTAACAGCTCCGTTAGGTGTAGCTTCCTTAACGGCAACTACAATTTTATCCCCAACAGAAGCATATCTTCTCTTTGTACCTCCCAACACACGAATGGTCAAAACTTCTTTTGCACCCGTATTGTCCGCTACTTTTAGTCTAGATTCTTGCTGTAACATAATTATTTAGCTCTTTCAATGATTTCCACTAACCTCCAACATTTGGTCTTACTCAATGGACGTGTCTCCATGATCTTAACAGTATCGCCAATGTTGCAATCGTTCTTTTCATCGTGCGCAACATATTTCTTAGTTTTCAACACGAACTTACCGTACATAGGGTGTTTAACACGTTTAACTTCTGAAACCACTACTGATTTCTCCATTTTGTTGCTAGTTACAACTCCTATTCTCTCTTTTCTTAAATTCCTTTTTTCCATAAAGCAGAACCAATTATTGTAATTCCCTTTTAGTTAATTCAGTTGCCAATCTTGCTACAGTTCTTCTTACTTTTCTGATAAGTAAAGGGTTTTCCAATGGTGTAACAGAATGGGCCAATTTTAAATCAGAATACTGCTTTTTAAATTCAGCACTCTTTTCCTTTAACCCCTCAACTGATAATTCTTTTATTTCTGATTGTTTCATGATTCCTTGCAATTATATTAAGCAGAATAGTCCCTAGCAATAATAAATTTAGTTTTTACTGGTAGTTTCTGTGCCGCAAGACGTAAAGCCTCCTTTGCAATATCAAGAGACACACCGGCAACCTCGAACATAACCCTTCCTGGCAACACTACAGCTACAAAATATTCTGGAGCACCCTTACCTTTACCCATACGAACCTCTAACGGTTTCTTGGTGATAGGCTTGTCCGGGAATATTTTTATCCATAATTGGCCTTCTCTTTTCATGTACCTAGTTGCCGCAATACGAGCTGCTTCTATTTGGCGCGATGTTATAAAAGAGGTATCCATTGATTTAATACCAAACATACCGTTTGAAAGTTGATGTCCCCTTCCAGAGATCCCTTTCATACGACCTTTCTGCATTTTGCGGAACTTAGTTCTTTTTGGCTGTAACATTTCTTTACTTCTTTAAAAAATTACTTTCTACGACGTTGTTTCTTCGGGCCTTCTTGTTTTCCACCTTTTCCGGGAGCTTGGCTTTTTGCCATACCTACCAATGGAGAAAGTTCTCTTTTTCCGTAAACCTCACCTTTCATGATCCATACTTTTATACCCAATCTTCCATAGGTTGTATGCGCTTCATGCAAAGCATAATCTATATCGGCTCTAAAAGTGGACAATGGAATCCTACCATCCTTATAGGATTCGGATCTTGCCATTTCAGCTCCGTTCAAACGTCCAGATATCTGAATTTTAATTCCTTCAGCGTTCATTCTCATGGCCGCTGCGATTGCCATTTTTATAGCTCTTCTAAAAGAAATTCTACTTTCAATTTGACGTGCTACACTGGCAGCAACAAGATTAGCGTCCAATTCAGGTCTTTTAATCTCAAAAATATTGATCTGAACTTCCTTGTCCGTAATCTTTTTAAGCTCCTCCTTTAATTTGTCAACTTCCTGACCACCTTTTCCAATAATAATACCTGGTCTTGCAGTGGTAATTGTAACGGTAATCAACTTAAGGGTACGCTCAATAATAATTCTAGACACACTTGCTTTTGCCAAACGTGCATGAACATATTTTCTGATCTTATCGTCTTCGGCAAGTTTATCACCATAATCGTTTCCACCGTACCAGTTAGATTCCCATCCTCTGATAATTCCTAGACGATTTCCGATTGGATTTGTTTTCTGTCCCATACTAAATGCTCTAGCTTTGTGTGTTATTGTTAGATCCCAAAACCAAGGTAACGTGGTTGGAACGTTTTCTAATTCTATGTGCTCTTCCCTGTGGAGCAGGACGTAGTCTTTTCAACATACTTCCACCATCCACTCTGATTTCCTTAACAAAAAGTTCAGCATCCTCAACACTTGCATCCTCATTCTTAGATTGCCAGTTGGCTATTGCAGATAGCAATAACTTCTCCAATCTACGAGATGATTCCTTTTGGTTGAATTTTAAAATAGCAAGCGCTTTCTCCACTTTTACACCTCTAACCAAATCCGCTACCAAGCGCATTTTTCTAGGGGAAGTAGGGCAATTATTCAACTTTGCAAACGCTATTTGCTGCTTTTCTGCCTTAATTCTTTCGGCCATTTGTTTTTTACGAACTCCCATAGCTTACTTTTTTCCTTTATTTTTTGCCCCAGCGTGACCTCTAAAAGATCTTGTTGGAGAAAATTCACCTAATTTGTGACCCACCATGTTCTCTGTTACAAAAACAGGTACAAATTGCTTTCCATTGTGAACCGCTATTGTCTGACCTACAAAATCAGGAGTAATCATAGAAGCTCTAGACCATGTCTTAATGACTGCCTTTTTACCAGATTCAACATTTTGTTGGACTTTTTTATCCAAACTATAGTGAACGTAAGGTCCTTTCTTTAATGAACGTGCCATTTCTTTCTACTTTTTATTTCTTTCTACGTTCTAAAATATACTTGTTGGTACTCTTGGTCTTGGAACGGGTTCTGTATCCTTTAGCAGGAATTCCGTTTCTAGATCTAGGATGACCTCCAGAAGCCCTACCTTCTCCACCACCCATGGGGTGATCGACAGGGTTCATCGCTACCGGTCTTGTTCTTGGTCTTCTTCCCAACCATCTACTTCTACCAGCCTTACCTGATACCAATAATTGATGATCCGAGTTGGATACTGCACCTATAGTAGCCAAACAATCCGCTAAAACCAATCTGGTTTCACCTGATGGCAATTTAATGGTAACAAACTTACCTTCCTTTGCCATTAACTGGGCAAATGTACCGGCACTTCTTGCCATTACAGCTCCTTGTCCTGGACGCAATTCTATTCCTGAAATGATGGTACCCAAAGGTATCTCACTCAAAGGAAGTGCATTCCCGATTTCTGGAGCAACCCCGGCACCAGAAGATACTTCCTGCCCAACTTGTAAACCGTTTGGAGCAATAACATATCTCTTTTCGCCATCGGTATATACCAATAATGCTATAAAAGCTGTTCTGTTTGGATCGTACTGAATTGAATCAACAGTTGCAGCAACACCTTGCTTATCCCTTTTGAAATCAATAACACGATACCTTCTCTTATGACCTCCACCTTTTTGGCGTATGGTCATTTTTCCTTGACTGTTTCTACCTCCCGACTTTTTTAACGGAGCAAGCAAGCTTTTTTCCGGCTTATCAGTAGTAATGGCGTCAAATCCGTTTACTACTCTAAAACGCTGCCCAGGAGTGATTGGTTTTAATTTTCTAACTGACATTTTTTGTCTTTATAGATTACTGTAAAAATCAATAATATCTCCTTCTGCTACATCAACAATGGCTTTTTTGAAACCACTTGTCTTTCCGTGCTGTACACCAGTTTTAGTGTAACGCGACTTGCGCGAAGGACCATAATTCATTGTTCGAACTTTATCGACAGAAACACCATAAGTTGCTTCCACTGCTTCCTTAATCTGGATCTTGTTGGCTTTTGGATCAACAAAAAAACCATAACGATTGTGCAACTCGCTATCAGCAGTCATTTTTTCCGTAATAATTGGCTTTATCAACACACTCATGGTTCGCTTATTTAATTAAGTTCGATTCGATTCCTTCCAAAGAACCTTCCAACAACACTAGGTTGTTAGCGTTTAATATTTTGTAAGTGCTTAATTCTGAGTTAGTTATAACCTCAGAACGCTCTAAATTGCGTGAGGACAAATATACGTTATTATTTGAATCACCCAACACAATTAGGGATTTTTTATTCTCCAAGCCCAAAGACTTCAAAAATTGCTTAAAATCCTTAGTTTTTGGGGCTTCAAAATTAAAGTCCTCAACCACCATTATAGCATTGTCTTTTGACTTCAATGTCAAGGCAGACCTTCTGGCCAAACGCTTAACATTTTTGTTCAATTTTTGCTTATAATCCTTTGGTCTTGGCCCAAATATACGTCCACCACCTCTAAACACCGGAGACTTAATACTACCCGCACGAGCAGTACCTGTACCCTTTTGTTTTTTGATCTTTCTTGTACTACCTGCTATCTCAGCACGCTCTTTGGATTTGTGCGTACCCTGTCTTTGGTGTGCCAAATATTGTTTAACATCCAAATAAACAGCATGATTGTTTGGTTCTATTGCGAATACAGCGTCCGAAAGCTCAACCTTTCTACCTGTTTCTTTTCCCTTTATATCTAAAACTGCTACCTTCATTACTTCTCAATAGTTACGTAAGCGTTCTTATGACCAGGAACACAACCCTTTACCACTAAAAGGTTCTTTTCTGGAACAATCTTTAATACTCTTAGGTTCTGAACGGTAACCCTATCGCTACCCATTCTACCGGCCATTTTCATTCCCTTAAAAACTCTTGCAGGATATGAAGCAGCACCAATGGAACCTGGAGCCCTTAACCTATTGTGCTGACCGTGGGTTGATTGACCAACACCGCCGAAGCCGTGTCTTTTAACAACACCTTGAAAACCTTTACCCTTAGAGGTACCGATTACATCAACAAATTCTCCTTCCACAAAAAGGTCTACTCCAAGAGTATCCCCTAATTTGTGCGCACCTTCTTCAAAATACCTGAATTCCATGACTTTTTTCTTAGGAGAAGCTCCTGCTTTTTTAAAGTGACCTGTAGCCGCTTTATTAGCACGTTTTTCTGCCTTGTCATCGAAACCAAGCTGAAGGGCATTGTACCCGTCCACCTCTTCGGTTCTGACTTGGGTAACTACGCATGGTCCAGCTTCGATTACTGTACATGGAATGTTCTTTCCATTTTCATCGAAAATGCTGGTCATACCTATTTTTCTACCTATTAACCCAGACATATTTATAATTGATTATTAATTAATTACTATTTAAATTATCGACAAAAAAACAGGGTCAAAAAATAATTCAACCCTGAATATATTTTTTTCCGTTTTTCCTTCGCGAAACGCTCGGGACATGTCTACCCTAAACTCCTTTCAGGGTCTATCTCTTCTTTCTACAGATTCCGAATCACTTTCGGAATGCAATTCATCTAAGATTTTCAGTTCGCTATTGCTCCAGAAAACCAAGATTCACTACACCTTGATCTCCACCTCAACACCACTAGGAAGTTCCAACTTCATTAGGGCATCGATGGTTTTGGATGAAGAGCTGTATATATCCAAAAGTCTTTTGTAAGAACTTAATTGGAACTGCTCTCTTGCTTTCTTATTTACGTGCGGTGAACGCAAAACCGTAAATATTTTTTTATGTGTTGGCAAAGGAATTGGTCCAGTTACCACCGCACCTGTAGTCTTTACCGTTTTTACGATCTTCTCAGCAGATTTATCTACCAAGTTATGGTCGTACGACTTTAATTTTATTCTAATTTTTTGACTCATCTTAGTACGATTTAAGCTGTTAATCCTTTTGCTTTCTTGATAACCTCTTCTGAAATATTGGATGGTGTTTCAGCGTAATGTGAAAATTCCATTGTTGAAGTTGCCCTACCAGAAGACAATGTTCTCAAAGAAGTTACATACCCAAACATTTCGGACAATGGCACTGTACCTTTAATTACCTTGGCACCTGCCCTGTCATCCATATTGGTAACGGTTCCCCTTCTACGGTTCAAGTCACCTACTATATCACCCATGTTTTCCTCTGGAGTCAAAACTTCCAATTTCATGATAGGCTCCATAATTACAGCTCCTGCAGCTTTACCCGCAGCCTTGTAACCCATTTTTGCAGCCAATTCAAAAGATAGTGCATCAGAATCCACAGGGTGGAAAGATCCATCCTTAAGAACCACTTTCATTCTATCCATCTCATAACCGGCCAATGGTCCATTTTTCATGGCAGCAGCAAATCCTTTTTCAACAGGACCTATGAATTCTTTTGGTATACGACCACCTTTGATCTCATCAACAAACTGTAAACCAGTTCCAACAAAATCATCATCAGCAGGTCCCATCTCGAAGACGATATCACCAAATTTACCACGACCACCAGATTGCTTTTTGTAAACCTCCCTGTGGGCGGCATTCTTAGTCAATGCTTCCTTGTATTCTACCTGAGGCTCACCTTGACTTACCTCAACCTTAAACTCACGTCTTAAACGGTCAACAATAATATCCAAGTGAAGCTCACCCATACCGGAAATAATAGTTTGACCAGAAGCTTCATCAGTTTTTACCTGGAAAGTTGGATCCTCTTCGGCCAATTTAGCCAAAGCCATTCCCAATTTATCAACATCAGCTTTTGTTTTGGGCTCCACAGCGATACCGATAACCGGATCAGGAAAGTTCATACTTTCCAAAACAATTGGATGTTTTTCATCAGACAAGGTATCCCCGGTCTTAATATCCTTAAACCCTACAGCTGCACCTATATCCCCAGCTTCAATATACTCCACTGCATTTTGCTTATTGGCATGCATTTGGTAAATTCTGGAAATACGCTCTTTGTTTCCTGAACGATTGTTCAATACATAAGATCCCGCATCCAATCTACCTGAATATGCTCTAAAGAATGCCAAACGACCTACAAATGGATCGGTAGCAATCTTAAATGCCAAGGCAGCAAACGGCTCCTTAACACTTGGCTTCCTGGACTCAGGCTTTTCAGTATCAGGATTGGTACCTATAATAGCATCCTTATCCAATGGCGATGGCAAGTAACGACATACGGCATCCAATAAAAACTGAACCCCTTTGTTCTTAAATGAAGAACCACAGATCATAGGTATGATACTCATATCCATAACAGCAGCCCTTAAAGCAGCGTGTACTTCATCTTCGGTAATGGAATCTTCGTCTTCAAAGAATTTTTCCATTAAGGTTTCGTCATACTCGGCAACAGCTTCAATCAAAGCAGCCCTATATTCCCTAACCTCATCTTTCATGTCGGCCGGAATATCAACTACATCAAAAGTACCACCAAAGTTCTCCTCATGCCATATAATTGCACGGTTCTTAACCAAATCAACTACACCTCTAAAATCAGCTTCATCACCAATTGGCAATACAATAGGCACTGCGTTGGATTTCAACATCTCCCTAACCTGCTTGCACACGTTTAAGAAGTTAGACCCTTGACGGTCCATTTTGTTTACGAAGCCCATTCTTGGCACCTTATAGTTATCGGCCAATCTCCAGTTAGTTTCTGATTGTGGCTCAACACCATCAACCGCACTAAATAAGAATACCAAACCATCCAATACCCTTAGGGAACGGTTTACCTCAACGGTAAAATCAACGTGTCCCGGAGTATCTATAATGTTAAAGTGATAAGGCTTGGTCTCGTCTATAACGGCCCCATTTTTCATAGGGAAATTCCATTCACAGGTAGTAGCTGCAGAGGTAATGGTAATACCTCTTTCCTGCTCCTGTTCCATCCAGTCCATTGTAGCCGCACCATCGTGCACCTCACCTATTTTATGACTAACGCCCGTGTAGAACAAAATCCTCTCGGTCGTAGTTGTTTTTCCAGCATCAATATGTGCTGCAATTCCAATATTCCTTGTATATTTTAAATCTCTTGCCATTTCTGCTTATTAAAATCTAAAGTGTGAGAATGCCTTATTGGCCTCAGCCATTTTATGAGTATCCACTCTTTTCTTAACAGCAGCACCTTCTTCTTTTGATGCAGCCAAAATTTCCCCTGCCAATTTTTGCGACATTGCCTTTTCATTTCTCTTACGAGAATAACTGATAAGCCATTTCATTGCGGTTGAAATTTTTCGATCTGGTCTGATCTGCATAGGTATCTGAAAAGTAGCACCACCTACTCTTCTACTTCTTACCTCAACATGAGGCATAACATTGGACAATGCATCTTTCCAAAGTTCCAATGCGCTTTTCTCTTCGTCTGTCTTTTTCTCTTCTACGATATCTATAGCATCGTAAAAAACTTTAAAGGCTACCGACTTCTTTCCATCCCACATCATCATATTAACAAAACGGGTCACCAATTGGTCATTAAACCTTGGATCTGGTAAAAGTGGTCTCTTTTTTGCCTGCTTTTTTCTCATTTCTTCTTTTTGAGTTAATGGTCAATAGTCCTATATTAAAAGTACTTACACCTTAATATATTACTCTTAACAAATTTTTACTTCTTAGGGCGTTTTGCTCCGTATTTTGATCTACGTTGTGTCCTTCCAGCAACACCTGCTGTATCCAAGGCACCTCTAACGATATGATACCTAACTCCTGGCAAATCCTTTACCCTTCCGCCTCTTACTAATACTATCGAGTGCTCTTGTAAATTGTGACCCTCACCTGGTATGTAAGCGTTGACTTCCTTCCCGTTGGTCAACCTTACCCTTGCAACTTTACGCATTGCAGAGTTTGGTTTCTTAGGAGTGGTAGTATAAACACGTGTACATACACCTCTTCTTTGAGGACACGAATCCAAAGCAGCCGATTTACTCTTCTTAGTAATTGTGACTCTTCCTTTTCGTACTAATTGTGAAATTGTTGGCATACTATTTTTGTATAATAAAAACTTAACCCCTCTTTTAAGGGCTGGCAAATGTAGTAATTATTCACAATAATTCAAACCCTACGCTATTTATTTTTTATATTTTTTATACGCAACATATTCAGCAACTCGGAATTAGACCTCACTACCTAATAATATAGCTTCAAAAAACAAACAAAATCCCATAATTTGGAATTTAGGATCACCATAAAAAACCCCAGTGGCTAAGAGGTCCTAAAATCGCCTATATATTACCAGATTCTCAGCTTAATCGTTTAATCGCAAAAAATAATTCAATATACCACCCAGCAATCACCCTAAAATTGCGATTATTATGAAATTGTCAATTTATTAACAATTTTGATGCAAAAAATTCCTACGACCTCCTAAATAAATTGTGTTAAATGTAAAAAAATATCACACAAGTGTGTTAAAAATCTATAATCACCGTCAAATTTTGACTTTCTTAACATAATTTTCTTATGCGTGCATAAGAATTGTGCTCAAAAAGTTGTTTTATTAACAAGAATTTAGGAATTTTGCTGCTGCTAATTCAAATAATCATAAAATGACAACAAAGTTAAATGGAATCTTAACGCTGTTTCTAGCGTTGATTGTGCAATTATCTTTTGCACAGGAAAAAACGATTTCAGGTACGGTTACGGACCAAGATGGTCTGCCACTCCCTGGAGTTAACATCCTTGTACAAGGGACCACGACTGGCACCCAGTCCGATTTTGATGGAGAATACACCATCATGGCAGAGGTAGGGCAAGTTTTGGTGTTCTCTTATATAGGACAAAAGAATGCTAGCATGACAGTCGGTGCCAGTAACACTATCAACGTACAAATGCAGGAAGATGCCCAAGCACTAGAAGAAGTGGTAGTTACTGCTTTTGGTACTGGCGACAGAAATGCAAAGGCAACGGTTTATGCCAACCAGACTGTAAAATCAGAAGACTTACTCTCTGTCCCTAACAAAAACGCTTTAGAAGCTTTAAGGGGTAAAGCTGCTGGTGTAAACTTATCTACCGCTTAAGGTTCTGTAGGCTCATCTACCAGAATTGTATTAAGAGGTTCAGGTTCGCTTACCGGTAACAACAATGCTTTAATTGTTATTGATGGTGTGGCAATTGATAATACCGCTACTTCAGGAGGTGCTGGTCAATCCACGACTGGGTATTCCGATTTCGGTAACAGGTTCAATGACGTCAATCCTGACGATATAGCATCTGTAACCATTTTAAAAGGTCCTTCCGCAACTTCGCTTTATGGATCTCGTGGTGCTTCAGGAGTTGTTCTTATTACCACCAAAACCGGCCAAGGTAAAAAGATGCAAGTCAATTACAATGGTTCAACCTCAATGGAAACGGCAATTATTGTTTTACAACGCCAAAGTAAGTTTGGGCAAGGATATGACAATCTTCACCTGGATTCTGGAGAAAACTGGTCTTGGGGACCAGCAATGGATGGTGTTGTAAGACCATGGACTTCACCAATTGATTCCGATGGAGATGGGTCATTAGAAGCCTTGACTAGACCTTACAGTCCTGTAAGAAATCAATTGCAAGACTTTTTTAACACTGGGTACACTGTTACACAAAATATAAACCTATCAGGATCTAACGATGGTTTTACTTATTATGCCTCTTATGGTAATACAAAGCAAACGGGTATACTTGATAACACCTCTTACAACAGAAATAACATCACCTTTAACGCTTCTGCGAAGTTAAGCGAGAAATTAAAATCCGATTTCAAAGTTAGTTACGCCAGAGTTGATCAAAATACTGCTCAGGAAGGATCACGTGCTTTTGAAGGTAATAATGCCTACGCAATGGCGATTCAATCTCCGGTTAATATCCCATTTACGGAACTAAGAGACTATAAAAGTCCATTTCATGGTATTGACGGATATTGGGGGTCTTATTCATCTGTAAACCCGTATTATATTTTAAATGAATATGGTAACGAGGCAGAGATAGACAACTTTTTAGCCAACGCCTCATTAACCTATAACTTTTTGGACAACTTGTCCATTACAGGACGCTTTGGTGGCAATATTGTAAACACCCAAACCGATGTATGGACGCCAACGTATACACCTGCCCAACAATTGGTTTGGACAGACGATTTGCAAATTGCAACCCGTAATTCTAAGCACAGTTCATTAGGTGAATATATTAACACCAATATTAAAGTTGAAAATCTTGATGCCACGGTATTGCTCAATTACGACGCCGAATTTAGTGAGGACCTAAAACTAACAGCAGCTGGAGGATATAATTTCTTTCAAAGAACTGCTGATCGCTTAATAGGAAGTTCTGTAGGCGGCTTGGTAGTTCCAGACACATACAACTTGGCCAATAGTAGTCAACAACCTACTTCAAGTATGTTTAGAAGCAAGTATAGAATTTTTGGGGTTTTAGGGAATGCAACGCTTGGTTATAAAGATGCAGCCTTTCTAGAACTATCAGCCAGGAATGACTGGTCTTCTACGCTTCCTTCAGCAAACAACTCCTTTTTATATGGAGCCGTTGGTGCTTCCGTGGTTGTAACAGATTTATTTAATTTGGAAAATGACATTCTAAATTATGCCAAACTAAGAGGTAGTTACGGTACATCTGGTAAGGACGCCGATTTATATTTACTAAACTCTTATTTTGTGGGTAATCCTGAAATTGTAAGTTTAGGGGATTACTCCCTTACCTTACCAAAAAACGGTATACCTGGTTTTACAATTGGAAACACTATCGGAAATCCAGGCCTAAAACCTGAATTAACGACTACTTACGAAGTTGGTCTTGATTTCGGATTCTTTAAAAACAGACTTAGCGGAGCCTATACCTATTATCATTCAAATCATGATGATCAGCTTGTTACCATAAGCCTTCCAAGATCTACAGGTTATACCCAAACGGTGAGCAACATTGGTAGAATGGAGAACAAAGGGCATGAACTTTCCCTAACCTTAAAACCAATTCTTGGTTTGGTTGACGGTCTAAATTTTGAGTTGTTTGGAGCCTATTCTACTAACGACAATAAAGTTGTTACCATAACAGATGATATAGACGAGTTAACAATTGGAACTTTTGGTTTTGCCGCAGGTACAACAGTTACTATGATTGCAAAAGAAGGTTTGCCATTTGGTACTTTTAAAGGAAATGACTTTAAGTACAATGATCAAGGGGAAGTTATTGTTGATGGCAATACTGGTTTTCCTGTATATCCGGATGATGATGTAATTTTAGGTAACAACCAGCCTGATTATTTAGTGAATTTTGGCGCCAATCTTAATTACAAAGGATTTGGATTTAGGGTTCTATTCGACAGGAAAAAAGGAGGGCTATTTGCCTCCCAAACTAAATACAATACCAATTTTAACGGTACTAACGTTAACACTACTGTTTATAATAGAGAGCCGTATATTTTTCCAAATTCGGTAGTAGATAATGGAGATGGTACTTTCTCAGAAAATATCGTTCAAATTACCGAACAAGATTATTTTACTAATTATGATGCTCCGGTTTCTACACAATTAATTGATGCAAGTTTTCTAAAATTAAGAGAGGTAGAATTGAGCTATACCTTTTCGAAGGCATTGCTAAAAGATACTTTCTTTACTAATGCTAGATTATCATTATTTGGTAAAAACCTTAAGTATTGGTTACCTGATAGTAACAAATATGCTGACCCAGAAGTTAATGGTCCTGGTTTAACAGACAATGCCCAAGGTATTGAAACAACCCAAACACCTTCTTCAAGAAGTGTTGGACTTAACTTACAATTGTCATTTTAATAAAAAAATAATACGATGAAGAAAAAAATTAATATATGTCTTATTCTATTATTAACACTGAGCTTTTCATGTTCTGATAGTTTGGAAGAAGTTAATATAGACCCGAACACTTTCCCATCTGCTGGAGACCCACAAGTTTTAAGCGCCGCAATTGCCTATATGGGATATATTGTTGATCATGATTTGAATTACGAAGAATCCATGCTTTGGAGCCAATACTATACATGGGGAATTGGAGTTTCAATTGGAAATGAAGAACGTTATGTATCTGCAGGTGGTGATTTTAATGGCTACTGGCAACGTGCCTATGCCAATTGCCTTACCGATTTAAACTATATTACCAAAAATAGTAGTTCCGCAGCATATAGAGGCATTGCTAATGTATTGAAGGCCTATCTATTTCAAGGTTTGGTGGATCATTTTGGAGATATTCCATTTACTGAAGCCATTTCTGGTGCCATTGAGGACGGCTCAATATTAACACCAAATTCAGATTCTGCTGAGGCAATTATATACCCTGGACTGGTTACTATGTTAGATGAGGCTCTAGGTGATTTAGCACTAGCAGAAGATGGTACAGTTGATGAAGACGACTTTATCTATCAAGGTGATACGGACAAATGGATAAAATTTGCCAATTCATTAAAATTAAGAATTTTAATGAGAACTTCCGAAGTTAGTGCACAGGGTTCTGCCGTACAATCCCTTATTAGCAACGGTACTTTTATAGAGTCCGTTGATGATATGCCTTTCATTCCCTTTTCTGGAAATACTGGTGATCAAAACCCAATGTTTGCTAGAGCAGAATTTGGTGTAGGAATGTTTTACTTTGCTAGTAATGCTTCGTTAAACCTACTTGAATCACTTAACGATCCTAGAGCTGAGGTATTATATACCAAGGCCACTACTGGGACATTTGCAGGAAACTTGCGCGGGATAGATCAGGGAACCATAGATGACGAGCCTTTCACGGCACCAGCGTCTGATTATAGTATGGCTTCTGAATATGCTTATTCCTCAACAAATCCTGCTATCTTAATGAGCCCATGGGAAGTTTGGTTTTTAAGAGCGGAGGCCGATGTACGATATAATACAAGCGATGATGCCGAAACAGCATTCTCCACCGCTATTGAATTGAACTTTGACTACATGGAAGTTGCTGACGCTGCTACATATATAAGCTCATTAAATTTTGCCGGAGCAACTACTTTAGACGACAAACTTGATCTGATTGGTATACAAAAATGGATATCTTTAAATGGAACCCAAGAGGATGAGGGATGGATTGAAACTAGAAGATTTGATAGGCCTGCCAGTAGGATTTTTACGGATGGAATTTTCCAAACTCCTCCATTATCTGTTTTACCAAGTGGAACATTTCCTTCCGCATGGTTATACCCTGAATCTGAAAGAAGTTTAAATCCAAATGCATTGCCACAAAGACAACTTACAGATGCCATATTTTGGGATAATTAAAAAAATAAAAAGATGAAAAAATATAAATTAATATTATGTACGTTTTCAATCCTAGGATTGATGTTAACAAGTTGTGACCCTAGTGTAGATGCACCAGGTTCATCCGACGTTTCAGCAGTTACCTACCTACCTACGATTACCTTGGAAGGGGGTGATGTTACTTTGGATTGTGACGCAAGCTCCTACTCAGATCCAGGAGCCGTAGCTTCCGCCGGAGGAGTAGAAATTGATTTAGAAACCAAAGTAAGCGGGAAATATTTTGGAGCTTCTTCAGTAGTTGATGGTCCTGATGTTTATCAGGTCTCCTATAGCGCCTTTAATACCGACGAGATCCCTGCCACTGAATTTAGGACAGTTTTATACCCTGAATGCAATGGTGATCTTATAACCAGTATAGCTGGGATGTATACAGCTTCTGTTTCACGAAATGGAAGTTCTCCCGCCGGTTACCAAGATAATGGTCCGTTCATTATTAGGGACTTGGGAGATGATAGATATGCTATTTCTGATGCACAAGGTGGTTGGTACGAATATGGAAGAGCCATTGGTGTAGCTTATGCCACACCAGGCATGGTTCTAAAAGCCAATAATATTGCAACAAATGATTTCACTAGTGAAGGGCCGGTTGCTACTAATACATTTGGTGGATCAAATACTTTCACTAGTTTAACGGTAGATCCGGTTACTAAAACCCTTGTACTTACAGTAGAGTGGGATTTTGGCTATACATTTAAAACAGTCTTTACCCAAACTGATATTTATTTTAATTAAAAACTTGAAGAAAATGAAATATAATATAATATTAAACAAACTAAGCTACTTGTTTCTAAGTTTTGCTTTGATAGCTTCATTTGTATCTTGTGATCAAGTTGAATCAGTGCCTGATGAGAACGATATCCTTATTAGTGAAATAACTGGAACATGGGTTGTAGATATGCTATATGACGGTGATCCAGCTGGTACAAATACTATCAGTATTTATAACACCTCGGCTAATGGTACTGAGTTTATGTGGTTGGATGATCAAGAGCACAGTTGGGGTTTAAAAGCAAAAGTGCCTTTAAATCTTGGTGCATTGACATTTGGCGGTACTGATTTAGAGGAACTTTATTACGATGTAACAGTAACCATTACTGACGGTGTAATTGTAAAAGGAGGTGCTACAACACCAAGTGGTGATGTTGTAGACAGCATTTCTTTTAAGGCTGAATTTTCGGATATTCCAGGTGAAATTTGGGAATATTCCGGTTATAAGAGCACGGCTAAAATTAACGATTTGCCTTAACTCTTTAAGTCCAAATAATTACTATAAACCACCCGTAATCGGGTGGTTTTTTATTTACCTTTACCCCATGAAGAATACAGAACAGATTTATGGCATCAGAGCCGTAATTGAAGCCATAAAATCCAATGAACCCATAGACAAGGTTTTTATACAAAAAGGCCTTAAAGGCGACCTGTCCAAAGATATGGAGACGCTGATCCGCAAAAACGGCATTAGCTCTTCCTATGTACCCATTGAAAAATTAAACAGACTTACAAAAAGTAACCATCAGGGCGTAGTGGCCAACATATCGCCTATTACCTTTCTGACCGTTGAAGAATTGGTTGAAAAAACATTGGAGACCAGGACAACTCCCCTTTTCCTACTATTGGACCAACTTTCGGATGTGCGCAACTTTGGAGCCATCATAAGAACGGCCGAATGTACCGGAGTAGACGGAATCATAATTCAGAAAAAAGGAGCTGCCCCGGTTACTGCAGATACTATTAAAACCTCTGCAGGAGCCGCCTTTCGTGTACCTATTGCCAAGATAGACCACATAAAGGATGCCGTATTCTATTTGCAGGCTTCTGGAATAAAGGTTATTGCCGCAACCGAAAAAACGGAAAACACCATATATGAGGTTTCCTTTAAGGAACCTTGCGCTATTATCATGGGATCTGAAGATGTAGGTATCTCCCCATCCATTCTAAAGGCGGCGGACCATATGGCGAAGCTTCCCCTATTGGGTGAAATTGGTTCGCTAAATGTTTCGGTGGCTTGTGGAGTTTTCCTTTATGAAGCAGTAAGGCAGCGACAGGAATTGTAGAAATAACCAACCGTGTCAAAAGCTTTCTAGTTATTCCAGATTTGAAAAAATCTGAACTTTAAAAATGTTCAATTTCTTTCTTGGACGGAAATTCTCTGCTTTGTCTAATGATCTTCTTTCCCTTCTCCCGAATCTTTTTTGAAATGATATTTAATGATAATGTCATCCTCTTCTTGGACAGGAGGCTTGCTCTCAATAAAATTCCCGTGTTCATCAAAATGTTTTAGGAATTCATCGTCTTCCTCATTATAATCCTCCTTTTCCCAGTCATATTTTTTCAATATGGGCAGAGGGACCTTCATGGCAAATGCCAGAAACAGTCCAGTAACAAATCCGCCTAAATGGCCCTCCCAAGAAATACCGTCCTCAACCGGAAAAATATACCACAACAAACTCCCGTAGATAAAAACCACCATCAAGGACAGGGCAACCAAACGGTAATGTTTGGATATTATTCCTTTAAAAAAAATAAAACTCACCAATACATAAATCAAACCACTGGCGCCTATATGATAGGATGGCCTTCCAATTAGCCAGGTTATAATCCCCGACAACAGAATTCCCCAAAGCAATACTTTAATGGCTATATTCCTGTAGAAATAAGCGAGGGATGCCGTGAGAATGGCAATTGGAATGGTATTGTTATAGAGATGATCTACGGACGAATGTATGAACGGACTAAGGAAGATGCCTCTAAGTCCTTTTAAGGTCCTTGGATAAACTCCATAATCGTTAAAATTCACCTGAAACCTAATTTCAAACCAATATACGGTCCAGATAGAGAGCACCGCCAACATTGGAAATACGATTACTGAATTGGAAAATTTGAAATAATTACTCTCTGTCATATCCGAAATATAAAACTTAATTCAATAGACCTACTAATCCTCCTTAAAAACATAAAGTTACTTTTAGCTCCCCTCTCAAGAGGGGAACTTATTTGAGGCAGTATTTCAACCTTTATAAAATCAATGGACATTGGCATTTAACTAGAACATTGTAAAAACAAAAAATAACCAGTACCAAGACCTTACAACATCAACCCCATTTATCCATCACAAAATACATAAAGCCACATTCAGCTCCCCTCTTGAGAGGGGTCGGGGGTGTGTTCCTCGAAATTGGCAATATACCATTCTATAGTCCTTATCACATTGTCGGTATCTTTTAATACTTGTCCGTCGGAAAATCTAAATATATGGAGACCTAACATATTCATAACCCCTTCTTTCTTTACATCTTTATTGAAGACTTCTATAATTTGATGGGAATAGCCATCCACCTCAATGCCCAGCATCAATTCATGACAAAAAAAGTCTATTATATAATTATCTACTGGTTTTTGGCGATGAAAATCATACCCATACATCTGTTTCCCCTTAAGTTTTTGCCAAAGGATAATTTCGGCCTTGGTGGAATTGTTCCTAAGCTGCCTTGCCAACTCTTTAAGGTTTGGAGTATAAGATATAATCTTTCTCTTGTGCATTTGTCTTTGTTTTTTTACACACCCCTAGCCCCTCTCAAGAGGGGAACTTATTTGATGCAATATTTCAACCTTTTTAAAATCAATGGACAATGGCATTTAACTAGAACTTTGTAAAAACACCAAATAACCAATACCAAGACCTTACAAAATCAGCCCCATTTATCCATCACAAAATACATAAAGCCACATTCAGCTCCCCTCTCAAAAGGGAAACTTATTTGATGCCACTTTTCAACTTAATTAAAATCAATGGACATTGGCACTTAGTTAGAAGGTTGTGAAAACAAAAAATAACCAGTACCAAGACCTTACAACATCAACCCCATTTATCCATCACAAAATACATAAAGCCACATTCAGCTCCCCTCTTGAGAGGGGTCGGGGGTGTGTTCCTCGAAATTGGCAATATACCATTCTATAGTCCTTATCACATTGTCGGTATCTTTTAATACTTGTCCGTCGGAAAATCTAAATATATGGAGACCTAACATATTCATAACCCCTTCTTTCTTTACATCTTTATTGAAGACTTCTATAATTTGATGGGAATAGCCATCCACCTCAATGCCCAGCATCAATTCATGACAAAAAAAGTCTATTATATAATTATCTACTGGTTTTTGGCGATGAAAATCATACCCATACATCTGTTTCCCCTTAAGTTTTTGCCAAAGGATAATTTCGGCCTTGGTGGAATTGTTCCTAAGCTGCCTTGCCAACTCTTTAAGGTTTGGATTATAAGGTATAACCTTTCTCTTTTGCATTTGTCTTTGTTTTTTTACACACCCCTAGCCCCTCTCAAGAGGGGAACTTATTTGAGGCAATATATCAACCTTTTTAAAACCAATGGACAATGGCATTTAACTAGAACCTTGTAAAAACACCAAATAACCAATACCAAGACCTTACAAAACCAGCCCCATTTATCCATCACAAAATACATAAAGCCACATTCAGCTCCCCTCTCAAAAGGGAAACTTATTTGATGCCACTTTTCAACTTAATTAAAATCAATGGACAATGGCATTTAACTAGAACTTTGTAAAAACACCAAATAACCAATACCAAGACCTTACAAAATCAGCCCCATTTATCCATCACAAAATACATAAAGCTACTTTTAGCTCCCCTCTTGAGAGGGGTCGGGGGTGTGTTCCTCGAAATTGGCAATATACCATTCTATAGTCCTTATCACATTGTCGGTATCTTTTAACACTTGCTCGTCGGAAAATCTAAGTATATGGATACCTAACATATTAATAACCGCTTCTTTCTTTACATCTTTATTGAAGACTTCTATAATTTGATGGGAATAGCCATCCACCTAAATGCCGAGCATCAATTCATGACAAAAAAAGTCTATTATATAATTATCTATTGGTTTTTGGCGATGAAAATCATACCCATACATCTGTTTCCCCTTGAGTTTTTGCCAAAGGATAATTTCGGCCTTGGTGGAATTGTTCCTAAGCTGCCTTGCCAACTCTTTAAGGTTTGGATTATAAGGTATAATCTTTCTCTTTTGCATTTGTCTGTGTTTTTTTACACACCCCTAGCCCCTCTCAAATGGGGAACTTATTTGAGGCAGTATTTCAACCTTTTTAAAACCAATGGACATTGGCACTTAGTTAGAACGTTGTGAAAACAAAAAATAACCAGTACCAAGACCTTACAAAATCAACCCCATTTATCAATCACAAAATACATAAAGCCATATTCAGCTCCCCTCTCAAGAGGGGGGACTTATTCGATGCCATTTTTCTGCCCTTTTCGAATTCAATAGAAATACAAAATTTAATTCAATAGTCTGGCCAAGAATCCATTTTCGGATAAATTGTCATCCCCATAAATGTCTTATTTTTGTTCTATGAACGAGCCGTTAGCAGAAAGGGTACGCCCCAAAACCTTGGAGGATTATATAAGCCAAAATCATTTGGTGGGAGAAAATGGATCATTGACCCATCAAATAAAAAAAGGAATCCTGCCATCACTGATACTTTGGGGGCCTCCAGGTACTGGGAAAACCACTTTGGCCAATATTATTGCCCAAGAAAGTGGCCGCCCTTTTTATACCCTTAGTGCCATTAGCAGTGGTGTAAAAGATGTACGGGAAGTTATAGAAAAGGCGAAGCAAAGCGGAGGCCTGTTCACTACCAAGAATCCGATACTTTTTATTGATGAAATCCATCGATTTAGCAAATCGCAGCAGGATTCGTTATTAGGGGCCGTGGAAAAAGGATGGGTTACCCTAATAGGTGCCACCACGGAAAACCCCAGCTTCGAGGTAATTCCCGCGCTACTTTCCCGCTGTCAGGTTTATATTCTAAATCCCTTTGGAAAAGAAGATCTTGAAGCCATGCTCCACAGGGCAATGACAGAGGATAAGTACTTAAAAACCAAAAAAATAAAACTCAAGGAAACCGAAGCACTACTACGTCTGTCAGGGGGAGATGGAAGAAAATTGTTAAACATCTTCGAGCTTATCATCAATTCGGAAGAAACGGATACCGTTATTATTACAGATGAACTGGTTTTGAGTAAAATTCAGAAGAACACCGTTCTTTATGATAAAACCGGCGAGCAACATTACGACATAATCTCTGCCTTTATAAAATCGATAAGGGGAAGTGACCCCAATGCAGCGGTATATTGGTTGGCCAGGATGATAGAGGGAGGAGAGGATGTGAAATTTATCGCAAGGCGCCTACTTATTTTGGCTTCCGAAGACATTGGCAATGCCAACCCTACGGCCCTAGTAATGGCGAATACTACTTTTCAGGCCGTTACTACCATAGGATACCCCGAAGCTAGGATAATATTGAGTCAGTGCGTCATCTATTTGGCCACCTCACCAAAGAGCAATGCAAGTTATATGGCTATCAACAAGGCCCAGCAAACCGTAAAACAAACAGGGGACCTATCCGTACCCTTGGCATTGCGCAACGCCCCCACCAAACTAATGAAAGACCTGGGTTACGGGGAAGATTACAAATATGCCCACGACTATGAAAATAATTTTATAGCTGAAGAATTTATGCCCAAGGAAGTAGCCAGAACAAACTTTTACCGCCCTGGCAATAATCAACGGGAAAATGCCATAAAGGATTTCCTAAAAAAACGGTGGAAAGATAAATATAACCTCTAAAATTGGTTCAACCCCTGTTATGCCCTGGTTTATCCATAAAAGGTATTAAACCTCAGGGCAAGCCTGTCTGTCGACAAAGGCAGGCCCTGAACCCAATAATAGGAATCGACCCAAGGGTCGAGGTATTGAACCAAGATCCCGCCGAAAAAGGCGGGATTAGTTCAACTTGCAATTTTAAGTGCGTCTTTTTGACTTCTCAAAATTGAGTTTCACTAATAAATTATAAATTGTAATCCTTTGATATCCAATCCCTAAGGTCTCGACTGCGCTCGACCGGACAATACTATTTAATTATAAAATGACCCCCTCAAACTCACTCTAGAGGTTATTCGTTTCGCTGACTCCATTAACTATAGGGAAGAATCTTAGAATTTAATATTCAACTCTTGTCCCATTAATTTATCACCATCGTAGTATTCAAAGTACCATTTGTCTCCCTTTTTCAAAACCACACCACTATTTACATCCCCTTCGGCAATAAAGAAATTGGCCTGGGTGGTAGCGTACATCCTTAATGCTATTTTAGGGGTGCTATCTACCAATTGAAATCCGTTTGGAATAGCCTGCGCATATAATACCCCAGCCTGTTCTGTTTTGTAATCCACATTAGGCAATGCCATAGCAGGCTTATTTTCTGCTTTAGTAATATTGGACTGAACCGGTTCCATGCTTTTGTAGGACTGTTCCTCTAAGGTGGCTTTTTGTTCAACCACCGGGTTAGGCATATTTTGTTTTGGTGCTACACTGGCCTTCTCTTCAATTCTTTTAACATCATTCTTAAAGCTCACGGTAGCGGGTAAAGTATCGCCAGTAGGCTCAAATTTATATCCTAGGCCGGACAAGGACACAAAGCATTCCTTTATTGCCTCCGAAAAGGCCGATTTATAATCTTTTTCCTTGCTACTACCTTCTACCGTGGTGTAAACCACATTAGACTGACAATCCTTGAGCGTAAGGGTTACCTTAGTAGTAAACATGGATGAATCGTCCTTAAGGTTCAAAAGCAGACCAAGACATCTGTTCGCCAACAGATCCGCGGGCATATCATTGTCATAAACTGCCGTAAAGCCATTTTCGACAAGATTATATTTGATCATAGTACTTGTCTGATACTGATTTTCATTTTTAAAAGCTTCAAATTTGGTCGGAACTATAATGTACTTGTATTTGTTTAATTCGGCTTGTGACATGCCATAAAAGCCACACATTAAAATAAGCGGCAAAATAAAGTTTTTCATCATTTCAAATTTCATTGTTAGTGTTGATAATGTCGCCCGCTGCTCCTTGAATTTCATATTGTACAAAATAAAAAGGCAACTCCATCCTTTTGAGATCCATCCACGGGCGAAAATTAATAGACTTAAATAATAATTAGAGCAAAAACTAAACCAATACGGCTTTTTTACATTAAATACTTTGAAAAATATTCCCTAGAAAGGAGCATTTAAATATATTAAGGTTGGTTGCAATAGTTACAATATTATTTCTTCCCCCAAGATATAATATTTAATCCTAATTGAAAAGAGGAGTAATGACTATCCGCTAGGTTATTATAGGCCAATAGGTTATCTGCCATAACATAGATGTTTACGGGGCCCGCCTGTAGATTAAGTCCCAAACCAATATTGCTCCAGGAAAACTTATCTACGGTGTAGGTTGTTTTTAGTGCCAAAGCCCTTCCAAATCTTCGTAAATAAAAGGCGGTAAGCGCAGCTTGTGGCCCTCTCGGCCTGTTGATCACATACAATTGTCCGCCAACACCATTGGCGTATTTGGTATAATCCTTTCTTTTTGACACCATATAATTACAGTCGCAATCCATACTTTGATTAGTGGGCTCTCCCCAATTATAACGTAGGGAACCATACAGTTTGGTAGGTCTAAAATAAATATAGCTCTTATTATTGGTTCCGTGGGGAACCAAAGCATCTACCTCATCCACTAAATCTTGCCAAAAATCGTCATTGGAGTTCGAAAATGCATCCGGTAAAATAACTTCTATCCCCTCAACTGTGGCATTGCCCTTTATGGTATAATTTTTAACGTCGGTGGAACTATAAATAAACCCAAGGTCCAACAAACTTCCGGTTATTACGGTTTGCTTGTTAAGTTTATAAGTAAATCCCAGATCGATACCAAATCCCAAATCTCCACCAAAAAATAGTCTTCTGGTCAAAATTCCAGGTAATAGAGAACTATCATTGTCAATAGCATCCTCTATTTCATTTAGACCTGAGGACCTTAGTTCCAGGTCGGCATCAATGGTATTGGCCAAGAGGTTATTCTGCCCTTCATTGGTTACAAAATAGCCCTTGTTTTTGGTGGACGAAAAATTGAAGGCACTAGAATATATTTTTGCCCTTCCACCAAGGGTCAGGGCCCCATCAACTCTTTTGTTTATTCCGAAATGAAACACATTGAGCATCTCCCCACGTGTTTTTAAATGCCCGAGATCAAATTTTCTTCCCAATTGATCGGCGTTGCCTTCAAAGGCCAGGATAGCATAATCCTTAAACCAATAGCCTATAGCATCACCTTCGTTGTAAATCCCAAAAGAATAGAAATTATCCCTATTACGGCCGCGAAAACCTCCATTCAGCAACTCCACCTGATAAGTACCGCTAAGTTCGTCACGGGTGCTCATACCATATATGGCCCGCTCCCTGACCTTCACGTTAAAATCCACTCCGTCGTCCGCAAACAGATCGTTTACCGTAAGCCCACTACTACCGGCCTGAAATGAAATTCCCGATAATACGGGGATTCCGGCATACCATTGAAAGTCCGTTGACATTCCAGGATTGATCATTAACGCTTGGGGGATCTCAGTAAAATCGTACAGTATTTGCTTGTTCTGGGCAGTAACAAAAATACAGCCCAGTAACCAGGATAATAAGACGAGTTTAACTTGTCTCATTTTAAACGAAGTCTGAATTTTCCACTGGACCTAAAAATAATTTTTGGATCCGGGAGGTTGGAAACGCTACTATTATCTCCTAAATTAAGGACACTTACCTTTATACTTGAGGTATTTTTTATAATTTCTATGCTTCGTCCGGTACCAGTACCATAGGCCACCTGCAATTGCACAAGGGGCGTTGGCGCCGGATCTACATGAAAATATTGGGTATCCAGTGTATTCCCACCTTCATCCAAAAATTCAACCGTGGCCTCCATTTCCTTACTGGTGGTATTCTCTATTTCATAAAATATAAAGCCATCCAAAACTCGGTCCGAGAAGGCATCTTCACTAAAACCGTCAAAATTAAAATCTTGGGAATAAAAATCCTGTCCCTGAATTTCATTCAACAACCTTTCTGGCGATTCTATATACAATATACTCGCCTCTACCGTAGGAATAATTTCCAAATCATCATATTGATCGAAGTTTTGCCTTTCTATACAGGAATAGAGCGCAAGCATAATAATGGCGGGAAGTAAAATTCTATTTTTCATACCAAAACCTTCCAAGAACAACTACTGGTACCGTGTTGTTATAGTGTTACTCTAAATTATAACTCTATAAATAAGATTTTATTTCACTTAAATCGTGAATCATGTCGCAATATTCGTGCTTTGGTTCATTATTGGCGTTGAAATGAAGGGTATGAAGCCCTACCGACTTTGCTCCCAAAATATCTGCCTCCAAACTGTCACCGATCATCAAGGATTTCTGGGGCAGCACCTTGGCCTTTTCAAGTGCCAATCTAAAGATAATTGGGTTGGGCTTTTTAACACCGGCCATTTCTGAATTAATTATATGCTCAAAATAATTGTGAATATTGGAGCTGTGTAATTTTTTGTACTGTATTTCCTGAAAACCGTTAGTGATAATATGTAATTTATAATTCGGCTTCAAATAGTCCAAAACTTCTGTTGTATTGGGGAAAAGATGGTTGTATGATGACAAATACTCAATATATTGATCGGATAAAACATCAATTAATTCATTGGATATGGTATACCCTAGCCTATCAAAGGTAATTTTCAATCTTTGGAACCTCAATTCATTTTTGGTTATTTTCCCTTCCCGATAAAGCTTCCAAAATTCAAAATTTAAAGGGATATATACCTTTAAAAAATCGTTGAGCTCCACATTGACAGAGTTCTCCGAAAGAATTTTTTGAAAAGTCAGGGCGGAGTTTCTCTCAAAATCCCATAGGGTATGGTCCAAATCAAAAAAAACATCTGTAACAAGATTCTTAAACATTTACTCGTTTTAGGATACTACTATATAATTTCTTCCAATTCAATTTGCTTTCACCCCCAATCAATTCATTTGAAAAAACTGTTATGAACTTGCCGTTCACCTTTTTTGTTTCCAAATAAAGTCTCTCCACAGCGGAAAAGGCCTCCGTTCTATTTCTATATTTCAACAAGCCATAATCGTGCACCGCAAAAGGATGTATCTTAATGGGCTGCTGAACTTCCAAAGGGATATCATAAAAATAAAAAGGCGTACAGGTACCTGCCCTAAATCCAATTTCATGGGTGTATCCCATGGTATAGTCGTCCGTAAAACCAGCTTCGATCAAATTCCTATATGTTTCTGGAATGTCTACCCTGTTATAGCGCATACGGGAACTACCAACAGGCCTATTGATTACATTGGCCAGATTTTTTTTCTCCTCCTTGAGCAGGGCTATATCATTAAAGGAACTATAGGAACAGGACAAAGAAACCTTATCGTAGTCTGCTACAGATTTAATTAGGTGCTTAAATTTATTATTGTTGGGGGACACATTTTTGTCGTAAGTGGAATACTCCGCAAACTGGAAAAAAAACATGCCCTTTACCTTGTTGTTCTTGTGCAATTCTATTAGTTCGAAAAAATTGTCATAAGGATCCTTTTTCAAATTTACCCATACCGAAACCCTATCAAAAACCCTGCGGATCTTTAGGGAAGCCAAATCGAAAAGAAATCCAGACATACCACGGACAAATCCTCTATGGGCAAAACAATGGGAACTGGATACATCTATGATGGAGGTATAAGTATAATTTCTTGGTCTGTGTTTAAGATCCTTGAATTTTACCTTTAATGCAAACAATAGTTTTTGGGCCCAAATGTCTACCAACGGCTTTTCCAGAAAATCGTGCTGAAAGGCCAAACTGTCCTTGGGTGAAAATCTACCATGCATATCCTTTACGTGGGGCAAATACTCTTCGTACCTACTCAACATGTAAAAACTTGCAGAAAAAATATCGAAGGGCAGATTACTTCTGTCCCCGGTAGCAAAAAAACAAGGCGTACCATCCCAATCCGCCAAATATATCTGTATGTCGTTAATTCCCTGCTCAAACAACAGGTCGTTGCTCCGCACAAAGAATTCGTTCTGTAAAGGCTGTTTGGTGTATGTTATCTTTGGCCCGGTATGTTTAATAAAATCCTCAACTTTGGTAGTGTAGCTAACCTCTATTCCCAAAATAGTTGTAAATATATGCCGCATAATATAACTGAAGCGATGTGTAATTTTATGGGTATAGATGAGCAACATAATTATTTACTTAGTCCTTTAAAAAAGCCCTGCATTTTTGATTTTGGAAGTCTCTGACCAAAACCATAGATCGCAAGCTCCATTTTAAAGGATATTTTCATCTGCAAAACTAAAGTATTCTTTCTGTGTGATGATGATATGGTCCAAAACTTTTATATCCAAGGCCTCTGCAGCTACTTTTAGTTTTCTTGTAATCTGCTTATCGGCCTCACTAGGCCTTAAGGTACCTGAAGGATGGTTATGGGCCAAAATCAGTCCTACTGCACCCAACTCCAATGCCTGTTTTAAAACTAAGCGAACATCTACCAATGTCCCGGTAATCCCCCCCTTACTAAGTTGCCCAGCCTGAAGCACTGCGTTGGAATTATTCAGAAAAACTATCCAAAATTCCTCATGTGGCAGCTCGCCCATCTTAGGCTGTAAAAGTTCAAAGACATTTTTACTACTGCTGATTTTTGTTATTTTTTGAGCCTCTTCTCCCCTGCGTCTCCTCCCTATTTCCAGGGCAGCAGCGATAGAAACCGCCTTGGCCTCCCCAATTCCCTTAAATTGCATAAGCTGTTTAATGGACAATTTCCCCAGTTCGTTCAGATTGTTGTTTACCGAGGCCAATATGCGTTTCGAAAGCTCCACGGCACTTTCATTGCGACTACCCGAGCCTATTAGTATGGCTATCAATTCCGCATCGGAGAGGACGGATTTTCCTTTTTGCAACAATTTCTCACGAGGCTTATCATCATCGGACCAATGTTTAATAGAGAAAGAAGATGGTTGTTGTTGCATAACCTAAAGATAAGAATCTTATGGTTTTATCATAATCAGAAAATTAAATTTTAAAATGGCCGGCAACATAAACTCCTACATAAAAAAAGCCCATCCGCCATTCCGATAAAAAATGGCCTATGGGCTCCTATGATTTAGGTCTAATATTAAATTTTAGAATTCCCTATAAGGTGCATCCAAGAACTTATTGGCCTCTGGTTCCGAAAATCTAGCGGTGGCGTTATCCCAATGCAAGGTCTTATTTGGAAAGCGGCCTGCAATAACCCCCAACAATATAGTTTCTGTTAGTCGTGCCGAATATTCAAAGGGAGCTGTAGTTTCGGCTTTGCCCAAACAGGCGTCCACAAACTGATGATAGTGCTTGTCCCCTTCGGAATCATAGTCCCTAACCGGCTCGCCTATGGCATCCTGATCCTTGATTATTGACAAATCCAGCTCCTGATATTCGCCATCTATAATAAGTCTGGGCAACTCCATAAAATGCGGCAATAAAAGTCTCCCTTTTTCACCTACAAACATAGCCCCTTGCCCAGGTAGTTTCTCATTGTTGGGCAATTTCAAGTCTTTATGCTTCTCAGGAGCCCCTTTGCCGTCGTACCAGATCCACTTCAAGGTATCGGCCGTATATTCGGTTCCGGGAAAGGTATAGGTAACGGTGTTCTTTTCAGGGAATCCGAATCCTGTTGGTTTTCTACATTGGTTCTTTATAGTCATGGGGACGTCCAATTTAAGGGCGTTGTAAGGGGTGTCAAAAATATGTACGCCCATATCTCCCAATGTACCACAGCCGTAGTCCAATAATTTTCTCCAATTGGCCGGATGGTAATATCCCTCCTTATAAGGTCTTTCGGCAGAAGTCCCCAACCACAGGTTCCAATCCAAATTCTCAGGTACCGGATCTGATCCTTCCGGCTCCGGACCATCAAAGCCCCAGTTCTTGGGAGACCAAGCCCTAACCGTGCTAACCTTCCCTATAATTCCTGATTGGATCAATAAAGTAGCCAATTTGTAATCGTAGAAAGAATGTACCTGAATTCCCATTTGGGTGACCAAGTTTTTTTCCTTTGCCATCTTGCGCATCGCTCTGGCTTCCACTACGTGATGGGTAAGGGGTTTTTGACAATATACCGGTTTTCCGATCTCCATGGCCATCATGGAAGCAGGAGCATGGGTATGATCCGGGGTCGAGACTATTACCGCATCTATATCGTTCTTCATTTCTTTGAGCATCACCCTATAATCCTTGTAGACTACAGCGTTGGGGTGCAATTTTTTGGCCCCTTCCAATGCCTTGGAATCTACATCGCAAAGTGCAACTACATCCACCAATTCATGTGAGGATATGGACTTAAGGTCGGCCCCTCCCATATTACTAACACCTATATGGGCCGTTCTTAAGCGTCCATTTTTGGACAAGGCCCAAACAGAGGTTGGCAGTAGTGCCGTTAAACCCAAGGCAGCGGTACTTTTTAGAAAGTCTCTTTTTTTCATAAGTAAGTTTTTTATTGTTTTTATTATCGGTCAAACCAAACCAACAGAATTAATTTCTAAAGTTTTCTAATTTTTATATTTCTGAACCAAATGGGACTTGAATGATCCTGAAATCCGATATATCCAGACTTGAACTTGCCATAATATTCCTCATCCTTCCATTTTCCGGAATTCTTTCTTTCATACCAATCCTCGGACCATGGAACAAAAGATAGTACTCTTTTCCCGTTGAGCCAGTGCTCCACCTGCTCTGGCGTAAATACTATTTTAGAAGAATTCCACTCTCCAACAGGATTCAATATTTTTTGTTCCGGATCGGCCACATGCATGGCATAATCCGAGGCTGTTTGCTGTAAGGGTTGGAGTGCTGCTGGATTTTCGGTATGCCCAAGGCTCAGGTTATAGGCCGTTAGATCATGGATTTTTGCATAGTTTTCATCATCGATCAACTGGTATTCAGGAGAAATATTTGGTGGCCCGGCATTAGGTATACCTTCCTTTAGGTGATAAAAAATGCCACTATTGCCTCCTTCCGGCAATTTCCATTCCACATAGAACTCAAAATTATCAAACTCTTCCAAACCATAGATAATATCCTTTCCCCCGGTATAATCCTGTTCTAGTCCCAATTCGGTATCAAACGTCAATACGCTGTCCTTCACGACCCAGCCTGGAGGCAATGATTCCCCGTTGTAAGCTCTCCATCCGTTGGTTGTTACTCCATCGAACAAGTATATCCAATTTTCGCTTTCTGCCGCAGTTTCAGCTTTAGCTTCAGCTTCGGGTTTGTTATCAGTTTTGGTTTTGCAGGAAGATAGTACCAATGCAAAGGAAAAAAAGGCAATTAGCAGTTTCATGTATTTACTTTTTTTGTAGTATTTATAAAAACATGAAGATAAAAAAAAATCGCAAGAGACCTAAGGTAGTGAAGTGTAATTTAAACGGATTTCAACTCCCGTAACAAATTCTCCATATTCAATGGCTTTGTAAACATTATCAAGGATCCGTCCGGCCCATAGGTCCATAGGCTTTTTGGGCGGTCCCAGTATAGTTCCACTCCGTTTTTGTCAGGGTCGTCCAGATAAATGGCTTCCGAAACACCATGGTCACTTGCCCCCGTTAACGGATATTCTGCCTTAAGTAAACGCAGATATATGTTGGCAAGATCTTTTCTAGTGGGATATACTATTGCCGTATGGAAAAGACCTACACTATTGGTAGGCGCGGGAGACAGGCCTTTACTATGCCATGTATTTAAACCAATATGATGGTGGTATCCCCCAGCGGAAATAAAGGCGGCCTGATTTCCGTACATTGTGGTCACTTCAAAGCCCAATAGATTACAATAAAAATCCAAAGATCGTTCCAGGTCTGCAACCTTTAAATGTACGTGTCCAATTCGGGCCTGTGCAGGAATAGTATAGTCATTTTCCATTTTCGGAGTGATTTTTACGCAATCATCAATCTCTAATTACCAACTTAAAAATTTGTGCATCAACTACCCTTGACATCATCAATACTTATAAATTCTTGCCGCATAAGTGTTGGAACTGTCAATGCGATAAATATTCATGGGATAATCGCCGGAAGGCTTAAGAATGGGCATTTCTACAGTCTTTTTCTTTGAAGAAATGTTATTGGACTTCTGATTGTCCATCACACTACCAAGCCGATCTTTATAATTGAAGTCAAAAACAATAGAATCCTTTGACCCATTCCCCTTTCTTTTAAATGCATTGGCCTCATGCAGGCTCCAATCCTTTACCAATGCATCGTTATCTACAGAAGGCATAGGGTTTTGCTGGGCATTTAAACTATTGCCCATTAAAAACAATACTGCACAAAAAAAAGTGAAATGTTTCATTTTATATTTTTTTTGTGGGCACAACATCAATGCAATTTTTTAAAACTCCTCGCAATGAATACCCTTTTCAATTTGTTTCCTTAAGGCGGTTACAATAGTTTCCAATTCCTCTGGTGCCTTGCCATACTCAAAGGTAACCTTGTATTTCTTGCCGGAAAAATTTTCAACCTCCAACCACTCGGCTCCTCCATCTGCGCAATCCGGACATCCCACGACTTCTGGCAACGAAAAAAATTCTTTTAAATCTACTGCTTTTTTAATAGAGTCCCAACTCAATCGGGTCAAGTTTTCTTTACAATCAATAGCTTCTACCTGATTATTCCAACCTGAACGGGAATAAATTACCGTGTCCGACTTTAGCAACATATCAATCTTACAATAGCCAACACACATTCCAAAGGAAGTGCCATAACCTATCTGCTTTATATCTGAAGGATTCACCTCATTTTTTTCACAAGAAAGCATTAGGCCGGTCATCAACAAAAGAATTATACCCTTTTTCATTGGTTAGTTGTTTAAAAATGAAGCTTCACCCAAAGTATCCCCTTTAGAGACTTTTAGCTAATTAAAATACTGATGTTAAGATGTTTATAATGCTATTTGGTTGCGTAGTCTATTTTTATATTTAAGCAAGGGCAGTACCATCTACACCCCCAATAAGAATTGATATAACCTCTTCCAAGGTGTCCAATACCCCAGGATTGGTGCAGTTGATCATAATGGAAAAAACCATATCCTGCTCCGGATATACATAAAATACAGCATAGCCCCCTACCCCATTGCCCACATGGCCATAATATCTCCTGCCCATCTTATCCTGGGTAACCTGCCATCCAAGCCCGTAGTAGGTTGGAGTGCCATTAATGACCCCAGAGGTTAGAAATTGGGATTGAGTTTTATTATCCCTAAACTTGGAATCCAAATAAACCTGCCCAAAACGGGCAATATCAGAGGCCGTGGATAAATAGCCCCCTCCTGCCAATTTGTACGCATTGTTAACCGGAATAGCCTTCCTGAAACCCAATCTGCCCTTAGAATAAAATGTGGTGCAGTTTGGAGGAAGATCCCCCGGGACTTCCGGGAAGGTATTTTTTAAACCATAAGGTTTTAATATTTTTTCCTGAACATATTCCGCAAAGGGCATACCACTTACCTCCTGCATTGCCAAAGAAATTAGTACCCAGTCAAAACTGGTATACTGAAATCCGTTTCCAGGTTCAAAAAGAAGGTCGTCATTCTGGAATAGGGCAAGCGACTCCTTTATCCCCAAAGGCTTGTTTAGGCCATATTCCCCACCGCGGTAGCCTCTGATTCCCGCAGTATGTCCTGCCAATTGTCTAAGTGTAAAATCGAACTCCTTTTTGGGAAAGTACGGAACATACCTATAAATGGAAGCGTCCAAATCCAATTGTCCTTCCTCCACCATAGTGGCCAATGCGGCCGCTGCAATGGGCTTGGACACACTGGCAATCCTAAAGATGGTATTTTGGGGATCTATGGTAGTTTGCTGTTCCAAATCTGTAAACCCATAGCCTTTCTCAAAGAACACCTCATTGTTTTTGAGCACGGTAATGGCAAGGCCTGGAACCCGCTGGTCATCTATAAGCTTTTGCAAAATTTGATCCGCCCGGATCTTGCCCAATAATTCCTTGTCTCCACCAATTACCCTTTGGGAAGCGAAAAAATTCTTTAAATATTTTAGAATGGGATTCATGGGGTTGCTATGGATTAATATTAAGGCTTTCCTGTTCGGAGCCTTACTTGGAGATCTCTTCTGCCAACTCTTGGGAATTAACTACGGTAACAGCAAAACCTGCAATTTCATATCAAAAACACTACCTTCTCACTCGCTAAAAATAAGTTCTCCTTTATACAATTGCTCAACCTCCACAACGGCCGGTCTATTAAAACTGACCACATCTCCAGTACCCCGCAAAGTGCCTTTAAGGGATTCCTGCGGACTTAAGCGCATATCATTAGAACCCCTATGGTTAAAGCTAATGTTATCCGCCATTAGGGCCTCGGCCTCCAAACGGGAGTCCCCTGAGGCAAAAACAATACTGAAATTAAGGGTTTGGCCCCTTAAATTATAGTACGAAATTCCATTGGAAACAATAGCCAAACTTTGGGTGTCCAACTCTAAATTGAATTCCCCACTGGTGTACCCGGCATCCGGGTCATTAAAACTCTCGGAAATTAGGGTTAAACTACGATAGGCCAATACACCATCACTCAGGACATCGAGCCCCGTACTGCTCCTAATCTCGGTAATATTGGGAGCGGTAACATAAACCTTGGTAAGTCCGTATTTTCTTGTAAAATTACAATCATTGGTATCGCGCAGCAATAGGCGGTTATCCAAAACCTCCACCTCAACTTCGTTCCTTAAATATTCCCCTGTTTCCACTTCTACCTTTAAGGGACTTCCCTGCCGTAGCGTCAATTGCACATTCTCATAGACCGTAATTGCAGTAAAATTAGGTACTTCCACGACTTCCCTGCTAATATCCCCAGCATTTTGAAAGCAATCTGGCGCATTCTCGCTATTGCAATTCACAAGCACCAACAGTATTGCCAAGAGCAGGCCAATTCTAGCACCGTTTGTCGCAGCGCTCCTCCACCCCAATCTTACCTTCAAAATAAAATAGTTCATCATATTATATCATTTGAGCAGCATATCTGTTCAATTAATAAACTCTAAAGCCTAACTCCAACCCCGAATTCCACAGCTTCCGCTTTTGCACCATGCGATTTTAAACTTATCGCCCCATAGACCTTATCCGAAAAATATCGCTTCAAGCCAATTCTATTATAAACCTTTCCTTCAAAATCGAAAGGATAGTACACATAGTAACCCAACTGGGCAATAACCGACATTTTATTAATAAACAATTCATGGCCCAAAAACACGCCAACACGTTTATAATCATCATCCGGTTGTACCCCATATTCAGGAAAGGCTACCGACTGATAGCGTATAAGTTCCTTTAAAAAGTTGGAAAAATACACATCCGTACCCAGCTGCAGGGCACTTCTTCTAGTAAAGCGCTTGTCTACATAGGCAGAAAAAATATAAAAAGCATATTGGCCAGAATCCACTACATCACTCTCATTTATACCGGACCTAAAGGCCAGATTAAGTTTAATAGGCTCTGAAACCTTCAATTTTTCGGTTCTAATATATTCCTCTTCCCGGCCACCATCCAGATCATAGGTCAAGCCAACATTGAGGGCCATGGTATTGGTAGAGGTGTTGGGTGCGGTAACATTGGCATTGGAGTAATGTATTAGGGATATCCCGGCCTTGAGCCCCAAGCCTTTGAACAAATTTTCCTTGTGATAGTTCAACATCAAATAGGTTGAACTCAAAAAATGGGAACCATAAGCGTTGTTCCTAAAATTTTCGTTCTTATCAAAAGGGTTGGTGTTATAGGCAATGCCCTGCCCCAACCTAAACTGGAGGTTTCTTCTAAAAAAATAGAAATTGTAATGGGCATATAGGCCATAATTCTCCCCCAAAGTACTGTTATTCATATTCTGATAAACGAACGAAAAGCCCGTATCCGGATAATTGTAGAGTTGCTGCCATTCCTCATCCCCATAAGTCTTCCTATTGTATCCCAGGATAATACCACCGGGATGATTGGTGATCAAATGTGAAATATCAGTATTGTGCAAGAGCACCGAACCATAGTATTGACTAACATCCAAAGTGTACCTCTTGGTTTCTTTCGGATTTTGTGAAAAGCAAAAAGCTGTCGACAGACAGCCTATAAGAAATAGCCTTAGGTTCATGGGGAGCAAATGTAATGAAAAATTAAAAATAGGTTTTCTAAAAATTGACAATGCTGGCTACACTTCCCAAGTACCCAGGAAAATTAATTCTGCAATAATGGGCCAGAGGCCTTTTTAGAAAAGCTCTTTGGCAATAGCCTCAATATTATCGGATTTGCCCATGGAATAATAATGCAATACGGGCACCCCTGCCGCCTTCAGCTCCTTGGATTGCTGAATGGCCCACTCTATACCTACCTGACGTACGTCCGCATTAGTGGAACAATCGTCCACCGCATCTATCAAGTCCTGTGGCAGGTCTATTTTAAAGACCTGTGGCAATAATTGCAAATGCCGCTTAACCGCAATGGGCTTAATCCCGGGAATAATTGGCACATTTATTCCCATTTTCTTCGCAGCCTCTACAAACTCGAAAAACTTCTGATTATCAAAAAACATTTGTGTCACCACATAATCGGCCCCAGCTTCTACCTTTTCCTGTAACCTTTTCAAATCCGTAATCAAGGATGGTGCCTCTAAGTGCTTTTCCGGATACCCAGCAACGCCGATACAAAAATCGGCACTATGGATCGTCTCTACCTTGTCATGTAAATAATTACCGTGATTTAAGGCGTGGATCTGTTTCACCAGTTCAGAAGCATAGGCATGTCCGCCCTTGGTAGGATTAAAATACTGTTCTTCTTTACGTGCATCCCCACGTAGGGCCATCACATTTTGGATACCCAAATATTGACAATCCACCAACACATATTCGGTCTCTTCTTTGGTAAATCCCCCACAAAGCACGTGTGGTACGGTATCAACTCCGTATTTGTGCTGTATAGAGGCACAAATACCCACAGTTCCGGGTCTCATACGGGTCAATCTTTTATCCAACAAACCATCCCTATCTATGTAAACGTACTCCTCCCGAGAAGTGGTTACGTCAATGAAAGGTGGTTTAAACTCCATTAAGGGGTCAATATTATCGTATAATTCCTGAATACTTCTTCCTTTGACCGGTGGTATAATCTCGAAGGAGAACAATGTCTTCCCCTCTGCTTTTTTTATGTGTTCCGTTACTTTCATAATTTCTCCCTCTATCCTCTTATTTATTCTTTAGAAAAGGCACATTAGCTATTATTTTATTTAGCTTCCTACAAATGGGCTATTCCTAATTCTTATTTTCGATTCTATTTTATTATGGCAGCCCACAAACACTCCTTTCTGTCGGTTTGTGGCCGGGCTATCCACTTAATTTTTTTATTCCAAAGTCATAAAAAAGATATCGTTCCTATCCCTGCTGCAAGGAATATCCAACTTCAACCCAACTTTACCTATTCTTTCTTCTTCTTTCGAGGCCAAGACCTACAAGGTTTTGGAAACCTTGCAGGTCTAACTTTGCCAGCATTGAGCATTGGACACCAATCTCCTTCTCTTCGAGACCTACAAGGTTAAAAAAAACCTTGCAGGACAAAACAACAACCTTGCAGGTCTAACTTTGCCGGCATTGGGCACCTATCTCCTTCTCTTCGATACCTACAAGGTTAAAAAAAAACCTTGCAGGCCCCTAATCATCGGCTATATTGGGTGCCAACCATCGGGTTGCCTCTTCCAAGGACATCCCTTTCCTTGCTGCAAAGTCGGCCACTTGGTCTTCCTTTATTTTACCTACCCCAAAATACCGAGCCTCTGGGTTGCCAAAATAATAACCACTTACACTGGCTGCAGGCCACATGGCCAAACTATCTGTCAATTCCACCCCAATCTTTTCCTTCACTTCCATCAATTCCCACAACGTTAACTTTTCCAAGTGGTCCGGACAGGCAGGATAACCTGGCGCAGGCCTAATACCAACGTAGGATTCCTTGATCAGCTCCTCATTGCTAAGTCCTTCATCAGCGGCGTAACCCCAATGGTCGATCCTTACCTCCTTGTGCAAATACTCTGCAAACGCCTCGGCAAATCGGTCTGCGAGTGCCTTGACCATTATACTGTTATAATCATCCAAATTTTTGCGGTAACCATCTGCCAGTTCATCTGTTCCAAAGCCTGTGGACACACAAAAACAACCAATATAATCCTGCAGACCACTTTCTTTGGGGGCAATAAAATCAGACAGTGCAAAATTAGGTTTCCCCACATATTTTTTAGCCTGTTGACGCAAAGTCCTGAAAATATATTCTTCCCCGTTATGGGTAAGGGCTATATCATCATCATTAATCGTATTGGCGGGAAACAGTCCAAAAATAGCCTTTGCCTTAAATAGCTTACCGTCCAAAATCTTCTTCATCATTGCCTTGGCATCTGCAAAAAGCTCGGTTGCCTGTTTACCAACTATCTCATCTTCCAAAATATCCGGATACTTGCCATGCAGTTCCCAACTTCTAAAGAAAGGGGACCAATCTATATAAGGCACCAATTCCCTTAAATCAAAATCCTCGATCATTTGGATGCCCAAAGTCTTGGGCTCCACGATTTCGGCCTTTGTCCAATCCAACTGATATTTATTTTTCCTAGCCTCCTCCAAGGTTAAATACTCCTTGTGCTTGCCCCTATTCAGGAATTTTTGCCTAAAATCGGCATAGTCCAATTTAATATTTTCCTTATACTTATTGGACGATTCCTTTTGCAGAAGGTCGCCCACCACTGTAACCGCCCTTGAAGCATCATTTACGTGCACCACTGCACTCTTATACTGAGGGTCAATTTTAACCGCCGTATGTGCCTTACTGGTGGTAGCACCCCCGATTAGCAAGGGAACGGTAAAATTTTGTCGCTGCATTTCCTTGGCCAAAAAGACCATCTCATCCAGGGATGGGGTTATAAGACCGCTCAACCCTATAATATCCACTTTCTCTTCTTTGGCAGCATTAATAATCTTCTCTGGGGGAACCATTACCCCCAAATCTACTATCTCGTAGTTATTACAGGCAAGGACCACACTTACAATATTTTTTCCTATATCGTGCACATCCCCTTTTACGGTAGCCATGAGTATTTTTCCCGCAGACGAGCTGCTTCCTTCAGGAAGTGGATTCTTAAGTTTTTCCTCTTCAATGAAAGGCAATAGATAGGCAACGGCCTTTTTCATGACCCGGGCCGATTTTACCACCTGGGGTAAGAACATCTTACCACTTTGAAAAAGATCCCCTACCACGTTCATTCCGGTCATCAAATGCCCTTCGATCACTTCTATAGGTGCTTTAACACTTAAACGGGCCGCTTCTACATCCTCTACAATATATTGATCTATTCCCTTGACCAAGGCACGGGTAATCCTATTTTGTAAGGGTTCTTCCCTCCAGGAAAGATCTATCTTATTTTCCTTCTCCTTACCAATTACGGTTTCTGCAAAATCCAATAATCGCTCCGTGGCGTCTTCCCTTCGGTTGAGGATTACATCCTCTACATGCTCCAAAAGGTCCTTGGGAATATCATCATAGACCTCCAACATACTTGGGTTTACAATTCCCATATTCATACCCGCCTTTATAGCATGATACAAAAATACGGAGTGCATTGCCTCCCTTACGGGATTATTCCCCCTAAAGCTAAAGGACACATTACTTACCCCTCCACTAACACTACAAAAAGGCAAATTTTCCTTTACCCATGCGGTGGCCTTTATAAAGTCGAGCGCGTTTAACTTATGCTCGTCCATTCCAGTGGCCACGGGGAAAATATTTAGATCAAAGATTATATCCTCTGGCGGGAACCCAACCTTATTCACCAAAATATCATAAGAGCGTTTGGATATTTCCAAGCGCCTTTCATAATTATCGGCCTGCCCTACCTCATCAAAGGCCATTACAATAACCGCAGCCCCGTAACGCCTAATTAATTTGGCGTGCTTAATAAACTCTTCCTCCCCTTCCTTGAGACTTATGGAATTCACCACACATTTTCCTTGCACTACCTGTAGACCTGCTTCTATGATCTCCCATTTAGAGCTATCTATCATGATAGGGACCCGGGCAATATCCGGTTCGGCCACAATAAGGTTCAAGAACTTTACCATAACCTCTTTGCCATCAATAAGACCATCGTCCATATTAACGTCAATGATCTGAGCCCCACCTTCTACCTGTTCGCGAGCTATATCCAATGCCTCTTCAAACTTCTCCTCCTTGATGAGTCGAAGAAATTTTTTGGAACCAGCCACATTGGTACGCTCCCCTACATTTACAAAATTGCTTTCTGGGGTAATCACCAAAGGTTCCAAACCGGAGAGTTTTAAAAACCGTTTTGTACTATGTTGTTCCTTATCCGTTGTATTGCTCATTATTTTTATATTGACCTCGACATTAAAAACACCAAACTATGTCTTTAAAATGGCAAATTTGATAGTTCTACATTGCCTCCTGAGAGTATGATCCCCACCTTTTTATTTTTAAACTTTTCCCTTTCCTTTAACAAGGCAGCAAAAGGCACCGCACTTGACGGTTCTATTACCAACTTCATCCGCTCCCAAATCAACTTCATGGCATTGACAATTTCACCCTCCTCCACTCTAATTATATCAGAGACCAATTCCATGATAATGGGAAAATTTATATCCCCTAAGTTAGTTTTAAGTCCGTCCGCAATGGTGTCTGTTGATGTATTGTACTCTATTTTCCCACTCTTAAAAGCTCTATAAGCGTCATCCACTTCCATTGGCTCACCACCTATAACCCTGCAATTGCTCCCTAAATAATGGGCTGCCAATGCCGTACCGGCAATAAGCCCACCGCCACCTACCGGGCTCATAATATACTCCAAACCTGGTTGATCCTGCAATAGTTCCAATGCCGCTGTACCTTGCCCCACAATTACATTCATGTCATTGGATGGATGTAAAAATACAGCTCCCTTTTCCGCAACTATGTTTGCTGCCGATTTTTCCCTGGCCTCCAAGGTAGGCTCCGTAATGGTAACCAACCCTCCATAAGATTTCACTGCCTCAATTTTTACGGCCGGGGCACTGGATGGCATTACTATATAGGCATTCACCCCTAAATTCTTGGCCGCCAAAGCCAAGGCCTGACCAAAATTTCCGGATGAATGGGTTACCACACCTGCCTTTTTTTGGGCCTCACTTAATTGTTGAATGGCATTGATAGCGCCCCGCATTTTAAAAGCACCCATTTTTTGAAGGTTCTCGCATTTAAAGAAAACTTCCGACCCTGCCATTTCATTGAGTAAGCGGGAAGTGAGCACCGGTGTTCTATGAACAAAGGGTGCAACCCTATTCCCAGCTTCTATAACAATCTGCTTGCTAGGTATCATTGGTTATGCGCTTCTAAGGTATTTAGAATTCTAGGGGAATAATCCTTAACCACATCGGCCATTGCCTTTATATGTTCGGGAGTGGTGCCACAACATCCGCCAACTATATTTACCAAGCCTTTTTCGGCATATTCCTTTATCTGTGCCGCCATTTCCTCCGGTGTTTCATCATATTCCCCAAAAGCATTTGGCAATCCCGCATTGGGATGTGCAGAAACGGCATGCTCCGTTTTACTGGAGAGCACCTCTAAATGGGGCACTAACTGACTAGCCCCCAAGGCACAGTTGAATCCTACGGACAAAATGGGTATATGGCTTATGGATATCAAAAAGGCTTCAGCGGTTTGGCCGGATAAGGTTCTACCGGAAGCATCGGTTATAGTACCGCTCACCATTATGGGGACATCTATATTTCTTTCTTCCTTTACCTCTTCAATGGCAAATAAAGCAGCCTTGGCATTTAAGGTATCAAAAATAGTCTCTACCAATAAAATATCCACACCTCCGTCCAAGAGGGCCTCCACCTGCTGTTTATAAGCCACCCTTAATTCATCAAAAGAAACTCCTCTGAAACCGGGATCATTTACATCCGGAGACATACTGGCCGTTTTATTGGTAGGCCCAATACTCCCCGCTACAAAACGCGGTTTATTAGGTTCTTTGGCCGTAAATTCATCAGCGACAGCCTTTGCTATTCTAGCCGACTCATAATTTAATTCGTAGACCAGATCTTCCATATGATAGTCTGCCATAGCAATGGTAGTGCCGGAAAAAGTATTGGTTTCAACTATGTCGGCCCCAGCTGCAAAATACAGACGGTGTACCTCAGCGATAGCTTCCGGCTGGGTAAGGGACAATAGGTCATTATTTCCCTGTAAGGGATGTTCCCAATCCTTAAATCGTTCTCCCCTAAAATCTTCCTCCGTAAACTTATGCCGTTGAAGCATGGTCCCCATGGCACCATCCAACACCAAAATCCTTTCCTTGAGTACGTCCTGAATATTCTTCATATTAGTTTTCAAAAATGTTTGCCCGCTTTAGAACAAACAAAGATACCATCACATATGGCCCAAACTTTTTGGGACCACAAAATTAGAAAATTGACACCCGAAAAACAAAGTATAACAACCCTGTTATAGGTATCAAATAAATTAATAAAATCAAGTAAGGAAAAGTTTTGGACCTGCGTCTTTCTTTATGTTATCTATTCCTAAATTAAATTCCAGACAAATAGAATAAAACATAGGATTAGAACGTAGCACCTTCTTTATTCTTCGCGATAGATACCGACTACGAAAAAGGGTTGCTAAGGCTTCACCGGGTCTAGTCCCTCCGCCTTTCTTGATAACGTTTCAAATTGATAATGAACTAAGTGCAAAGTAACGCATCAGTGCCCTTAAAAGCAAGGAAACACTACTTTATTTTAATACTTCTAAAATATAAATTCACGGGAATAGTGTAAAAATGAAACCTGCCAGATTTTAAGACCTGGCAGGTTAAAATATTGGTAAAATGGTTATTAAGCCAAAATACTTTGAACTACTTCTTTTTTAGCTTCCTTCTTGCTACCGTCAAATCCTTCTACCCCTCCAACAGTGGTATATTTCATTACATAACGCTTTCCAGGATTAATCAACTGGTATGCACTCTGACACATCACAGCAGCTTCATGGAACCCGGACAAAATTAATTTAAGCTTGCCAGGATAGGTGTTTACATCCCCAATAGCATAAACCCCAGGAATATTGGTCTGATAATCGTAGGCGTTGTTAACTTTAATAGCATTTTTCTCTATTTCAAGCCCCCAGTCGCCTATTGGACCCAATTTTGGGGAAAGTCCGAACAAAGGAATAAAATTATCCGCTTCCACATAGGTTTCGCCTTTGGCCTCATCATTGTGCTTTACTACAACGGCTTCCAAATTATCGTCTCCGTACAATTTAACCACTTCTGCTTCCGTAAATAGTTTAATTTTACCCAGCTTGGCCAAATCGGCAGCCTTTTCCACGGAATCCAAGGCTCCCCTGAACTCATTTCTTCTGTGCACCAAAGATACTTCAGCAGCCACATCGGACAGGAATATAGCCCAATCCAAGGCAGAATCACCACCTCCGGAAATAACCACTTTCTTATCCCTGTACACTTCAGGATCCTTAATAATATATGCTACACCCTTATCCTCAAAATCTACCAAATTCGGAATTAAAGGTTTTCTAGGCTCAAAAGAACCCAATCCCCCAGCAATTACTACTACGGGAGCATGATGTTTTGTTCCTTTATTAGTAGTTACCACAAAGGATCCATCATCCAATTTATCCAAAGTTTCGGCTCTCTCGCCCAAAGTAAACCCAGGTTCGAAAGGTTGAATCTGTTGCATTAGATTCTTAACCAAATCTCCGGCAAGAATTTCAGGGAATGCTGGAATATCATAAATAGGCTTCTTAGGATAAATTTCCGAACATTGGCCCCCAGGTTGGGGCAAGGCATCTATAAGATGCGTCTTCAATTTCAACAATCCCGCTTCAAAAACCGTGAACAACCCTGTTGGACCCGCTCCAATAATAAGTATATCTGTCTTTATCATACTACTTTGATTAATTCCTAATTTATAATTGTACCCTTAAATCCTAAACTATTTTAGATAGGTACTTTTCTTTATTATTTATAACACCTGTGGGTGTACTTCTAATGTTTGGGCATAATTCAATACCGCCGATCTGTGTTTTACAACTTCTCCCACCACTATAATCGCCGGGTTGCTCAATTGGCGCTCGACCACGATTTGTTCAATGGTATCTATGGTGCCAATACCCAACTTTTCATCCTCACGAGTACCGTTTTGAATTATTGCAATTGGCATATCTGCCTTACCCTCCAATTTAAAAAGCTCTACGATCTCCGCTAGTTTTCCCATCCCCATCAAAATGACTATTGTGGCATTGGATTTAGCTGCCAAGGCAACATCTGTGGACAACTTATGCTCTTTGGTCGTACCGGTAATTACCCAAAAACTTTCCGCTGCACCTCTTTTGGTAACGGGAATGTTTTGGGATGCCGGTACGGCAACCGAAGAAGAAATTCCGGGCACCATGGCCACTTTCACACCCTTACTGGCCGCATATTCCATTTCTTCTGCTCCTCTACCAAAAACAAAGGGATCCCCGCCTTTTAATCGGACTACATGCCCATGGGTTTTGGCCCTGCTAACAATAAGATCGTTTATCTGCTCCTGCTGATAAGCGTAGCATCCTTTCCTCTTCCCAACAAAAATATGTTCGGCATTAGGCGCATACTCCAATAAGGCTACGTCCACAAGGGCGTCGTACAGTACCACGTCTGCCGCCTGCAAGGCCTTTATGGCCTTTAGCGTTATCAGCTCCACATCGCCTGGTCCAGCACCTACTACGGTTAACTGTCCATGGCTCATGGATTCCTGATTGGAATCAGGAATTACCACTGTGGCATCAACGTGAATATCATTTACCTTATTAATCATTGTTATACGTTTGTCAATTCTAATTTTCTATAAGCCTCTACATTGGCCAAAAACTCTTCGGCATCCTTTAAATAAGCTTTTGCAAAGGCTTCGGTAGGCGCATTCTGATTTAATTGAAGTACCATTTTTTCAAAGCTTTGATCCAATTTAAATTTACCGGACGCCACAAACAACTCATCAAAATCCTTTATAATACTGATGTGCGTATTTACCTTGGTATTTTCGGCAGTCAATAAAGCCTTGGCCGTATTTACCATTGATGAATAGGAATGATAGATACTGGCTGCCCATTTCTCCTCTTCCAAATTCAGTTTTGCTGTTTCAATCTTTTCCTCACTGTCAAACAACAAAGTGGCTATTAAATCTATTACTACCCCGGCACATTCCCCAATACCAATGGCTTGTTCATATTTTTCCGAGGTTCCCCAATCAATAAAATCGGATGCCGTTAGGTTGTCAACATCTGACAAGGGCTTTAGAAAATCATAGAAATACATTTGACCCTTTTCCTCGTAATATTCTACAAAAGGCTTTCCATTCCCGTTTGCATCGTAATCATTTAAAATAAGTCTCAAAGATTCAGGTCCCCTCTTACTAGGTATCTTAATAACCTTATCCGCAAAGCGACCATTTCCATCTCCTAAATTACCACCTCCCAAAAGTACTTGAAGTGCAGGGGCCACCAACTTATCCTTTGTTCTCACGGACATTCCCTGAAAACCAATATTGGCCATATTGTGCTGGCCACAGGCATTCATACATCCACTTATTTTAATAACCACATCCGGGCTATCTATATAGTGTGGGTATTCTGCTTTAATTACCCTTTCCAATTCATCAGCAATCCCTGTACTACTGGCAATACCCAAATTACAGGTATCCGTTCCTGGACAGGCGGTAATGTCCAATGCCGTGTTATAACCAATTTCGGCAAATCCTAATTTTTCCAGTTCTTGGTAAAAGAAGGATACCAAGGATTCCTTAACGTAAGGAATCAATATATTTTGGCGCAGGCTCAACCTAATTTCACTTGCAGCATATTTTTCCACCAAATCAGCCAATTGTCTGGCCTTTTCAATATAAAAATCCCCCAATAGTACTTTTATTCCAATAGCAACATATCCCTGTTGTTTTTGGGGAACCAAGTTTGTGGCCTTCCATTTTTCAAATGCCTTTTGATCCTTAATAGTTACTTCAGGAGCATCATTCTCCGCAATATTTACTTCTGGATAGGCATCTGCATCTATTGCATATGTTTGGACAGGGATTGCCAATTTCTCCTCTTCCAACAATTGCTTAAATCCGTCCAGGCCAATATCCTTAATTAAGAATTTCATTCTTGCCTTTGCCCTACTCTTTCTTTCTCCAAAACGGTCAAAAACACGTACCACACCTTCCATCAAAGGAATAATCTGGTCTGTAGGAAGAAAAGAGTAGATTACATCAGCATGGCGGGGCTGCGATCCCAATCCACCACCCAAAAGCACCTTAAAGCCTCTTACTCCATTTTCAATCTTGGCAATAAAGCCAAGGTCGTGCATGTAGGAAAGACCGGTATCCTCATCGGAGGCAGAAAAGGAAACCTTAAACTTCCTTCCCATCTCCTGACTTATAGGGTTTCTTAAAAAGTATTGAAAAAGTGCATGTGCATATGGGGAAACATCAAAAGGTTCCTTTACATCTATACCGGCAGTTTCACTGGCCGTTACGTTACGAACCGTATTTCCACAGGCCTCCCTTATCGTAATATCATCCTGTTCCAACTGTGCCCATAATTCCGGTGTACGGTTGATATCCACGTAATGGATCTGAATATCCTGACGGGTGGTAATATGAAGTCGACCGGTAGAATATTCCTCCGAAACATCACAAATCCTCCTAAGCTGTTGGGAGCTAACCTTCCCATAGGGCAGCTTTATACGAATCATTTGGACCCCAGGTTGTCTTTGCCCGTAAATTCCCCTGGCCAACCTAAGGCTACGGAATTTCTCCTCGTCCAAATTACCGCCTTGAAATTCACGGATCTTAGCTTCCAATGCTATGATGTCCTGTTCTACAACCGGGTTTTCCACTTCTGTTCTGAAAGTCCGCATGCTACTTATATTTTTTATTCAAAATGATTATTAAATTCTTTTAAAACCTTTATCCCATAGGATTAATAGGTTAAATTGACAACAACTCCATCCCCTTGAGGCTGGAAGGAGGATTAATTTATAAACCCAACCCCGGCCGTTGTATTGGTTTGATTATCTATTAGGATAAAAGAGCCATTGGTTCTGTGATTCTTGAAGGAATCATAAAAAATAGGCTTGTTCAATCTAAAAGTAACCTGTGCAATATCGTTCATTCCCAAAGCAGTGATTGATGTATCTATGCCAGAGTAATCCGGATGAATCTTATGGTGAATGTTCTCGACCTTGGCCAAAACCTTATTTACACCATGTTGCACTACATATTTACCTCCCACGGTCAATTTTTGGGAATCCATCCATGAAACAGTAGCGGTAAATTGCTTGTCGATAGTAGGCAAGTCACCTGCCTTCACCAACATATCTCCCCTACTCACATTGATCTCATCCTCTAAGGTAATGGTTACCGAAGAACGTCTGGTTGCCGTTTTATACTTCTTATCGTAAAAATAAATATCCTTGATCTTGGATCTGGTCATAGATGGCAATACCACTACTTCGTCCCCAACACTTAGTTCACCGCCATACACTTTTCCAGCAAATCCTCTAAAATCGTGGAATTCATCGGTTTTGGGACGTATCACATACTGAACCGGGAATCTAGGGGTACCAACGTTGTAGATATCCTTTCTATCCAATTCCTCAAAATGCTCCAATAGGGTCTGACCTTTGTACCAAGCCATTTTTTCTGATCTGTTTACCACATTGTCCCCTTTAAGCGCACTAACCGGGATAAAGGTAATTTTCTGATCCTGGTAATCGCGCTTGCTCATCAATTGCTCAAAATCGGCCTTGATCTCATTATATCTTTCTTCCGAAAAATCAACCAAGTCCATTTTATTTATGGCTACAATAACATCTTTTATCCTTAATAAATTATTGATAAAAAAGTGTCTGTTGGTCTGCTCAATAACTCCTTTTCTGGCATCGATCAATATAATGGCCGCTTGGGAGGTAGAGGCACCGGTAACCATGTTACGGGTATACTCCACGTGACCAGGAGTGTCCGCTATAATATAACTCTTGTTAGGCGTGGAGAAATAGATATGCGCCACATCTATAGTTATTCCCTGTTCCCTTTCCGCTACCAAGCCATCTGTGGCCAACGAGAAATCCAGATAGTCATATCCTTTCTGCTTAGATGTTTTTTCAATGGCTTCCAACTTATCATCGGTAAGCGATTTGGTATCGTAAAGCAATCTTCCGATCAAGGTACTTTTACCGTCATCTACACTTCCTGCTGTTGCTATTTTTAGTACTTCCATTTCTTTTGTGTTTTGTATTTGGCGTTAGATTTTGTTGACATTATTTTAATTGTCAATCTGCTTCAAATGCCGACTTTAAAAGTATCCTTGTTGTTTTCTTTTCTCCATTGCGGCTTCGGAACGCTTGTCGTCTATCCTTGCTCCCCTTTCGGATATCTTGGATTCCCTAATTTCCCCTACTACCTTTTCAATGGTATCTGCATGGGAAAGCACCGCGGAAGTACAACTCATATCCCCTACAGTTCTAAAACGAACCATACGTTCCTCCACTTTTTCATCTTCAGCACGGAAAACCACATCATCTTCTGCCGACCATATAAATCCGTCCCTTAGGAATATCTTTCTCTTATGGGCAAAATAGATGGAAGGTATTTCTATTTCCTCTTTTTGGATATAGCTCCAAACATCCAATTCCGTCCAGTTACTAATTGGAAAAACCCTTACGTTCTGTCCCAACTCAATCTGACCGTTCAACATGTCGAACAATTCTGGACGCTGATTTTTCTCATCCCACTGACCAAAATCGTCACGAACGGAGAAGATACGTTCTTTGGCACGTGCCTTTTCCTCATCCCTTCTTGCTCCACCAATACAGGCATCAAATTTAAATTCCTCAATGGCATCCAACAAAGTGGTGGTCTGCAACATATTCCTACTGGAGTATTTACCCGTTTCCTCGACCACTTTTCCTTGATCTATGGAATCTTGAACATTACGTACAATTAACTCCACTCCCAATTCCTTGACCAATTTATCCCTAAAGGCAATGGTCTCAGGAAAATTATGTCCGGTATCTATATGCATTAAAGGGAAAGGTATCTTAGCCGGATAAAAGGCCTTCTGGGCCAATCTCACCAAAGTAATGGAATCCTTACCCCCCGAAAACAGCAACACAGGCTTTTCAAACTGGGCCGCAACTTCCCTTAAAATATAAATAGCTTCGTTCTCCAAAGCATTATTGTTCAATACTTCCAATTCAGTCGATTCGTTCACGCCTACTAATGTTTCCAATTCTGATTCTACAATGCTCACAATAATTCTGTATTTAATTGGCTTCCCCTAAAGGAATAGTTCACCAATTGTTAATATTATTTTCTTAGGTATGTAATCCACATTCCCGGTTTTCCAAAACCTTGGTGGGGTCAAAATATTTATGTTCATTGGGCAAATTCCTATCCTTGAGGTAGGCATCCAACTGACTATCGCTATAATGGTAAAAAGGACTCACCTTCAAAACCCCGTCCCTACTTAAACTTAGAATATCCAAAGAATCCCTCAAAGCTGTTTGACCTTGTCTTAGGTTCGTAAACCAAACATCTGGCTTATGCTCCTCCATAGCCCTTCTAAACGGCTCCAATTTCACCTGCTCCGTAAAAAGCTGATGCCTTGGATCATCAATCCCAGGAATTCCCATTATGGCATCCCTATGAGAGGAAGTTTGTTTGGGTACATATAATTTTACATTCAAATGTAATCTTGCAATCAGCTCTTCGGCATGCTTGTAGGTATTGGGCGTATTATAACCAGTATCGCACCAAACAACAGGGATATGAGGGGATACATCCGTCACCGCATGCAAAATAGCCACTTCATATGGACGGAAATTTGTGGTTACCAATGGATTCTTGGCAGACTGTATTGCCCAGGAAATTATTTCTTCTGGTGGTATACCTTTAAATTGTTGATTTAATTTGTGTATTTGCTCCTCTGTATATGCCATTGTCCTCAAATCTTTAATTACTTTGAATTTTGCCTTTTTATTTTCCCCAATTAATCTTGTTCCAGATTCTTTCATGAAAGAAATACAACAACATCTTGGTAAACAACTCTACAACACCTATTGAAAATGCAACTGACAATGTCCCGGTAACGATCCAAGAAATAAGAATGGTATCCAAGGTTCCAATAATTCTCCAACTAATAGATTTGGCAATACTCCTTTTAGGATTTTCGGAAGTCTTATCCGCCTTATAGCTTTTAGTGACAGTACTTGAGTTATTATTTGCAATTAATTGTTCAGCAATCATATGACAAAAAACTTAAATTTATTACCCTATCGATTTAATAGAGTAAGCAAAAATAGAAATATTTTGCAAACCACCATAAAAAAATAATGTTAAAATTCAACTTACCCTATAAATTTAGTAGATTAATAAAATTTCGCTTGAATTTTGAAGATTATTAATGCTTCTAACCAAATTGAAGCATAAACCAAAACACCAACCTAAAAATTATTGCTTATCCCCTAGGGTACCAGATCGGCAAGCGTATTGTTCTTAAAGACCTCAAGGGTACTGTCCCTGACCTGTAGCATCAATTTATGTACGGAACAGCTGGCCTCATCGGGACAGTCCTCACATTTCTCGTAGAAGTTTAAACTTACACAGGGAACCATAGCGATAGGACCTTCCAGCACCCTCATGACCGTAGTAATTGGAATATCCTTGGGTTCCTTAATAAGGTAATAGCCTCCACCTTTTCCTTTTTTGGAACCGAGAAGTCCTGTTTTTCTCAAAGTGAGAAGAATACTCTCCAGAAACTTTTGGGAAATGTTCTCATGTTTGGCTATTTCAGAAATCTGAACAGGGGAACGTCCTTTTTGTGCCGCCAAGAAGGTCAGCGCCTTTAATCCGTATTTTGTCTTTTTGGAAAGCATGAAGCGAAGATAAGGAAAATTAACATTCGCAATAAGACATGCCTCATTTTTACAAAAACAGCTTGGGCACCACTTCAAGCTCACTAAAAAATAGCCTATCCCAGTGCTTGTTCAATATCCGCAATGATATCATCTATATGCTCCAAGCCTACCGAAACCCGTACCATACCATCCGTTATTCCGGATGCCATTCTTTCCTCCACGGACAATTTACTATGCGTTGTAGACGCAGGGTGTGTGACTATACTTCTTGAGTCCCCTAAATTAGCGGACAATGACAACATTTTTATAGCATTGAAGAATTTTTGTCCGGCTTCAACCCCTCCCTTTACTTCAAAAGCTACAACACAGCCCCCTGCCTTCATCTGTTTCTTGGCCACTTCGTATTTGGGATGTGATTTTAAAAAGGGATATTTCACCCAATTAACCTTGGGGTTACCTTCCAGGAATTCGGCCAGCCTCAGTGCATTGTCACAATGTTTATCTACGCGCAATGCCAAAGTCTCCAAACTTTTGGATAGCACCCAGGCATTAAACGGAGATAAAGAAGGACCTGTGATCCTGGAAAAACGATACACTTTATCTATTAAAGCTTTGTTACCAACTGTAATACCGGCCAAAACCCTTCCTTGACCATCCATTAATTTTGTTCCAGAATGGATGACTAAATCGGCCCCATACTTAATAGGTTGCTGTAAATAGGGCGAAGCAAAACAATTATCTATTATATAGATCAAATTGTGTTTTTTGGCAAACTTGCCCAATTCCTCCAGGTCCAAAACATCCACTCCAGGATTGGTTGGAGTTTCCGCATAGATAATTTTAGTTTTAGGAGTGACCAATTCCTCCAATTTATCCAACTCATCTATCTTGAAGTAGCTGGTTGAAACATTCCATTTTGGAAAAAATTGAGTAAACAGACTATGGGTAGACCCAAATATACTTCTAGAAGAAATGATATGGTCCCCACTGTCCAACAGAGCAGCAAAAGTGGAAAACACCGCCGCCATACCCGATGCAAAGGCAAAACCATCCTCGGCCCCTTCCATCTTGCAAACCTTTTCTATAAACTCGGAAGAATTGGGATTGCTATATCTTGAATAAATATTGCGTTCCTTTTCCTCCGCGAAGGAAGCCCTCATATCTTCCGCATCCTCGAAGATAAAACTAGAGGTTAAATACATAGGTGTGGAATGCTCCAAAAATTGGGTGCGCTCTGTTTGGGTGCGTATAGCTTCCGTTTCAAATTTAAAATTCTTCTTCATTATTTCTGATCTATCTAATTCTTTTATCTGCCGTTGTCAATCATAGCAATTGGCCTCGGCACACTTCTTATCGCTCAACTTTATCTCCGAACCACAAAGTTGGCTGAGCCTGGCTGTCGGCAGACAGGCGGAGCCGAAGCCACGTTCAAATTCTTTCCCTTTCAACTCTCACCGATTTCGACTACGCTCAATCTCCAGCATTCCTTGGTGGCTGAGCGGAGCCGAAGCCACAATTCACTTACGACTTGTTCTTCTCTTCAATATAATACTTAAAGTGGGTTTCATTTTTACATTCGGCAAGGCCATTTAATTTAGCCAAATCCCCGCTTATCAACACCTCTTTTTTGTCACGACTCCAACCTTGGATTTGCTTTTCACGATAAAATGCTTTATCAATCCTATCATATTCCTCTACGTAAACCAACCTAACAGGAAGTCTCTTCTTAGTATGGTTAGCACCTTTCCCTGTATTGTGTTCCTTCAACCTTTTGTCCAAATCTACCGTACTACCACAATAATAACTCCCATCTGAGCATTCCAATATGTAGAGGAAACCTCTCACACTTTATATATAATTAAAACTGTTTTATCTCCAAAACGCATAATCTCTACCTCTCAATCTAGGACATTTCCCCGGTGGCTGAGCCTGCCTGTATCCTATGGTTAAAACAAATTTTTTCTCATAAATTTTTTCTATAGTTCAGGATATATACCCCATGGTGTTGACATACGGTGTCCCTCTTACCACTACTGCAAATGCCCTGGCCAATAATTTGTTTCTTATTATATTCAGGGTACTCATTTTATTTTTTCCCGCATCTATTCTTCGGGTATAATAGGCCTTCATCTCTGGATTACATTGAATGGCGGAACCGGCGCAAAGATTCAGCAATGTCTTGCCTTCCTTATTGGCCAGTTGGCTTACCTTGGTCCTTCCCCTTATACTGGTCCCCGATCTGTTGGGAAAAGGGGCAATGCCACAATAGGAGGCGAATTTCCTCCACGATTTAAAAGCTGTGAAGCCAACGGTATGAACGATCATGAACCGGGCCGTTACCGCTCCGATGCCCTTGATGCTGACCAATAACCGATATATAATCTGCAGTTCTGGATCCTGCTCGATAAGCCTATCGAGTTCTTTTTCTATTTTGGTTATCTGCACATCCAGTACCCCGATAATATCGCGCTGTACCTGTAGCAATATGGGCCCCAGATCATTGTTCAGCACTCTTATTTGTTCCCCTAGAGTGGCAATATGCCCTGCGCGCTGTGAAACCAGTTTTCTGCGCATGGACATCAACCGTTTCAGGCTTATCAAAGATTCCTTTGGCATTTGATAGGGCCTTGCCTCTTCCCGGATGCGATATCCGTAAAGGGCGATACGTTTTGCATCCGCTCTATCATCCTTCCCCCTGGCAATGCCCAGGGACCGTTTGATCTCCAGCCCAGGGACCAAGAGAAAGTAATAGCCCTGTTCGCTCAGATAACGGACAAGTTGATGGGTGTAAAGGCCCGTGTGCTCAAAAACGAACAAAAGCTCATTTTTGGCCAGGCCACTAATTTTTATAGACCAATCCACCAAAAACACGATAGCTTCGGGAGTATTTTCAAAAACCTCTTGGGCCCCACTTTTGTGAAGGCAACAATCCAGTGTCAATTTACTGGCATCGATACCGATTACATCTTTTATTTTCATAATTTTATAATGTTTTAATATGGTTGCCTAAACTAAGACCTTTAAAAGATCTGGCTGAAATCCTATATGGTTCTTGGCAACCGGTTAGAAGAACGGGGACTGATACAGGCAATAGGTCACAAACCTTTGCGGCAGGAAAGTTCACCCCGTTCTTTTTTGTTTTACATTAAATTTATGAACATTTTAAAAGTTATGAGTCTCCCCCGGACCCCCTCTTTTCAACATTATTATAGATTATATTTATAATACAAATCTAAAGGTCGGCAGACAGGCGGAGCCGAAGCCACATTCAAATTCTTTCCCTTTCAACTCTAACCGATTTCGACTACGCTCAATCCACAGCATTCCTTGGTGGCTGAGCCACAAAACTTATCCTTTTTCCGCAATACGCAATATATCCCCAAAAACACCTCTGGCAGTTACCGCAGCTCCAGCACCTGCGCCTTGTATAACCAATGGATGCTGCCCATAAGACTCCGTATATATTTCAATGATGGAATCGGACCCCTTTATCTGTCCGAGCGCGCTTTCTTTGGGAACCGAAATCAACTTTACCTCCAATTTCCCTTTTTCCTTCTGTAGGTCACCGGATAGATCCCCTACATAACGCAGAACATGATCTGGTTTTTGTGAATTCTTTATCTTGCTAAACTTTTCATCCAAGATATCCAATCGCTCCAAAAAGCCCTTTACATCACCATCCTGCAAAGATTCCGGGATTAAATTTTCAATGAGAATGTCCGAAAACTCATTGCTAAGATCCAGCTCCCTGGCCAAAATCAATAATTTCCTGCCCACATCATTGCCGGAAAGGTCTTCGCGTGGATCCGGTTCTGTATACCCCAAATCCATGGCTTCTTTCAAAATTTCCGAGAACAAGGCATCCTTTTCCGAAAAAGTGTTGAAGATATAGCTTAAGGATCCAGAGAACACCCCTTTTATCCTTGTAATATTCTCTCCTGAAAGATGTAACAATTTAATAGTGTCTATCAACGGCAATCCCGCACCTACATTAGTTTCATATAAATATTGCTTTTGATGCTTGGCCAGTTCCTCCCTCAGCAGCTGATAATAATCAAAGCGCAAGGTATTGGCAATCTTATTGGACGACACCAAGTCGAAACCATTGTCCACAAAATCAAAATAAGAGGCCACAAATTCTTCATTGGCAGTATTGTCTACCGCAATAAGGTTCTCCAAATGATTGTCCTTGGCATATTTAAATATATCGTCTAACTCGTAAGGTACTGCCTTTTTTTCCATGGAGCTTTTCCAATTTTTGGAAATGCCGTTTTTATTCAAAAGCACCTTTTTAGAATTGGCCACTGCAAAAACATTGATATGGATGCCCTTTCTTTTTTCGATGGTTTTGTTCGATTTAAGAATTTGATCAATGAGGGTCCCCCCCACATTTCCATGACCAAAAATGGCCAAATTTACTTTTTTGCTTATACCAAATATCTGCCCGTGTACTACATTTAGTGCCTTGTGCAAATCTGATTTCTTTACCACCAGACTCACATTTTTTCCCGAAACGGTATTGTTGAACAACAAGGGAACCACTTGGTTTTTAATAAGCGCATTGAAAGGCTTGTGAAAAGTACTCAAGTCCTGTCCTACGATAGAAATAACGGATACTTGATCTATAACGGTAATATTGTTTATATCCTGTAGCTTGAAATCGGTCTGAAATTCCTCTTCCAAAGAAGATTTGGCCAAAGCGGCATTTTTAGCGTCGACCACCAAACCAATACCTCTTTCCGATGACCCCTGGGAAATAATACTAACACTTATGTTATTATTGCCCATTGTCCTAAAGATACGGGCATCTACCCCTACCTTGCCCAATAAACCGCGCCCTTCCAAATTGATCAAGGCCATATTTTCAATAACGGACAAGGATTTTATACCTTCCTTACTGGTCTTGGCACTGATCAAGGTGCCCTCGTTATCGTTATTGAAGGTATTTAGGATCCGCAGTGGAATATTCTTTTCTATTAATGGAATAATAGTCTTCGCATGCAGAATGTTGGTTCCAAAATTTGCCAACTCATTGGCCTCACTATAGGAAAGTTCAGAAATTCTTTTGGCCTCTGTAACCAAATCAGGGTTGGCCGTAAATATACCATCTACATGGGTATAGTTCTGCAACTCTTCGGCATTGAGGTAATTGGCCAATAAGGCGGCGGAATAATTACTTCCGTTTCTACCCAAGGTGGTTGTTTCGTTAAGTTCATTGGATGCAATAAAACCAGTAGTGACAACTACGGCATCCAGATCCAATTTCCCAAACTCACTTTTTACATTTTCCTTGGACAGGGTCTCCAAGACTTTGGCGTCCCCAAAGTTGGAATCTGTTTTAATGAGCTGTCTGGAATCAATAAACTTGGCATTGACACCTCTACCAATTAGTAATTTGGTCACCAATTTTGCCGAAAGCAACTCTCCAAAAGCTAAAACCTGATCTTTTATTTTAGGGCTATAATCTCCCAACAATGCCACACCTTCAAATAACTTTACCAATCCCTTAAATTCCTCTGAGAGATTTACATTACCGTAAGCGTGTTGTTGATATTTTTCAAATTCTTCAAAATCCTTTACATAATCCAACCCCTTGGCCGCTTTGTCCAGCATCGCTTCCAATTCGTCCGTAGCCTTGTTCCTGGCAGAAACCACTACGGCAATATTCTCACCATCAGTAACCTTGTCGGTTATTATCTGAAGTACAGTATCCAAGCCCTCTCCATTGGCCAATGACTTGCCACCAAATTTAAGGACCTTGACTTTTTTAGATCTTCCATTACGCTCAAAAACTCCCTTTAGCAACTCCTCCATTTGATTGAATTCGATCAAGAAGGCATCGTGCCCGTGCAGGGAATGTATTTCCCCATAAGTGACATTGCTGTTGGCCTGGGCCAATTTCTTAAAGGTATCCTTGTTTTCCTGGGCAGTAAAAAAAAGGTCGGAATCTACTCCAATGATATGGATATTGGTATCACTATTCTGAAGATTAATGAATGCCTCTTCCCCATTTCTATTGATATCAATAGTCTTCAACAGTTGATTCATTAGTTTATAGGCCGACAATTGAAAACGTTCCTGTAATTTTTTACCATGGTGCGTTAGCCAACTCTCTACATTAAAGACTTTAAGTTCCTCGTTGGTGCTTCTTTTAAAACGCTCCTTAAAGGATTCCGGTGTCCTATAACATAGCATTGCATGCATACGCGCATCATGTACGGGCTGCTTGGAGTTCACCAAAAACTGCTCCTGAATCTGGCAATTGGCAATAAGCCAGTCCGTAGACTTCCAATCAGATGCTACCGGAATTAGATGCTCAGTTAAGTGAGGATCAATAGCCGCCATTTCCCACGCGATACCCCCACCTAAAGAACCACCTATAAGTGCATATAACTTACTTATTTTTAAGGCCTCCAGTCCCAGAAGGAAAATCTTGGCTATGTCCTTGGCAACAAAATCCTTATAATTATCTATTACAAAACCGTCGTACCCATTTCCTGGTATATTAAAGCAAAGAATGGTGTATTTCTTGGTATCTATACATTTGCCCTCTCCTATCAAGGTTGTCCACCAGCCATTTTCGCCTGCCACATTGGAATTACCTGTAAGGGCATGGTTCACCATTATAATTGGTGCGGAATGCAAGGGTTGGCCAAAGAGCTCGTAGGACAAATTAATATCCAAGGTTTTGCCGCTATAGGTAACGTATTTATTTATTGAAAGATGATGTAACATAGGTTGTTTGAACTAGTAATTTTCTTGAAAGAACATGGTCCTTTATTATGAAAAGACAAGGGAGTGTATTGATATTTCACATATTAATTACAGCACTCCCATATCAATTTGATAATGACTTTATAAGGAAATAAAATAATTTTTATGCTAAAACAGATTTATCAATGACCGAAAATGCCTGCACCAAATCCGCTTTTATATCTTCAATATCCTCCAACCCCACACATAATCGTATTAGATCTTTGGTTACTCCTGTAGCTTGTTGGGCTTCATCATCCAACTGTTGGTGCGTTGTACTGGCAGGGTGAATAATTAAGGACTTGGTATCCCCAATATTTGCCAATAGGGAAAATAGCTTGGTTTCATCTACCACCTTTTTGGCCGAATCGTATCCACCCTTAACTCCGAAGGTCACTATTCCACTTTGTCCTTTTGGAAGGTATTTTTTGGCCAAGGAATAATACGGACTGGTTGAAAGGCCTGGATAGTTTACCCATGCCACTTCTTTTCTATCCTGTAACCATTTAGCCAATTCCAAAGCATTTTCACTGTGTTTCTTGATACGAAGTTCCAAGGTTTCCAAACCTTGAATAATTTGAAAGGCATTAAATGGGCTCAAGGCAGCACCAAGATCCCTTAAACCTTCAATTCTCACTTTTGCAATAAAGGCTGCAGCACCCAAGACATCGTGATAAACCAAACCGTGGTATCCTGGAGATGGCTCCGTAAACTCAGGGAATTTACCACTGCTCCAATCGAAAGTACCTGCATCTACAATGACACCCCCCATAGAAGTTCCATTACCATTGATATATTTTGTAAGTGAATGTATTACAATATTTGCCCCGTGTTCAATTGGTTTTATCAAAGCACTTGTAGCTACCGTGTTATCCACAATAAATGGTATTTTGGCTTTTTTGGCCACTTCTGATATTGTCTTCAAATCCAGCACGTCCAATTTTGGATTCCCAAGGGATTCCACAAAAATAGCTCTTGTATTTTCCTGAATGGCATTGGCAAAGTTCTCCTCGTCCCCTGGCTCAACAAAGGTGGTTGTGATACCCAATCTAGGTAAAGTCACCGCCAAAAGATTATAGGTACCTCCATAAAGACTGCTGGAAGCCACAATATGATCCCCGGTTTTAAGCAAAACCAATAGAGCGGTAGAAATAGCTGCCGTACCAGATGCCGTTACCACACTGGCCAGTCCACCTTCCAAAGCCGCCAAACGCTGCTCTAAAATGTCATTGGTAGGGTTGTTCAGCCTGGTGTAAATAAAGCCAGGCTCCGATAAATTAAAAAGATTGGCCGCATGGTCCGTATTATTAAACACATAGGCGGTATTCTGATAAATAGGCACTGCCCTGGTGCCAGCTGTTAATTTTGTGTCATGTCCTGCATGCAAAGCGTTTGTTGAAAATTTTTGAGTACTCATGATTTCTTGTTTTTTATATTATTAAAATAGATAAAATAAAAAGCCAAAACAAATAATGCGGACAATGCAATATTATAAAATCAAAAAGTTAAAAAGAAAATCCGTTACAGAAGTAACCGTTAGTGTTATCTGCCATGGATACTGTAAAACAAGCCATAATAATTTGGCCCAGTATTTAGGTAGAATTTAGCACCTTCTTTAATAAATGATCAAAGGGTTGCTAAGGCTTCAAAGGGTCTATTCCCTCCACCTTTCTTGATAACAATTCAATAAGTGTTTGAACTTTAGGTTTGCAAATATAGGTATGGAAAATTCTTTTTTCCTAATCTTTTCAATAAAATTATAAATCGAAAGCTTCTTTCACCAAATCCACAGCATCCAATTTCTCCCAGGTAAATAGTTCCACTTCCTTTTCTACACGTCCGTTGTAAGGCGATTCAAACACCTTGATTATTTTTTTAGGGTCTTTGCCCATATGACCGTAGGCGGCTGTTTCCAAATAAATGGGATTTCTTAATTTTAGCCTTTCTTCTATGGAAAAAGGACGCATATCGAACAATTCGGCAACTTTCTTGGCAATCTCGCCATCACTCAAAGCTACTTTAGCGGAACCATAGGTATCCACAAAAATAGAAGTGGGCTCCACAACCCCAATAGCGTAACTAACCTGAACCAAAATTTCATCGGCAACCCCTGCAGCAACAAGATTTTTGGCTGCATGCCTAGCGGCATATGCGGCACTGCGATCTACCTTACTGGGATCTTTTCCACTAAACGCACCCCCACCATGGGCTCCCTTGCCCCCATAGGTATCCACAATAATCTTTCTTCCAGTTAGACCGGTATCACCGTGGGGACCTCCAATTACAAATTTCCCCGTAGGATTAATATGGTACTTTATAGTATCGTTAAAAAGCTTTTGTATTGCCACTGGCAATTGTTCCTTGACCCTTGGAATAAGAATAGAGATAATATCCTTCTTAATTTTGGCCAACATTACATCATCATCCTTATCAAACTCGTCATGTTGGGTAGAAACAACAATAGTATCTATACGTTGCGGAACATTATCATCGGAATATTCGATGGTCACTTGTGCCTTGGCATCTGGCCTTAGATAAGAAATTGCATCTCCTACCCTTCTCAAATCTGCCAAAACCTGCAATATTTTATGGGAAATATCCAGGGCCAGGGGCATATAGTTTTCCGTTTCCTTAGTAGCATAGCCGAACATCATACCTTGATCTCCAGCCCCCTGATCTTCTTTTGCTCCACGATCCACTCCTTGGTTGATCTCTTTGGACTGCTCGTGTATCAAGGAAATAACACCACAGGAATCTCCGCTAAACTTATAATCACCATTGGTGTAGCCAATTTTATTGATAACATCCCTCGCAATTTGCTGAACATCAAGATAGGTGTGGCTTTTAACCTCCCCGGCCAATACCACCTGACCAGTAGTGACCAAAGTTTCGCAAGCCACCTTACTTTCCGAGTCAAAAGCCAAAAAATGATCCAATAACGCATCACTAATTTGATCCGCTATTTTATCTGGATGCCCTTCACTAACCGATTCCGAAGTAAATAAATATGCCATAAATCCTTTCTAAATAAAAATTAATAGGGATTTGACGAAGCACACTAGAGAAGAGTGGATGTTACAGTTCCAATGGAACAGAACAACTTAAACTGCTTTAGCATTTAGTTATGCCGAAACTAATTCAGCACATGAGGTTGCAATCAGTCAAATCCTTCCTCGATATTTTTTCGCGTACAAAAGTACAAGAATTCTTGACGTAACTAAAAATGTTTAACAACAATTTTAAAATTGACCCTAAAAACCTATAAATCGTATTTTACGGTAAATAGGATATAACGGGGTTGAATGAAATAAGAGGAGGTCGTAAAAAATAATTCGTTGGTGCTATCCCTATTCAAGGTATCCGTTCCGAGTAGGTTGGTACCCTTTATTCCAAATTCCCAATGACTATCCCTTTTCTGATAACTGAGGTTACCTTCCAAAAAACTATAAGTATTGTCTATGGTGTTTTCTTTGTCCATATACTTATAGTAATCGTAGTCCAAGGTAAAAATGAAACTTTTTAGAAAGTTGGCGTCAAATTTGGCATAGGGTTGGTTGGTATAAAAGGTAGTATTCCTACCCCCATTATCGTAGTTATTTACGGTATATCTATAACCCACCTCCAAATTAGGGGCATTCCTAAAATTAGTGGCTAAAGAGGAATTATAGTTTTGTGTAAAGGATTCCGATCTCCTTGGCTGAAGGTCAATAATATTATTGGTAGCAGACCATGAAACATTTGCTCCCACAGAGGCCTTTATTTTTCCAAAAGTCCGTTGATATCTACCGTTGGCACTTAAGGATTCGTCTTCCAAATTGGAGTTAATGGTAGTACCAATCCTGTTTATTCCAATAATTTCAGAAGCACTTTTAAGTGCGTCTATTCGTTTCGTATAGGTAATATTTCCAAAAATATTGGTGAAATTGAACATATTAAAACTGAAGAAGTTCAATGATAGATTGTGGTTCAAAGCACTCTCCAAGTCCCTGTTCCCGGAATAAACCGAGTTGTAGTTATTGAGCACGTAGGCCTCCGCAAAGCTATTGACATCTGTAAAAGATCTTGATACCCTGTAATTAAATCGAATGTTTTCGGATTTTTTAAGTTGAACATTTATGTACAAATCCGGCAGCAAAGCGGTTAAATTATCCTCAACAGTAGTTCCCAGCTGTTCGTTTTTGGTACCGTATTGATGCAAGGTAACACCAGGATTAAAGGTGAATATCCCGGCTATCACCTTATAATGAAAACCCAAATACAAATCCGAAACATTATAGGTTACATCGTTGTTGAAGGCGCTGTCGGTAAAAGTCAATGGGGGGCCACCATCCAATATTTGAAAAATACCGGAATTAAAATTCTGATGGCTCTGTGTAGTACCCAGTGTAAAATTTAAATTACTCTTTTGGCCCGTTACCCAATAATAATCCAGCTTCGCGTCCACTTTATTGGTTATGGTATTATTGCCCTGATTAAGGTCATAGATACTCTGATCTTCATCTACCGGAAAAATATCGGTAAAGGCAAAATTATCCCTGATAGCATTATAAAATGGATCTTCATCCTGATAAATATGTTGGGCTTCAAAGGCAAAAATATTTTTTGAATTTAAAGTAGTATAATAAATATTGGCATTTTGATTCACGGAAATAGGCTTTTGCCTCTTAGTTTCCGTAATTTCATCAGTAATCGTGGAAATTGATATAACATTCTCAATTTCATCATCGTCAGATTGCTTCAAAAGTATGTCGTAATCAAATTGGAACCTGTCATTAGGCTTATACTTAGAACTAAATTTTGCCAATCCCAAATGAGCGGTTTGATCTGTAGACGTGGTAGCATCCTCCGTTTCGTTGGAGGAAATATAAACCCTTCTCGTTTGGTCTTCCATTAAGGTCCCGGTATAGGAATAAATACCAAATCCGCTCAAATCCCAATTTTCTTTGGGGGAATAACTAAAATTCACGGCAGCAAACTTGGTATCTATATTTTTTGCCCTATTGTTCTGAAGGCTGGAAAGTCCCAAGCCATCCCCTCCTATATCTATGGAGCTTCCACTTGAGCTGCCCAGATTTCTAAATCCTCCGGTAAAACTCTGGTAATCCCTTCTATTAAAGGGTGCTTCCCCAATATTATTGAGATCGGTAATAATATTAATACTATAATCAGGGCTATAAAAAAAGAGTTTTGGATGTGCCAGATAACTATCATTAGTACCATAACCCGCCGTTATTTCCCCAAACCAAAATCTCTTTTTACCCTGCTTCAACTTAATATTGAGCGCTACATTATCAGTATCATTGGTCAGGCCCTGCATTTGGGTTACTTCGTTAAAATTTCTCAACACCTCTATCTTATCCAATGCATTGGCCGGAATATTATCTGCCGCCAACTTTGAGTCCCCGTCGAAAAAATCCTTCCCTTCTACCATTACCTTGGTCACTTTTTTTCCTTCCACCTCTATTTGCCCATCATCATTTATTTCTACCCCAGGCAAATTGGCAAGCACATCCTTAAGCTTCTTTTCCGTACCTGTAACAAAGGAATCCGTATCATAGACTATGGTATCACCTTTCACCGAAATAGGCATCTCATAGGTAACTTCAACCTCGTCCAATTGATTGGTTTGTTCATAAAGAACAATGTCCTTATTTACATCGGCCGTAGGTGCCGTAAAAGAGAATTCTTCCGTTTTAAAACCCAAATAGCTTACGCGGACGTTAAAATTTGAACCCGCTTTTAAATTTAGTTTATAGAGTCCACTATGGTTTGTAATACCGTAAGATTCCAAGGCCTTGGTTTCTGTATTTATGGCAATGACATTTGCCATATCTACCCCCACTCCGGTGGAATCCTTAACAATTCCCGTAAGGGTAATTTCTTGACCCAAAGCTGCAGAAAAAGCAAAAACAGCTACTAGTACGGAATAAAAACATTTATTGTACATCTAAAAAAAATTAAAATATCTAATGGTTGATAATAAAAAAGCAAAGAACTAAGGCCTGCCACCGCCTCCACCTCTATTTCCACCTCCGCCGCCACCACGACGGAAATTCTCCCGCATTTCGGCCATCTTGTCCTTGGATATTTTATCATATTCCTCCTGGGTAACGTTCTTACCTTTACTTGGAGCCTTTATCTCCTTCTTCTCTGTTGGGTTGAGCACTAATTTTGTACATAGTATAACCGTAACATCATCCTTGACCTCCAGAATTAGGCCTGGTAGTCCCCAATATTCTCCTGGACCTTGATTTACCGGAACATCCGGGGCATACCAAGCGGTTATTTCAATTTCCTTTTCTGTAAATTCCTCCTCCTTATTTTCATCGTTGTCCGCTCCCCTACGAAAAATAGCCCTCATATTGGGCCTCTTAATGGTTCTGGTTGCTGTAGCCTTAAAAGCAGTATAATTACCGATCTGTTTTGTTTCTCCACCGAGTTTCCATTCCAAGATTGGCAATTTATCATCCACCAAAAAAATCTTTCCAAAAAGTTCATTTTTAACCAAATATCTACCATCCCTTACATCTTTATAATAATCACCTCCGGCTCCGCTCATCATTCCAAATCGCCCACCACCCCTTTGGTTGCCAGGCTGCTCCAATCTTTCCTCCTCCTTATAAATAGATGTGGATTTGTCAAAGGTTAAAATATAGGTCCGCTCATTGGCTTCCTTCATCCTTTGCATTATTTCCTTCTTTCTATCCTCCGGTATTTGTCTTCCGCCAAAATCCATATTAACAGTAGTCTTACTAAAATAGGTAGCCTCTCCCTGAAAATCCTGGGCATAAATTCCGAATTGGGATGCAAATAGAATCAAAAAGAAAAAATGGAAATTTTTCATTATTTTACATTTTATATCAAGTTTAAGACTACAACAATTTGATTTGGTTTAATCCAAAATCAATAAAAAATACAAATATCCTGTCCTGTAAGTTTTTTATCGGATTATCATCCAAAGATTTTAACATGCACCCGATATCTTGTATATTGTACCTCTTTATTACAAGTGCAAAAAACACTAACCATAATTACAAACCTATGCATATCGCCGTTGCAGGAAATATTGGGGCTGGCAAAACAACCTTGACAAGATTATTATCCAAACACTACCAATGGGAGGCCCAATTTGAAGATGTGGTTGACAATCCCTATTTGGACGACTTTTACAATCAAATGGAAAGATGGAGCTTTAATCTCCAGATATACTTTTTAAACAATAGGTACAGACAAATTTTACAGATAAGGAAGGGCGGCAAAGACACTATTCAAGATAGGACTATCTACGAGGATGCCCATATTTTTGCCCCCAACCTCCATGCCATGGGTTTAATGACCAATAGGGATTTTAGCAATTACACCAGTCTATTCGAATTAATGGAAACATTGGTACAGCCTCCAGATCTATTAATTTATTTAAGAAGTTCCATCCCAAATTTGGTGAATCAAATCCACAAGCGAGGACGCGAATATGAAAACAGCATTTCTATCGACTACCTAAGCCGATTGAACGAACGTTATGAAGCATGGGCGCAAAGCTATGAAAAGGGCAACCTCTTGGTCATTGATGTAGACAAATTAAATTTTGTGGACGAACCGGAAGATTTGGGCTTGGTCATCAATAAAATTGATGCCGAGATCAATGGCCTTTTTTAAACCACGAACCTAAGAAACCTTATAGGCAATAGAAAAATTACACCTGCAATAGTTCTTATCTTATTTCATCTAAAGGTCTTTGATCACAATTTTTTAAACCCACTTGATCATAAATGCCAGGAAGCAGGCCATAGCCATATTAAAAATATGCCTACAATTATAGCTATTCCAAAGGAAAGCGCAATCCATTTCGCCAACTGTTTGGTACCCAAAATTCCTGCCATAACACCCTTAAAAACCAAATTTGACAAGCTGGCCAAAAGTATAAGTTTCCAACCCGTAGACACGTTTAAGGCATCGATTTTAATTAGCTGCGACAAAGATAGGGTTATGGCATCCACGTCTGTTAGTCCGCTTATTATAGCCACAATATATAGGGCGTCATCTCCAAACTCCTCATTGGCAAATGCTACCGCCAACAATATGGCCCCGTAAAGCAACCCAAATACCAACGCACTTTTAAATTCGGCAGGGTTTTCCGGTTCAGGCATTGTATCATCCTTGGAATCCTTGTTTATACTATAGAACATACCCAGACAAATAAGTGCCATGACTACAAATTCTACCATTAATGGCAGTAGAATTACAGGTAATTTTTCTGGTATTACCACCCCTATCTCTACCATTACCCTGGCCAGGGATATGGCAGAAGCAACGGTGATCACAAAGGCCGCCATTTTGCTTATGGATGCCGTATCTACAGTTTTACGGGCATAACTAACGGTGGTTGCCGTACTACTGATCAATCCCCCCAAAACACCATTGGAAATAATCCCCAACTTTTTCCCGACAAACTTATAAATAAAATATCCCAAGACACTCAGCCCTACTATGAGCGTAATCATTAACCAAATGTTTTGGGGATTAAGCACGTTGTAAGGCCCATAGGTTTTATTGGGAAGAATGGGAAGCACTACCAAGGAAATTCCTGCAAAGGTCATAATAGCGGAAAGATCCTTTTCCTGTAGTCTATTTATAAAACCATGAAGCCTTTCCTTTACATAAAGAAGTACAGACATGGAAACCCCAATTACAATGCCCAACACCCTATCCCCCATTACCAAATAAGCACCAATAGCAAACATCAATAAAGCGGCCACCTCCGTTGTCTGCCCAACATCCGGATTAGTAAATACCTTTATCTTTATAAAATTAGCGGCCACTAGAAGGGAGGTTAGGGCAACACCGAGAACAGGCAAAATAAAAGGGTTTTGATAGTCCCTACTTAAAAACCCCGCCAAAACTCCTAAAATTGCAATCAGGGTAAAGGTCCTTACCCCCGCCAACTCACTATTTGCCTTTTCCCGCTGAAGACCAACCAAAAGGCCCAATCCGAAAGCAATGCCGAGTGTAGTTAAATCGTGATAATCCATTTGCCGTTAAGTATTAACAACTTAAAATGTAAAAACCCCGTTTAAACGGGGTTTTTAATATAGTGCCAAAATATAAGTTTTGCAACTTACTTTTTAATATCTATTTTTTCAATAACCACTTTTTTATCATTTTCACCGCTTACTTGAGTAGTCTTTTCAAATGCTTCCAATTGGGATTTTACTTCCGCCTGGGTTCCTTTGAAGGTTTTTTCCTCAGTAGTGGTTTCACCATTTACCGTAGTGCTATAAGTAATTACAGCCTGTGCCAAATCTGCTGATTCCACATTCATTTCAATCTGCACATCTTGCTCCACTACCCCTGTTTCCATATGTCCTCCCAATATTGGGGCGATTACCAATCCAATTAAACAGGTAAGTTTTATAAGAATATTCATTGAAGGTCCAGAAGTATCCTTAAATGGATCTCCTACGGTATCCCCTGTTACTGCCGCTTTATGGGCATCAGACCCCTTGTAGGTCATTTCACCATTAATTTCCACTCCAGCCTCGAAAGATTTTTTAGCGTTATCCCAAGCACCACCGGCATTGTTTTGGAATATGGCCCAAAGCACCCCAGAAACGGTAACACCGGCCATATAACCTCCCAACATTTCGGCGATCAATTGATTATCACTTCCATAAACCAATTTTCCCAAAAGCACAATAGCAATTGGAAAACCTATGGTAAGTATACCAGGCAACATCATTTCACGTAGTGCAGCCTTGGTAGAAATATCCACACACTTGGCATAATCAGGCTTACCTGTACCTGCCATTATCCCTGGAATTTCCTTAAATTGTCTACGAACTTCATAAACCATATCCATAGCGGCCTTACCAACAGAATTCATAGCCAAGGCAGAAAAAACAACTGGAATCATACCCCCTACAAACAACATGGCCAATACCGGGGCTTTAAAAATGTTGATTCCGTCGATCCCCGTAAAGGTTACATAAGCTGCGAATAATGCCAAGGAAGTCAATGCTGCAGAGGCAATAGCAAATCCTTTTCCAGTAGCTGCCGTTGTATTTCCTACGGAATCCAATATATCCGTACGTTCCCTTACAATTGGATCCTGCTCGCTCATTTCTGCAATACCTCCTGCGTTATCGGAAATAGGTCCGAACGCATCAATTGCCAACTGCATGGCCGTAGTTGCCATCATTGCGGAAGCGGCCAATGCTACTCCATAAAAACCGGCAAAGGCGTAAGAAGACCAAATGGCAGCAGCGAACAAAAGAACCGTTGGAAAGGTAGAGATCATACCTGTTGCCAATCCGGCAATTACGTTGGTTCCCGCACCAGTACTTGATTTTTGAACTATGGCCAATACCGGCTTTGTTCCCAGACCTGTATAATATTCGGTAACGGAGGAGATAACTCCACCAACAACCAAACCTACAACCGTGGCATAAAACACCCTTATAGATGAAATATCCTTTAAACCTTCACCGAAAAACTCCATTTGCATGGTTTCTGGCAACATATATTTTACCAATACAAAACAGGCAATCAAGGTCAACGCAATAGAAACCCAGTTTCCTACGTTCAAGGCACCTTGTACTTCTTTTTCCTTAGCCTCATTGTTTTTTATTTTCACCAACATGGTACCAATAATCGAAAAAATAATTCCGAAACCGGCTATTGCCATGGGCAATAAAATTGGCCCTATTCCACCAAAGGCATCCTGAATGGCACCTCCCATATCCTTAATAACATAATTACCAAGGACCATGGCCGCCAATACGGTAGCTACATATGATCCAAATAAATCGGCTCCCATACCTGCAACATCACCCACATTATCCCCCACGTTGTCGGCAATGGTGGCCGGATTACGGGGATCATCTTCAGGAATACCTGCTTCTACCTTTCCAACCAAATCAGCCCCAACATCGGCAGCCTTAGTATAGATACCTCCACCAACTCTTGCAAACAAGGCAATGGATTCCGCTCCAAGGGAAAAACCGGCCAATGTTTCAAGAACAATTGTCATGTCCTCTGTAGAAGTCCAAGCACCGTTCATAAAAAACTGAAACAATAGAATAAAAGCCGTAGTCAGACCCAATACGGCCAGACCTGCAACACCAAGTCCCATTACGGTACCACCTCCAAAAGACACCTTTAATGCCTGTGGTAAACTGGTACGGGCAGCCTGCGTGGTCCTAACATTTGTTTTTGTGGCAATTTTCATTCCCATATTCCCTGCCAATGCAGAAAAGAATGCGCCAAAAATAAAAGCTACTACAATTAGTATATGGGTAGTAGGCACTATAAAAGAAATTGCGGCCAATGCAACACTGGCCCCTATAACGAAAAATGTCAATAATTTATACTCTGCTTTTAGAAAAGCCAAGGCCCCTTCATAGATATAATCTGAAATTTCTTTCATTTTACCGTCCCCGGCATTTTGTTTTAATACCCAAGACCTTTTTACCGCCATAAAAGCAAGACCTACCAATGCCATAATTACTGGCAAGTAAATAATTATTGATTCCATTTGTTTGATTGTTTGTTATATATTTTGAGGGGCAAAAGTAGTAAAATATGGCAGAATAAAAAAAGCAATATTACTTCCGCAATATTGCTTTTTAACTTTTTAAAAAATTAAGGCTTAATACTTTATACTAACATCCTGTTTTGGCACGTCGCTATCCTTAAACCTCTGTATACATTTTGCCACAATTTCCCTAGCTTCCTGTTGCTCTCCCCAACCACCAACATCAACTTTTTTCTTTTCAAGATCCTTGTAAACTTTAAAGAAATGTTCAATTTCCTTTATTAAATGGGGATTTAATTCGCTTAGATCATTGATCTTATTCCAGATCGGATCGGATACGGGCACACAGATCACCTTTTCATCGGGTCCTTTTTCATCGGTCATATGAAATACGCCAATAGGCTTTACCTCCATTACACAACCGGGAAATGTTGCTTCGGTCACCAACACAAGGACATCCAACGGATCGCCATCCAATGCCAAGGTTTCTGGGACAAACCCATAGTCGGCCGGATACATCATGGATGAAAAGATCATCCTATCGTACCTTATCTTCTTTAGGGCAAAATCGTATTCATATTTGTTTCTACTACCCTTTGGTATTTCGATCAATACATCGAACGACGTAATATCTTCACTGCTCATATGGTTATGTTTAATCTTATAATTTTTCTAAAATAACAAATTAATATCAGGTAGCGGTCAAAAAAGTATATCAGAAATGAAATCCGAAAGACCCAGTTACCCCAAAAGACCTTGCACCAGGGTTTTCCAAATAATTTCCCCTAAAATTAAAATCTATCCTTAAAATCTTTAATATATTCCCCACTCCTACCGAATACTCCCAATATATCTTATCATTTGGAGCTATTAAAGGAATATTTGCCGGAGCGCTCAAGGCCCTGTTTTCATCCGAAAGTTCTCCCCAGACTCCTCTTAGGCCAATTATTTCCCTCAGGTTCCATTTTCTCATAAAGGGAATTCTGGAAAAAAACCTTCCATTAAAATTATGTTCCAAATGTGCCGAAACATAAGTATCGGTAACGAATTCATAAAAATCGAGATTCGAGAAAGTATTGTAAACAGAGAAAAATGTTTGATTTCCCGGAATGGCATTAAGCAATCCCAGTGGAACCTCTCCAAAGGTCTTCCCTGTCTCCACTGTACTTAGTAACCTGCCAAGACCACCCACCTGCCAAGGCTGTGTATAGCTGAACTGAACCTTTTTATAATCGAAATCACTATCCAAGAAATTTTTAACTCCATTGGTATAGGACAAAAACAAGGTACTGTAGTTATCGTTTACATCACGCCTTTCCACGCCGTTTCCTATGGTTTTCTTTCCCGGGGTATATATAAGAATGGTAGAAAGGTCAAATTGATTAATTTCCGACGATATCCCTGTAGGCGCGGAAGGATCTATATAATCCAAACTAAAGGCATCGGGCAAGGCAGAACTGAGTGTCCTATAGGACCCGCCTACTCCTATCCTAAGGTTAGTGACCGGTTCCAGCTCCAGATTAAAAGTTGTAAGATCTATATTGGTAAGGCGGTCATTGGAGCCAACGGTAAACACGGAAGAAGAGGCTATACTCCTTCCCAGCACATCAGTAGTAGCCGTTAAACTAATCCCCAATTGTTCTATATCCCTTCTTTTACCACCCGAAATTATAAACCTAGATTTTTTGTCCACCAGCCATTTTCCGGAAATCCCATATTTAAACTTATCGTCTCCAAACCCATAAGCCAGATAACCCTGCAATCGCCACGGATCATTTTGCCCAAAATAAGTCCGGGCCCCTGCCCTTAGTCGGACACCCTCCGCTTCATTATAGCCAAAAATACTGTACACATCCCCCAGGTCCAAATTCCATTTATCTATTTCCAGATATCCGGACCCCAGGATACTCACTATGTTATAGTAGCTTTTAAACTTGGGCACTGTCTTTAAGGTATCCAACAATTTATAAATCCCTTTTTCATCAGCATTTAAGGACTCCAATCTATTGGCTTCCCAAAAGTCATCTTCCTTATTCAAGACCAAAGGGTCAAATGGGTCGGTTTTGGCCTTATAAAATTCATTGGGTTTGGGCTGATCAAATTTATAATCCCCGTAGACCGTAGTCCTCTTGCCATATACCCCTCTTGAATTTTCCTTTTTATTAAAGCTAAAATCAGACAACATATAATCCCGGGTCAAAAGAAAAACCGAATCATTGACCACATCGAACTCCTGTTCAATATAAATTTCCTTTACCCAGTTGATATTGGCGCTTTTGGTGACGGCCAAATTTATATTCTTCACCGCATAGGTGGAATCGTTCACCCAAAAATCCCCTTTAAACGTAAGTTCATTTTTTCGCCTGGGATAATAAATAATATTATAACACCATTTATTATCTATAAAGGCACTATCCGCCAAGACATAATTGTAGGTATCCACACCTGTCTTAGACAATGGACTGGTAAAACTCTTGTCGAAAAATTTTAAATAATTATTGTAAATATCGTAGTCAGAATAAAGATCCTCAATAAAGGCAATTATAGCCTGATTATTGCTGAAACCAGAGTTCTTGCTCCCCAAAACATCTTCCTTTACCACGGCTGTCTCATTATTGCCATAGACCTTGGAAAAAGTTTCGTTCAAAAAAATGGGCAAATAGGTCTTCCCTGTTATCCGCGAAGTATCCAAATCGTTGAAAACAAATTCCAACCCCCTAAAAACCCTACTCTTCATTAGGGCACTATCTATAGTATTTAGATCGAACTCTACTTTCTCATACTTGTCAAACTGATATTGTTTAAACATATGAACCCCGTTCTTACGCTTTTTGGCCCATATTTTTTTAAGTATATCTATCGCCGGATTATTTTTTTTGTCGGTTTTGCCAAAATAAACCACCACCTCATCCAACTGTTCGCTGGACTCTGTGAGTACAACATTCATGTTATAGGTAACCTTAGTTGTAAGAGTTATTTCCTTGGTTTCGTATCCAATAAAAGACACCAATAAAGTAGTATAGGTATTCTCCGATTCCATATAAAACCTACCGTTGTCATTGGTTATGGTACCTTCTGAAGAATCCTTGAACAGAACATTGGCAAATGAAACGGGTTCACCCGACTCATCCACTACAATACCCCCAACCTTGGTCTGGGAAACAGAGTATTGAACAATAAATAGAAATAAGATTAAAAGGATTCTTGTCATTTTCTCATTTAAAAAGACTTCTAATAAAAAAGCACCTCTCCATTATAGCAAGGAACCGAACGTATAGACGTAACCAAAAGTCCATACTTACCCTTTTAATTAGATTTATAATATAAAAGCTCCGTTAACCCAAAGTCAACGAAGCCATAACATCATTTTTCAGATATGTATTATAATTTGTACATAACCTTCTTTACCGCCTTAACAACATCCTCATGATTAGGCAACCATTCTGCCAATAGCACTGGGGAATATGGTGCGGGGGTATCGGCCGTATTGATCTTGACGATCGGAGCATCCAAATAATCGAATGCGTTGGACTGAACATGATAGGTAATCTCAGTGGCCACATTGCCAAAAGGCCAAGCCTCTTCCAAAATAACCAATCTATTGGTTTTCTTTACCGATTTTAAAACCGCCTCGTAATCCAATGGCTTAACCGTACGTAAATCAATAATTTCTACACTAATATTTTCCTTGGCCAATTCGTCGGCCGCTTTATCCGCTTCCTTAATTATTTTACCAAAGGAAACAATGGTGACATCCGTACCTTCCCTCCTAATATCGGCAACACCTAATGGGATGGTAAAATCTCCTTCGGGCACTTCGCCTTTATCGCCGTACATTTGTTCCGACTCCATAAATATTACCGGATCATTATCACGTATAGATGCTTTCAAAAGACCCTTGGCATCCCTTGGATTGGAAGGAACCACCACTTTTAGCCCAGGGCAGTTGGCATACCAACTTTCAAAAGCTTGGGAATGCGTTGCTGCCAATTGACCCGCAGAGGCAGTTGGACCGCGAAAAACAATAGGACAATTAAACTGGCCTCCGGACATTTGTCTGATCTTAGCTGCGTTATTGATAATTTGATCAATACCTACCAATGCGAAATTGAAAGTCATAAATTCTATAATGGGCCTATTGCCGATCATAGCCGACCCTACACCAATACCGGCAAAACCAAGCTCGGATATAGGGGTATCTATTACCCTTTCAGGTCCAAATTCATCCAACATTCCTTTGGAAGCCTTATAGGCTCCATTGTATTCAGCAACTTCCTCACCCATTAAATAAATGGTCTCATCCCTCCTCATCTCCTCGGACATTGCCTCCTGTATAGCCTCCCTAAACTGTAGTGTTTTCATCTTTAAAATGGAATCTTTATGTTAAAATGCTTAAAGCGCTAGCAAAAGTAGGAAATAATATATCAAAACTAAGAAGTTAATAATTAAAAATACCTCAAAAAAATACTATGCATGCATAGTATTTTAAAAAATTATTGAGTATCTTAGCCACCATTTCTTAATTAACGGTCAACAAAATATTAATATATGAAAATTTTAGTATGTCTAAGTAATGTCCCGGACACCACTTCAAAAATAAACTTCACGGATGGCGACACCAAATTTGACACCAATGGGGTTCAATTTGTAATTAATCCCAATGATGAATTTGGTCTGACACGTGCCATGTGGTTCAAGGAAAAACAAGGCGCCACTGTGCATGTAGCCACTGTGGGCGAGGCCAGCACCGAACCGACCATTAGAAAAGCGCTCGCCATAGGCGCAGATGAAGCAATACGTGTAAACGCAGTTCCCGTAGATGGCTTTTTTGTTGCCGAGCAGTTGGCAGAAATTGTTAAAAACGGAGAATACGACCTAGTAATCGCCGGGCGGGAATCCATTGATTACAATGGTGGCATGGTACCCGGTATTTTGGCCACCTTATTGGGCATGAACTTCGTTAACACCTGTATAAGTTTGGAAATTGACGGCAACAATACCACCGCTACTAGAGAGATCGATGGTGGAAAGGAAAAAATAGCAACTACTTTGCCATTGATAATAGGGGGACAAAAAGGACTTGTTGCGGAGAGCGACCTACGAATTCCGAACATGAGGGGTATTATGATGGCTCGCCAGAAGAAATTAAATGTAGTTGAACCCACTTCTTCCAATAGTGCAACTGCCGATGTTAAGTTCGAAAAACCTGAGCCAAAAGGCAAGGTTACATTGGTGGATGCCGATAATATAGACGAATTGATCAATTTATTGCACAATGAGGCGAAGGTTATCTAAAAGATCTTCCTGCCGTAGGACAGCATCCTATAAAAGCAATGTTTTTATCAATCCAAAAGAAAATAACTTATAGCGCCCATTACTATGTTTCCTTGGAACAGGGCACTTATTAAAAAACATTAACTCTATGTCAGTTTTAGTATATACAGAATCCGAAAACGGGAAATTTAAAAAGAATGCCCATGAGGTTGCCTCCTACGCCTATGAGGTAGCAAAGCAATTGGGAACCACGGCTACGGCCATTGCCATAAATGCCAGTAAGGCCGAAGAGCTGGGAGACTTTGGAATTTCCAAAGTGTTGAATGTTTCCAATGACCAATTGAAAACCTTTAACGCAAAAGCTTTTGCCCAGGTAATTGGGCAAGCGGCAGAAAAGGAAACCGCCAAAGTAATAATTCTCAGTTCCAGTGCGGACACTAAATTCTTAGCGCCAATCCTAACTGCACAATTAAAGGCAGGCTATGTACCCAATGTGGTATCTGCCCCGGAAAGTACCAGCCCGTTCAAGGTAAAAAGAACGGTCTTTAGCAATAAGGGTTTTGCCATTACCGAAATTAGTTCTGAAATTAAAATTGTTGGTGTTTCCAATAATGCTTTTGGGAGCGCAGAAAACAAAACTACTGCCGCTGTTGAAAGTTTTGAACCCAACCTTGGGGACGATTCCTTTACCAGCAAATCTATAGAAATAGATAAGGTAGTTGGAAAAGCCACTATTGCCGATGCCGATATTGTAGTTTCTGGAGGACGTGGTTTAAAAGGACCTGAAAACTGGGGAATGATAGAAGAATTGGCAGAAGTATTGGGAGCCGCAACAGCATGCTCCAAACCTGTCTCCGATCTAGGCTGGAGACCTCACGGGGAGCACGTTGGACAAACCGGAAAACCGGTAGCAAGTAATCTATACATAGCCATAGGCATCTCCGGGGCAATTCAACATTTGGCAGGAGTTAGTTCCTCCAAGGTAAAAGTGGTGATCAATACAGACCCGGAAGCCCCATTTTTCAAAGCTGCCGACTATGGTATAGTTGGCGATGCTTTTGAAGTGGTCCCCAAGCTAATCGAAAAATTAAAGGAATTTAAGGCGCAAAACGCTTAATTTTTGTTAAATTGTGCCCCTTAAAGGGCTGCTCAAACATACTTGGCCTGTCCTGTATTTTGAACAGCCTTTTTTAGTTGATAAATTTCTATGAGTTTAGTTAGATTAAAAATAAAGGGGATTTCCTATAGCCAAACGCAAAATGGCGCGTATGCCCTTATATTGAATGAAGTTGATGGTGACCGAAAACTACCTATTGTTATAGGAGCGTTTGAAGCCCAGTCCATAGCCATTGCCTTGGAGAAGGAAATTAAGCCTCCAAGACCACTGACCCATGATCTTTTTAAGAATTTTGCCGATCGCTTCGATATTGTAATCAAACAAGTCATCATCCACAAATTGGTTGATGGGGTTTTCTATTCCAGTATTATTTGTGAACGTGATAAAATAGAGGAGATCATAGATGCCAGGACCAGTGATGCAATTGCTCTGGCCCTAAGGTTCAATGCCCCTATTTTCACTTACAAGACCATATTGGACAAAGCGGGTATATTCCTTAAATTTTCTTCAAAAGAAAAGGACAAGGAAGATTCTGACGACAGTATAATGGTCGATGAAATTCTTCAGGAAGGAGAAACTGTAGAAATAAATCCAGGTGCTTCCGAAGCTTACAAAGAACTCAGTATCGAGGAATTATATGCCGAGCTGGACAAGGCCGTTGCCAGCGAAGATTATGAGAAGGCGGCAAAACTCAGGGACGAAATCTCCAAACGTAAATAGTTTAGGAATAAATAAGATTACTGGATGAGAAATAAGCTTTGGGTTTTATTTATTTTCTGCTTTATAGCATTTCCATCCCTGGCCCAAGAAATAAGCAACCCAAACTTACCGCAGAATTCTCCCGAAATCATCGCCAATCAAGGGGCATCATTTCAAAGTCTATGGAGAGGAATTCTTGGAATGATATCGTTGATTTTTATTGCCTACCTCTTTAGCAATAACAAGAAAGCCATTAATTGGAAAACGGCGGGAATTGGACTCTTTATCCAACTACTTTTGGCCATTTGTATTTTAATTGGCGAAAAAATAGGTTTCAATGCTTTCGGATATAGATTCGACCTCAGCTTTGTTTCAAAAATCTTCGAAGTTGGAGGAAAAATTTTTGTCAGCATTCTGGATTTCACGAGGGCTGGAAGCAAATTCCTGTTTGAAGGTCTGGTAGTGGACATGGATACTTTCGGTTTTATTTTTGCATTTCAAGTCCTCCCTACGATTATCTTCTTTTCGGCCTTGACATCGGTCCTGTTCTATTTGGGCATTATCCAAAAGGTAGTGCAAGCATTGGCTTGGTTACTGACCAAATCATTGGGGATTTCGGGTGCTGAAAGTTTAAGCGTAACAGGAAATATATTTTTAGGGCAAACAGAAGCTCCTTTATTAATCAAGGCCTATTTGGAAAAAATGACCCGATCGGAAATGCTTTTGGTGATGATCGGAGGCATGGCAACCGTTGCCGGGGCCGTTTTAGCGGCCTATATTGGTTTTTTAGGTGGAGACGACCCAATCCTAAGATTGCAGTTTGCAAAACACCTCCTGGCCGCATCGGTCATGGCCGCTCCGGGAGCCATTGTTATCTCCAAAATTTTATACCCGCAAACCGAAGCAATCAATACAGATGTACATGTTTCCAATGAAAAAATTGGTTCCAATATTCTGGATTCCATCTCCAACGGAACCACCGAAGGCTTAAAATTGGCCGTAAATGTCGGCGCCATGCTACTGGTATTTGTGGCCTTTATTGCCATGATAAATGGTATTTTAAATTGGACCGGCAACATTACAGATCTAAACTCATGGATTGCACTGAATTCGCCCTACGAGAATTTTTCCCTGGAAGCTATTCTGGGAACTATTTTTGCCCCCCTGACGTGGCTAATAGGAGTGGATTCGGTAGATATTATGCTAATGGGTCAGCTTTTGGGCATCAAATTGGCCGCAAGTGAATTTATTGGATACATACAATTGGCCGAACTAAAAAATATTGCCAGCAGCACCCATTTTACCTATAACAAATCGGTGATAATGGCTACTTATATGTTATGTGGTTTTGCCAATTTTGCTTCTATTGGCATTCAGATCGGGGGCATAGGTTCCCTGGCACCAGGACAGAGAAAAACGTTATCGGAATTTGGAATGAAAGCCGTTTTGGGCGGATCTATCGCCTCTTTGCTTTCGGCTACTATTGCCGGTATGATTTTGGGGTAACCATCCTCAATTTTTTACGACGAAATGGTTCGCTTAAGAAGTATTCTCCTATGAACCCCGTTAATAAAATTTAATAACTTAAAACGTTTCCCAATCGTACGGAAGCTAGTTTTGCCTAATTTCGTAATACATTTTTTTTGGATATAAATCTAAAATAGGTTCTCCATATTTTGAAGAGCGTACAGGCTGAAGCTTATGAAACAATACCACGATTTACTAAAACATGTATTGGAAAATGGAACCCAAAAGGGAGATAGGACCGGTACAGGTACCAAAAGTGTTTTTGGATATCAAATGCGTTTTGACCTGGCGGAGGGTTTCCCCATGGTCACAACGAAAAAACTCCACTTAAAATCCATTGTCCATGAATTGCTCTGGTTTTTAAAGGGCGATACCAATATTGGCTATTTACAGGAAAACGGGGTACGCATTTGGAACGAATGGGCAGATGAAAATGGAGATTTGGGTCCTGTTTATGGATATCAGTGGCGTAATTGGAATGGTGATGAGATAGACCAAATAAAAGAAATTGTACACGCCCTCAAAACTAACCCCAACAGTCGCCGCATGCTGGTTTCTGCTTGGAACCCGAGTGTTCTTCCCGACACCTCATTGTCATTTTCGGAAAATGTAGCCAATGGAAAAGCCGCATTGCCTCCTTGCCATGCCTTTTTTCAGTTCTATGTTGCCGATGGTAAGTTGTCCTGTCAATTATACCAAAGAAGCGCCGATATATTTTTAGGAGTACCCTTCAATATAGCATCCTATGCCCTGTTCACACTTATGATGGCACAGGTTTGCGGATTACAACCAGGCGAATTCATTCACACCTTTGGGGACGCACATATTTACAACAACCATTTTGAACAAGTAGAATTGCAATTAAGTAGAGAACCTAGACCCTTACCAAAAATGGTTTTAAATCCAGAGGTAAAGGATATATTCCACTTTAGTTTCGACGACTTTAGTTTGTTGGATTATGATCCACACCCACACATAAAGGGTATTGTGGCAGTCTAGCAAATTACACTAGGCCTGTACCGGGAAGCAAGATATTTAGAATATAATTGCCCCGTATAACGGCAGCAATAAAATAGCCCTTAAACATGGCTGTACATCCACCTTTACTTTTGGTATTCTGTCTAAAAGGTGGAGAAAATACCTTTATAAATCCGACACCATTGAAAGTTGGATTCCAATGGTATCGGATGTAATTTCGTTAAAGTTCCAATACTGAATTCTCAGTTCCGGCAAATTCGTTCCACTGGTAGCGATCGGCCTCAGCTTCGTTTACATAATTGCCATCCACTATATATTTAAACTCGTATGTACCTTCCTTTGGCAAATCGAAAGTCCCCTTGAAGGTTCCGTTTTTTAATTTTTTCAACGCACTACCTTTTGGGCTCCAATTATTAAAATCTCCAACTACAGCCACCTTCTTTGCATCCTCAGCAGGAACAGAAAAAGTTACCTTGCATATTGGCTTACTCTTTAAGTATTGTTTTGTAATTCCCATAACCTCTATATTTTAGATTAAAGCGCAAAATTACACCATTAAATGCCTCATTCCCAATGACCAATATCATTTTTATCATTTTCTTAAAATAAGTTTAACAATTGACCTTCTTTGATAATTTTACTAGGTAAAATTCCTAAGTAACTAACATTGCCTAACTACTTTTTAAGATTCCAATAATCTTATCTATCTCATTTTCTGTATTGTAGAAATGAAAACTTAAACGAATGCCATTTCCACGTTGTGCACAAACCACATCGTGCTCCATAAACTTGGCGAACAAATCCTTATTCCCCCGGATATTGAATATAGAACTATGTACTTTTCTTTTGACAACGGACTCTTCCAACAAACCTAAATTTTCCAGTTCACCCTTTGCCTTTAAAGCAAGTTTTTTGATCTGCTCGGAAATATTATCCATTCCAACTTCATTCAAAAACCCCAAGGAATAGTTTAAACTCCCGAAATTGAAGGTATCCAAATGTCCCGGTTCAAATTGTTTGGCAAAGGAAACTTTCTCCCTACCTTCTATATCCCAACCAGAGGCATTAAAACCTGTAGCTTTAACCTTGAATTTGGCCGGAGCGTCATCTGCAAACATCATAAAACCGTTGCCATAGCCACCTAGCAACCATTTATAGGAACTGGCACCCAGTACATCTATACCGGAGTCTTCAAAATTAAAGCTCTCGGTGCCCAAAAATTGCGTACCGTCCGCAATGATCAATAGATCGGGGAAATCTTTTTTCAAATTCCTCAGGAACCCCAGATCCACCTTAATCCCATTTAGCCACTGAACCAAACTAAGGGCCAAAACATTTATGTTGTCCAATTTTATCCTATCATAAATATTTTCCTCCAAAGCATCCGTTACTTTTAGAAAATAAGTGGCATGCCCCCTACTTTCAAATGGCCAGTTCAGAGAAGGATAATCGCCTTCCAACAGTAAAACCTTCCCTTTAGGTTCCAAGCCTTCCAACAATAGATTGAGTCCAATGGAAAAATTTGGTACCAAGGCCACATTATCGGTTTTGCAGCCAAAGAATTTTCCAACAGAATTTCTAGTTTCCGAGATAAGCCGGTGACCTTCCATCTTCATTGTGCTCCCGCCAATCAGAAAATCCAGGTCATGTTCTTGCCGCCAATCCAGAAGACCGTCATAAAGAAGGCCCGATGTAGCAGTGTTGACATAGGTATACTGACTTAAAACTGGGAATTGCTTGATAAACTTTTGCATATCCAAAGAGGTAAAATTTGTATTTATGGTATCTTTGTCTAAAGATAGGAATTAGGATGTTCTCCAAGAATAAAAAAAAATCACTTATAGAAATAGAACAGCATGAACTACTGGAACATGCCCAAACCAGAATAAAGCAAAAGAAGCGACTTTATAATCATTTTGTTGTGTTTTTGATCGGCAGTGTATTTATGATCATCATCAATAAAATATTAAAGTATGGTGTGGAGTACAACTGGTTTGTCTGGGCCATTACCTTTTGGGCCTTTTTGTTCGCAATCCACATATTTAACGTATTTGTCACCTCCAAATTTATGGGACTGGAGTGGGAAAGGACACAGAGGGAAAAATTGGTTCTGAAACAGAAACAGAAAATATCAGAATTGCAGAAGGAAATAGAAACGGAATTTCCATTGTCCAACATCAATAAAAAAAAAGAAGAGTGAACATTCTATCCATAATAGCCGCCGCTGCAGAGAACAATGCCTTGGGAAAAGACAACGACCTGTTGTGGCATCTACCCGACGATTTTAAACGCTTCAAAAGCATTACTTCAGGGCATAAAATAATCATGGGGCGCAAAACCTTCGAGAGCTTTCCCAAACCTCTACCCAACAGAACCCATATCATCATAACCAGAGATAAGAACTATACTGTAAAACATGAAGATTGCCTGATTGTACATTCCTTGCAAGATGCCTTGAATCTTGTAAAAGAGGACCCCTTATCCTTTATTATAGGTGGGGGTGAAATATACAAACTGGGATTGGAATACGCCAACCAAATTGAACTGACCAGGGTACATGGAACCTTTGAAGCGGATACCTTTTTTCCAGAATTTGACAAATCCAAATGGCAATTGATAAAAGAGGAATACCACCCCAAGGATGAGCGGCATAAATATGATTTTTCGTATTTGACCTACACAAAAAAACAATAAGGAATAAATGACCGCAAAAGGTTAGAAGCTAAAAATTCAGAAACTGTGCCTCATAAGGTACACTTACATCCTTTAAAAAGAATCTTAATACATTAACATCCCCATTGGTAAAAAACTGGTGCGAATTACTTTCACCATCCGGTCCTGCCAATAAATTATTTTGTTGCAATACATTTTTGGTATGTCTGGCCACTCCCTCGCCAGAATCGATAATACTAATATTTTCAGGTAAAATTTCCTTTATCAAGGGAATCAAATAGGGATAATGTGTGCAGCCCAAAACCAATTGATCCATCCCCTGACTCAACATGGGTTTCAGGTAGTTTTGCAACAACTCCCTTGTTTTGGCAGTATTGACCTCCCCTTTCTCGATCTGCTCAACCAGGCCAGTACCAACTTGATCAAGGACCTTTATGCCATTGGCATGTATTTCCGATGTATTATTGAATAGTGCGCTGGATAAAGTTCCCTTGGTAGCCAAAACACCTACTGTTTTGGTTTTAGAGTTTAGGGCGGCAGGCTTAATGGCCGGCTCAATCCCTATCATCGGCACATGGTATCTTTCCCTAAGCTCCTTAATAGCGTTGGTGGTAGCCGTGTTACAGGCAACCACTATAAGCTTACAACCCTTTTGCAGAAGTAGCTCAACGTTTTTTATACTAAGCTGAAGTATCTGTTCCTTTGATTTTTCCCCATAAGGGGCATTCTTACTGTCCGCGAGATAAATAGTAGATTCATAGGGAAGCACCCTGTTGATTTCCCTCCATATGGAGGTACCTCCAATGCCGGAATCAAAAATGCCTATGGGACCTTTATTCATTTAAAATAAAAAGATTAAACAGCCATAAAGTTACATTAATATTGTTTTTAGAAGCAGTTCTTTTCAGGAAATAAAACTGCTCCTTCCCTACAGTATATTTTATTTTCTATGGTTCAATACAACCGAAAGATCAGCTACCTAAAACTTTTTAACCAGCGCTTTTACCTCCTCGAGATCCAACCCGCCATAATTCCCAGAGCTCATTAAAAGAAGTACGGAATTATCATATTTCTGACCAAACACAAAATTTTTGAAATCCTCGGAATCGGTAAAAATCTTTAAATCGTCACGAACAAAGGCTTCAGATATTTGTTCAGGGGTAACCTCCTTAAGCTTCTTTATCCTGACCGATTCAGGCAAATAGAAAACCGCCGCTACATCTGCAGCCTCCAAGGCACCTTTATACTCCTTTAAAAATTCCGGGTTAAAACTGCTATAAGTGTGCAGCTCCAGACACGCAATTAATTTTCTGTCCGGATACTGCTCTTTAACGGCATTGGTCGTGGCCATTACTTTACTGGGTGAATGGGCAAAATCCTTATAGGCGACACAGATCCTACCTTCAGCAATTTTTTCCAATCTTTTGGAAGCGCCTTTAAAGGAGGCAATAGCCTCATAGAAGTCGTCTTCATCCACGCCCATATTTTGACATATCCATTTTGCCCCCGCCAGATTACTAAGGTTATGCCTTCCAAAAACTTCTATAGGCATAGGGCCCTCCGGGGTTTCCAAAATAGTCTGCCCATTTTCAACCGTATATTCAGGAGTGTTATAGGGGAGCTTGCGTATGGCATTTTCAGAGGCTTTTACCACCATATCTACCTCTGGGTCTTCCTCATTGTAGGTAATACTTCCTCCTTTTACAATACTATCCACAAAAATCCGGAATTGCTCCACATAATTGTCATAAGTAGGAAATACATTGATATGATCCCAAGCTATTCCGCTCAACAATGCAATATTGGGTTGGTAAAGGTGAAATTTCGGCCGCCTATCTATAGGAGAGGACAAATATTCATCACCTTCCAGCACTATAAAATCGTTCTCCTCGGTAAGATGTACCATACGGTCAAACCCTTCCAATTGGGCACCTACCATAAAATCTACAGCTTTGTCATGATAATTTAGAACATGCAATATCATGGAAGTAATGGTAGTCTTGCCGTGACTCCCCCCTATGACCACTCTGGTCTTATTCTTGGATTGCTCGTACAGGAACTCGGGATAGGAAAATATTTTCAATCCCAATTCCTGGGCCTTTAAAAGCTCAGGATTGTCGGCCTTGGCGTGCATACCCAAAATTACCGCATCCAAATTGGAATTCAATTTCTCTGGAAACCAACCAAATTGTTCCGGCAATAGCCCTTTGGCTGCCAACCTGGTTTTGGAAGGTTCAAAAATTACGTCATCACTACCTGAAACAGTATATCCTTTATGATGTAATGCCAAAGCCAAATTGTGCATAGCACTGCCCCCTATGGCAATAAAATGAATGTGCATGAAAAGATCGGTTTAAGGGGTAAAGATAATCATTGTTCAAGGCTATCAAAAAAGTTATTGAATGGTTTCAGTTATTCCAAGAACAAATACCGGAAATAGTATTAAAACAATAACTTAAACCTCAATATTTTTTTAATTTAGTGCCAAACAACACTATCCATGAAAATAAAACTTGCCGAAATCGTCCCCAAGGAAATTATGCCAGGCTACCACGGCAAACTCATTCATACCCAAAACATGAGTTTAGCTTTTTGGGAGGTGGAAGCCGGAGCCAAAGTTCCCGAACATGCACACATGAATGAACAGGTAATGCAGGTTTTGGAGGGAAAATTTGAATTTACCCTAGACGGCATTACCAAAACCTATGAACCGGGCGACCTGGTAATAATTCCACCCCACGTTCCACATAGCGGCTTAGCACTTACCCCCTGTAAATTAATGGATGTTTTTAGTCCCACAAGGGAAGAATATAGATAAACAAACCATTGTCCCAATGGGATAGTGTTAAAACCTATTAGCAAGATGAAGATATCACTCAAAAACAAAAAAGCATTGATCGGCGGCAGCAGTCGTGGAATTGGCAGGGCCATTGCCCAACAATTGGCTGCCAGTGGTGCAAGCGTTACCGTCATGGCCCGTAGCGAGGAACAGTTAAAATCCCTGGTTTCCAATTTACCTACGGACAGCGGACAGCAACACCAGTATTTGGCAGTAGATTATTCCAATTTTGAGGCCTATAAGAAAAGTATATCCACCTTCTTTAAAACGAACACGGTAGATATTTTAGTGAACAATACCCAAGGACCGTCCGCAGGGGGTGCCTTGGAGAAAAAGATCGATGATTACCAGGAAGCTTTTGACCTTCTTTTTAAGACTGTGGTATTTACCACAGAACAGGCGCTTAAGGGAATGATATCCCAGAAATACGGTCGTATTATCAATGTTGCCTCAGTTTCAGTAAAGGAACCCCTACCCTATTTGGCTCTTTCCAATAGCATACGTGCTGCTGTAGTTACCTGGTCCAAAACCTTGGCTTCCGATGTAGGCAAATACAACATTACTGCAAACTGTACCCTAACCGGATATTTCAACACGGAAAGACTAAAAAATCTTAACGGTGCAAAGGCCAAATCCTTGGGCATTCCTCTTTCTGAAGTCGAGAATCAAATGCTCTCCCATGTACCTGTGGGACGATTTGGAGACCCCACGGAATATGGCCACTTAGTTACTTTTTTGGCTTCTGATTACGCCTCTTTTATAACAGGGACCAATATTCCCATTGATGGCGGTTTGCTAAAGTCGCTTTAAATGGCCGGTAAATAAACAAAGAATAGTATAGAGGAGCCAAGGCTTCCAAGGGTACTAAAAAAATCCCTGCATTAATAAAGCAACGTTGGTATTCTTTTTGCATCTAGTCACTTCATGGCGTGTTTACTCACTTAAAAGTGTGTTTCACTCATTATGGATTGTAACGCCATGAAATAAACGCCAATTTTGTTATATATACTTATTCAGATGAAAAAAATAGCAACAATATTTACCTTAATCTTATTCTCTCAAATGGCACAATCCCAATCTCCCAACGATTCCTATTCTACCTTATGGCAAAGGGTACAAAAATTGGAGAACGAGGCCATGACCAAATCCGCATTGGACATAGTAGCTTTAATTTCAAAAAAGGCCACAAAAGAGCAGAATTCCGTTCAAATCATAAGATCACTTATCTACACCTCCAAATATGCACTAACCTTGGAGGAGGATGCCCAATTAAAAATTGTACGCGATTTTAAAGAAGAAATAGACCAAAGCCAATTCCCGACCAAAAATATCTTGGAAGGCTATTTGGCAAATATGTATTGGCAATACTTTCAACAAAACAGATATCGATTCTACGACAGGACAACAACAGAGGAAAAAGTAGACAGCATTGATTTTAGAACCTGGGACCTTAGCACTATTTTTCAAGAAATAAGTGTACATTTTGATGCCTCATTGCATAAGCCTTTAGAGTTACAGCAACTAAAAGTGGATGCTTTTAAAGAAATCCTCAATGAACAAAAAGGCTCCGAGACTTATCGGCCCACCCTATTTGATCTTTTGGCCCATTCGGCATTGGATTTTTATAAAACCAGTGAAAATAGCATTGCACGTCCGGCAGATAAATTTGAGTTGGACAATCCGGAATTATTATGCGAGGGAAAACAATTCGTAGAACAACAAATTAACACTAAGGACAAAACTTCCTTACAGCACAAGGCCATAACACTTTATCAGCAACTCTTGGATTTTCATGACACTGCAGGTGAAGCATATATCGATGTTGATATTGAACGTCTTAGGTTTATTAAGGAAAATGCGGTATTTCCCAACAAGGACCAACAATACCTGGAGGTTTTGCAAAATACCGCCGAATCTATAAAGGGCCATAAAAATTCGGCTTTATACCAGTATGAAATTGCCATATTGTACCGCGAATGGGGCAACAGTTATCAACCTAACATAAAGGATGAATACAGATGGAAGCAGAAAGAGGCTATGGCCATATGTGATACTGTATTGGATCAGTTTCCAAAAAGTAGGGGCGCTGAAAAATGTAAGGCACTAAAATCGGAGATTTTATCCAAAGACCTTCGATTGACCGCGGAAAGACATATACCGGTTAACCTACCTTCACGTTTACTATTGGAATATAAAAATCTCCACACACTTCAATTGTCGGCCCGTAAGATTTCCCAAAAGGACATAAAGCAGCTAAACACCCTTTATCCCGAGGAAAAAATATTGGCCTTTATTAAAAAACTCCCGGAAGTCAAGAGTTGGGATGCCCAACTTATTAACGAAAATGACTATCATTCGCACAAAATAGAAATCTTATTGCCAGAATTAAGTAACGGGTCCTACATTATATTGGCCACCCCTTATGCAGATTCGGGCATCAGCTTTGCCTATAGCCCTATCCAAGTCACCAATTTGGCATTGGTGGAGGGAGATACCAGCACGGAACATAACTTTCAAGTAATTGATCGTAACAACGGAAAACCCATATCCGGAGCCACCCTAAAATTCTCCTATCAACAGAACTACGAAAGACCCATCCTGACCAAGACTTTGATTTCCGATGAAAAAGGGATGGTAAACCTACCCCTAACCGATGAGCGCTGGACCAACGTTGATATCCTGATCAGCACCAAAAATGAAGAGGCTTTCTTTGAAGATTTTTATATTAATGCCAAATACGACCAAGGGGAGGAAGACGACCTCTATTCCTGTTTTTTGTTTACGGACCGTAGCATTTACAGGCCTGGTCAACCCCTATATTTTAAAGGGTTGGCTATGGTACAAAAAGACGATAAATCCGCCGTGCTTAACAAAACCAAAATAACGGTGAGCCTTATGGATGTCAATCATCAAGAAGTTTCCCTACAGGAATTTAAAACCAATGATTATGGCTCCATTTCAGGCACATTCATTTTACCCAATAATGGGCTTACCGGAAATTATTATTTGAAATTGGATTCTGACGAAGTTGAAATTAGCGGCAACAGCTATTTTTCAGTGGAAGAATACAAGCGTCCCAAATTTGAAACTTCATTGGAATCCATTACAGAGACCTTTAGGGTCAACGATACTATCTCCGTTAAGGGAAAGGCCAATGCCTACGCCGGAAGCCTTATTACAGATGCCAAGGTAAGCTATACGGTTAGGCGAGTGGTGTATTACCCTAAATGGTATTATTGGCACCTGCCCTATTTTGATGGGGTCCCCCAGGAAATTGCCCATGGCGAAACGATTACCGATGCCAACGGCAACTACGAGATTAACTTCAAGGCCATACCGGATCTAAGTATCGCCAAGGAAAATATGCCCACTTTTAACTATGAGGTTACGGCAGATGTCACGGACCTCAATGGCGAAACCCACAGTGCAACTACCATGGTCAATGTGGGCTATCATGCGCTTACGGCCGATATCCAAATTGAAGATCCATTGGACAAGGACGGCAAAAATCCTAAAATAACAATTTCCACCTATAACCTTAATGGTGAGAACGTTGCGGCACAGGGAAGCCTAAAAATGTACAAATTAAAAGCACCGGGCAATGTCCTAAGACCAAGACCTTGGGCCGCCCCTGATTATGATGGCTTTGGAGAAGCTAAATTCAGGGAACTATTCCCCCATGATGCCTTTGGCAAAGAAGACAACCCAGCCTTTTGGGGTAAAGGGGAATTGGTATGGGAATCTAGCTTTGACACAGGGAAATCCAGGGAAATTGACTTGGGCAACCTAAAAAAGTGGTTGTCCGGAAAATATATCATTGAATTGGAGACAAAGGATAAATTTGGTCAACTTGTAAAGGACATTACACAAACTACTATTTACAGTGGTAAGGACAAGATATTGGCAGACAATCAGCTTTTTCAAATAAAGACCGATAAAAACTCCTATGCCATTGGGGAAAAAGTGAAACTTACTTTGCGCAGCGCCGCGGAAGACCTTATCATATCCTTATTTATTGAAAAGGATCGGAAAATTGTGGCAACACAGCTAATTGGATTGGACAATAATTCAAAGACCATCGAAATTCCTGTTACTGCAGAAGACCAGGGAGGATTTGCCATAAATTATAGCTTCTCGGCATACAATTCCTTTCAATCTGGCAGCCTTTCCATTACTGTCCCCTATCCCAGTGCCGACCTAAAAATTGAAACAGTTACTTTCCGGGATAAGCTTCAGCCCGGAAAAGAAGAAACATGGTCCTTTAATATTAAAGGTCCCAAAGGTGATAAGGTAACAGCTGAACTATTGGCCAGTATGTATGATGCTTCATTGGATGCCTTTAAAGGACATCATTGGAATTTTTCCCCGAATTACAGGGGGCAATATTACTCGAACAGAAATTTGAATGCCTATAAAAGTTACGGTATCAACTCCTTTAATACCTATCTAAATTTTGGAGACAGGTTTACTTATACCCCTCAATATTATGACTCCTTTGATTGGTTCGGCCTACATTTTGGATATGGCTATGCCATGCGCGATAGAATGATGATGAAGAGCAGTGCAGCTGGTATACATAGGGAGGAATTAGCTGACAGCGAAGCCTTGGAAGAAACAGTTATTACCGGCAGTGCTGTACCGGCCCCAGAAAACAATGGGAACAACAACGCAGTTGCCCCTAAAGGGAATGATGGTAAAAGTGGCTTTGACGACATCCAAATCAGAAAAAACCTTCAGGAAACCGCCTTTTTCTTTCCCCAGCTCCTAACCGATAAAGACGGTAATGTCTCCTTTAGTTTCACTACTCCAGAGGCTTTGACCAAATGGAAACTACAGCTACTGGCACATACCAAGACCATGGAAAGTGCCACTTCCACCTTGCAAACCGTTACACAAAAGGAATTGATGGTTACCCCAAATGCACCACGTTTTTTGCGCGAGGGAGATAAAATAGTGATCAGCACCAAAATCGCGAACCTAACCAACAAATTGCTAAGTGGTAATGCCAGGTTGGAATTAGTGGATGCCTTCAGCGGAAGGGATATAACCCAAGAGCTATTGATCAGTGATCCAACTTCCGGAACTCTTATGTCCGAAAATAGTTTTACGATAAATTCCATGGGAAACACCCAAGTGTCTTGGAACTTAAAAATTCCTGAAGGTATTGGAGCTGTGCAGTACAAGATAATGGCCAAGGCCGGTGATTTTAGCGATGGGGAACAAAATGTACTTCCAGTACTTACAAACCGAATGTTAGTTACCGAAACCCTGCCAATGTGGGTGCGGGGCAATGAGAGCAAGACCTTTACTTTGGACAAATTAAAGAACGCCACCTCCACTACCCTAAAGCATCATCAACTTAGTCTGGAGATAACTTCCAATCCGGCATGGTATGCCGTTCAGGCCCTACCATACTTAATGGAATATCCCTATGACTGTAACGAGCAAATATTCTCGAGATACTACGCCAACACCTTGGGAGGATTTATTGCCAATTCCAATCCTAGAATACGACAAGTATTTGACCAATGGGCCAATTCCGATGCGCTGTTGAGCAATCTTGAGAAAAATGAAGAATTAAAATCGATTTTAATTCAGGAATCACCATGGCTGCGCGATGCCCAATCAGAAACCGAACAAAAGAAACGTATAGCAATGCTCTTCGATCTCAACAAATTGAAAAATGATCAAGGCAATACCTTTAATAAACTGGTTCAGAACCAAATGTCGTCCGGGGCTTGGGCATGGTTCAAGGGAGGCCCTGAAAACCGATTTATTACCCAACATATTGTTACCGGACTAGGACACCTTAAGAAATTAACATCGTCCAGTGGAAGTGAGGAAAAATCGGGGATTGGAAAGAGCGTTAATACCAAGGAACAGCAGGTAATAAAAAATGCGGTTGCCTATTTGGACGATGAGTTTGTGAAAGAATACGAACAAATGAAAAAATACGCCACGGACCTTAACGATGACCATTTGAGCCATACCCAAATACATTATTTGTACATGCGCAGTTATTATCCAGAAATAAAGGTTTCCAAAAAAGTAACCGAAATTATGGACTACTACACCCGGCAGGCACAAAAATATTGGGTAAAAAGGGATCTATATTCAAAAGGGTTACTTTCCCTAATTCTCTTTAGAGACGGAAGTACAGCTACCGCCAATAAAATAATTAAGTCCTTGGAGGAAAATAGTATTTTGAGTGATGAATTGGGAATGTACTGGAAAGAAAACAACAATTCCTGGTATTGGTACCAGGCACCAATTGAGACCCAATCCCTGTTAATAGAAGCCTTTTCCGAAATTAAGAATGACGATAAGTTAGTAGATAACCTAAAAATATGGTTGCTGAAAAACAAACAGACCAATCAATGGAAAACCACCAAAGCCACCACAGATGCAGTATATGCGCTACTTTTAGAGGGAAGTGAATGGTTGTCCGTAACCGAAGCTGTAGATGTATGGGTAGGAGGTGAAAAAATTGAACCCTCCAAACTCGAAAATGTTCAAGTGGAAGCAGGAACAGGATATTACAAAAACACTTGGAACAAAAACGAAATAAGTCCAAAAATGGCAGAGGTTCAGCTTAACAAAAAAGGGGATGGCATTGCTTGGGGCGCTTTGTACTGGCAATATTTTGAAGATTTGGACAAAATAACCCCTGCCGATACGCCTTTGAAATTAAAAAAGAAAGTCTTCTTAAAAAAGAACACGGATACTGGGGAGGTATTGTTTGAAATAAATGACAACACACCTTTACATGTTGGGGATCTGGTTCGTATAAGAATTGAATTAAGGGCAGATAGGCAAATGGAATATGTGCATATGAAGGATATGAGGGCAGCGGGGATGGAACCCATCAATGTGCTGTCCAGCTATAAATGGCAAGATGGTCTAGGATATTATGAAAGCACAAAAGATGCCAGTACCAATTTCTTTTTCGACTACCTGCCCAAGGGGATATATGTCTTTGAATACGACCTAAGGGTCAACAATGCCGGGGATTTCAGCAACGGAATTTCCACCATCCAGAGTATGTACGCCCCGGAATTTAGTAGTCATAGCGAAGGAGTGAGAATCCTTATCGAATGACAAAAAAATAAAATATTGTTAAAAAGGTATTGCTTTTTTTCATAAATTCATAAATAACTAACGTAAATTCAAAGAATTATGAACTCTACCTTTTTTATCGCCTTGCGCTTTGTTTTTGGAATTTTTCTGATCGTTTTCGGGACGAATAAATTCTTACATTTTATGCCGGCAGGACAAATGTCCGAAGCGGCTATGAACTATTTTTCAGCCTTAACGAGCACCAATACCCTTTATGTGGTTGCCATAGTGGAAATTCTTTCGGGACTTTCCTTATTGACGAACAAATTTGGAGCCTTAATGATGATCATACTGATGACCGTCTCTATTAATGCATTATTGTTCAATGCATTTTTGGAACCAGGTTCCATTGGCCTAACCTTGGTATTGCTTATTCTTAATATAGTAATGCTGTACGCCTACAAAGAAAGATATAAGGATATCCTGAGACCATAACCTCTATTGATTACATCTAAGAATATAAGAAGCGGGACCCATAGTGGATCCCGCTTCTTATTTATAATATTTTAGCCCTATAACAAATACACTTGCCATGGGTATTACTTTCTACTTTTTGGGGGATATTTTTCAAGAGTTTTGGTTACCAAAGCCTGTATTTTATTCTCCCTTTCACTAGGAGAACTGTTTTCCCTTAGACTACTTACCGCTATTGCCTGCCAAAAAAGTTCATCCTTCTGACTGTCAACAAAATCGAACTGAATCTCCCGTTCCACATTCGCTGCTCCCACAGGAATACCAATAGATACTCCACCACCAACGTTTCTCCCTGTACCGCCTATGCCCACCCCTACTGAATTGTTTCTAGGCGCCCTAAAAGAGCTGCTCAAAATATTTATTAAAAATTCTGGCTCTTCGGATAGCAAAAATCCTTTACCCCGCATAGTGGAATCAATGGCCCTTAATAATCGCCGGGTATCCAATTCGCTTAAACCGGTATCCATGTCCGAAAAGTAGTTATAGGTGGTATATTTAGTATAATCGGTGTCCCTATCATAGTCATAATTTACACGAATGGCACTACAGGAAGCTAAAAAGAGCAAGAGCAAGAGCAAGAATGGGATTATACTTTTCATTATTCCAATTTTTATAAGAGCCTGCTTAAGAAATTGTGATTGCAATTTCCTAAATAGACTCTAAAATAGTGAAAATTATTATTGCCGTTTTCTATGAGAGTAAGTATTCGTTAAAACGCAGGACATTATAACCAATAAAAACGGGCATATATATTCAATAAACCAATGGGACTATTTATTCAACATGGCCCACAATCTGTCCTTAAGCTCCACCAGCCCAATCTGGGCCACGGAGGATATGAACATATAAGGCACATCCTTGAAATCTTTGTCCAGCTCAATTCTCATTTCCGCAATAAGCTCCTCGTCCAGCATATCGGTTTTGGAGATGGCTATCAATCGGTCCTTGTCCAATAATTCCGGATTATATCTGCGCAGCTCGTCCAATAAAATTTCATATTCCTTGGAAATATCCTTGCTGTCTGCGGGGATCAAGAACAACAGGGTGGAATTACGCTCAATATGCCTTAAAAAATAATGTCCAAGTCCCTTTCCTTCGGCTGCCCCTTCAATGATACCGGGAATATCAGCAATAACAAAACTTTTAAAATCCCTGTATTCCACTATCCCCAGATTGGGCTTTAGGGTCGTAAATTCGTAATCCGCAATTTTGGGTTGGGCAGAAGTAAGCACGGATAGAAGGGTAGATTTACCGGCATTTGGAAAACCTACCAGGCCTACGTCGGCCAATACTTTCAACTCCAAAATAAGGTCCAATTCCTCGCCACTTTTTCCGGGTTGGGCGTATCTTGGCGTCTGATTGGTAGCCGTTCTAAAATGCCAGTTACCGCGACCTCCCATACCACCTTCCAAAAGAATTTTTTCCTCCTGATCCTCGGTAATCTCCATTAGAACTTCAAGGGTTTCAGCGTCTTTAATAACGGTCCCCAAGGGCACCTCCAGATAAACATCCTGTCCGTCTGCCCCACTACTGCGGTTCTTACTGCCATGCTCACCGTGGCCGGCCCTAAAGGTTCTGGTAAACTTAAACCCTAACAGGGTCCATAAATTCTTATTGCCACGGACAATTACGTGTCCGCCACGACCCCCGTCACCACCATCTGGTCCACCTTTTGTAATAAACTTTTCCCTATGCAAATGCACGGAACCTTTTCCTCCCTTACCGGATTCCAAGTGCACTTTTACATAATCCACAAAATTTCCTTCCGTCATTTTTTTAGTTTATTGTTCCAAGTTCTATAAACAGGACCACAAATTTTTATAGTCCCACTTTAAACCTAGAAATTATGAGTGGCCAATCCTAAGTACCACTGAGGAGCATTTAAAGCCAGTTCCCCTTAACAGCGAGCATCTATAATGCACCCCTGACTTAGACTGCCTGTAACTCCTCTATTACCTTTGCCAAGCGGCTTGTAATATCTTCTATGGAACCAATTCCGTTGACACTGTGAAATTTCCCCTGGTCATCATAGTAATCCTTTAAGGGAGCTGTTTTTTCATTGTATTCATCAAAACGGTTACGGATCATTTTTTCGTCCTGGTCGTCACTTCTACCACTAACCTTACCTCGTTCCAATAATCTTTGTATCAATACTTCATCATTGGCTTCCAAGGCAATGGTAGCATCGATCCTCATTTCCTTACTTACCAGAAAATCATCCAATGCTTTGGCCTGTGCCGTGGTCCTAGGGAAACCATCAAAGATAAATCCACTGGCATCGGGGTTTTTCTCTACCTCATCCTGTAACATTTTAATGGTAACCTCATCCGGTACCAATTCACCTTTGTCTATATACGACTTAGCCAGTGTTCCCAGTTCGGTACCATTCTTAATATTATAACGAAAGACATCCCCTGTGGAAATATGTTTTAAATTATATCTTTCCTTTAAAAATGAAGCCTGCGTGCCCTTTCCTGCACCAGGTTTTCCAAACAAAACTAGGTTTATCATGTGTTTTTGGTTTAGTTGATATACTGCTCTTAAATTTCTTCCCAATTCATTATAATCCAATCCGTAACCTACTATAAACTTATCCTCGATTTTCATACCGAAATAGTCTATATCATACTCCCCATTATACACTTCCGATTTGTAAAACAGAGTTGCAATTTTAAATTCCTTTACCTTGGTATTGGAAAATAGGTCTATTAATTTTTTAACGGTCCTACCTGTATCAATAATATCTTCGAGGATAATAACACTTCTGCCCTCAATATTTTCCGGAACATCCAATAGCGATTCCACAATTCCAGTGGAAGTAAGTCCTTGATAAGAGCTTAAACGCACAAACGATACCTCACAAGGATGTGGATAGGCCTTTAGAAAATCGGAAACGAACATAAATGCCCCGTTAAGGACACCCACAAAAATGGGTGTTTCCTTCTTGTAATCCACAGCGACCTGGTCCGCAATCTTTTTTATTGCGGCCATAATCTCACCTTCACTAATAAAAGGCTTAAAATATTTGTCGTGTAGCTTAATCAAGGCTAATGTTTTTATAATAAATTCAAGATGCCAAATATAGCACTTTGATTTCTCTTTTTTAAGTGTCCAGGCCTAGTTTCTAAGATTTAGCTGTATTTTTGTTCCTAATATACAATCTACTTTAATACAAGCGAATCATTTCCAATGAACTATTTTTCTTCTGAATTTAAATTAGGAATACTAGGAGGCGGTCAATTAGGTAAAATGCTTTTGTACGAAACAAGAAAATTTGATATCCATACCAAGGTATTGGACCCTTCTGACGAAGCTCCTTGCAAAATAGCCTGCAATGAATTTTTTAAGGGCGATTTAATGAATTTTGATGCGGTTTACGCCCTTGGTAAAAAAGTAGACGTGCTTACCATAGAAATCGAGAACGTAAACCTGGATGCCCTGGAAAAATTGGAGGACGAAGGTTTGAAGGTATTTCCGCCCACGCGTGCATTGCGCATTATACAGAACAAGGCAAAACAGAAACTGTTTTATGTGGACAATAATATTCCCACTGCAGATTTTCAACGCTTTGCCTATAAAAGTGAGATAGAAGACAGTGTTACCAACGGAGGCCTAAAATTTCCTTTTATCTGGAAAGCCACACAATTTGGATACGACGGCCAGGGCGTCAAGGTAGTCCGCAAACTGGAAGATCTAAACGGTCTGCCTTCCGGCGAATGCATTACCGAAGAAATGATAAATTTTAAGAATGAACTAGCGGTAATCGTGGCACGGAGCGCCGGTGGTGAAGTAAAAACATACCCCGTAGTGGAAATGGAATTCCACCCCGAAGCCAATCAAGTGGAATATGTTTTATGTCCGGCGCGTATTGATGCCAAAGTGGCTGAAAAAGCCCAGGAAATAGCACTACAACTCTCAAATAAAATTAAACATGTTGGGCTTTTGGCCGTGGAAATGTTCCAGACCAAGGACGACAAAATTCTGGTAAACGAGGTAGCCCCAAGACCCCATAACAGTGGCCATTACAGTATTGAAGCAAGTTATACCAACCAATTTGAACAACATGTCCGTGCCATTCTGGACCTTCCTTTAGGAAATACAGCCAGTAAAGTAGCCGGCATAATGGTGAATTTGGTCGGTGCAGAAGGGCATACTGGAAATGTGGTCTATGAAAATATGGAGGAAATCTTAAGCCTGGACGGTGTTACACCCCATATTTACGGTAAAAAACAGACCCGCCCTTTCAGAAAAATGGGTCATGTGACCATTGTGAACAACGACATTAAGGAGGCTAGAAAAATAGCCGAACAAGTCAAGAATACTATAAAAGTGATTAGTGAATAAAAATTTTCAATGATATGAGTAAAGTAGCCGTAGTTATGGGAAGCACCAGCGACCTCCCTGTTATGCAAGAAGCCATTGATATATTAAAAGGTTTTGATATTGAGGTAGATGTTGATATTGTCTCTGCCCACCGTACCCCGGAAAAATTGTTCGATTTTAGCAAGAATGCCCATAAAAATGGATATTCCGTAATCATTGCAGGTGCAGGTGGCGCAGCACATTTACCAGGAATGGTGGCATCCATGTCCCCACTGCCCGTAATAGGTGTTCCCGTAAAAAGCAGCAATTCCATTGATGGATGGGACTCTATTCTTTCCATACTACAAATGCCAGGCGGTGTTCCTGTTGCCACAGTAGCACTTAATGGCGCAAAAAATGCTGGAATTTTAGCTGCCCAGATTATTGGAAGCTCGGATAAATGTGTTCTGGACAAGATTATTTTTTACAAAGAAGGCCTTAAGCAAAAGGTCATTGAAGGAGCAGAGGAAATGAAAAAAGTGAACAGCGGACAGTGAACAGAAATCAGTAGGCAGTAATCAGTGGGCAGTAGCAGTTGACAGGTTGAATGATGAAAGTTAGTATATAATGGCAAAAAGAGGCGTTACCAATTACAACATCCAATGGTTCCATAATAATCTTGATTACAGGTCCCCAATATATTTTGAACTGGAATTGCACGGTATGCCAGTACTTAAAAAGGAAAACAATAACTATTTTTGATAATGAAATTTGCCCTAAAAGCGGTCAATGCTATATAGGCATGGACAAACCTTGAACCATGAACCATGAACCTTGAACCTTGAACCTTGAACCTTGAACCTTGAACCTTGAACAAAAATAGTCCTGCCCGCCTCGAAATCAAATATCGAATTAAAAAAATATAATACCCCAATATGAATCCATTATTGACCCCATTTGATACAGCACCATTCTCCAAAATAAAAAATGAACATTTTAAACCTGCATTTTTGCAGGCCATAGAGGATGCCAGGTTAGAAATCGATGCCATTGCAAACTCCAAGGAGGTTCCTACTTTTGAAAATACCATTGCCGCCTTGGATTTTGCGGGACAACAATTGGACAGGATATCCAGCGTATTTTTTAATTTGAATTCTGCAGAGACCAATCCAGAAATTCAGAAAATAGCCCAGGAGGTATCTCCCCTCTTGTCGGAATTCAGCAATGATATTACCCTGAACGAGGATTTGTTTAAGCGGGTCAAAGCAGTATACGACCAAAGGAACGCTCTGGAATTGACCACCGAGGAACAAACCCTTCTCGATAAAAAATACAAAAGTTTTAGCAGGAACGGCGCCAATTTGGCCTTGGAAAAAAAGAAGCGCCTTCGCGAAATTGATGCCGAACTGTCCAAACTTAAGCTTCAATTCGGGGAAAATGTTTTGGCCGAGACCAACAAGTACGAAATGCACCTTACCAATGAGGAAGATTTGGACGGTCTTCCTGAAGGGGAAAAAGAGGCAGCTGCGCAATTGGCAAAATCAAAGGAAAAGGAAGGCTGGTTGATTACCTTGGATTACCCCAGCTATATTCCCTTTATGAAATATTCCAGTAATAGAAAATTACGGAAGGAACTTTCCATAGCATTTGGCAGCAAAGGCTTTCATAATGATGAATTGGACAATCAGAAAAATATAATAAACATTGCCAACCTACGACACGAAAGGGCCAATCTGTTAGGCTATAAAACACATGCCCACTATGTGTTGGAGGAACGCATGGCCGAAACCCCGGAAAAAGTCCACCACTTTCTTCAGGAATTACTGGAAAAAGCAAAACCGGCAGCTGAGAGGGAATTTGCAGAGTTGGAAAATTTTGCCAAGCAATTGGATAAAATAGATCGATTGGAGAAATGGGACGGAGCTTATTATTCTGAAAAATTAAAACAAAAACTGTTCGATCTGGACGATGAAAAGCTTAAACCCTATTTTAAACTGGAGAATGTAATTGCCGGAGTATTTAAAGTAGCTACAAAATTATTCGGTCTGCAATTTGAAGAAGTTTTTGATATTGACAAATACCATCCGGATGTAAAGACGTATCGCATTTACGACAAGGACAAAAATCTAGTGTCCCTATTCTACGCGGATTTCCACCCTAGACCAGGAAAACGTGGGGGAGCTTGGATGACATCCTACAAAGCACAATATGTACAAAACGGGGTTAATGTACGGCCGCATATTTCCAATGTCTGCAATTTCACCAAACCCACTGCCAGTAAACCCTCCTTACTTACTTTTAATGAGGTTACCACCTTGTTCCATGAGTTTGGTCATGGCTTGCACGGTATGTTGGCAAATACGGTTTATCCAGGACTTTCAGGTACTTCGGTATATTGGGATTTTGTGGAGTTGCCCAGCCAAATAATGGAAAACTGGTGCTATGAAAAGGAAGCTCTGGAATTATTTGCCACACATTACCAAACAGGTGAAGTTATACCGATGGAATTGGTGCAGAAAATAAAAGACTCGGCCACCTTTCAAGAGGGAATGGCCACCTTAAGACAAATCAGTTTTGGACTGTTGGATATGTCCTGGCACGGTACGGATCCATCCGGTATCAGCAACGTAAAGGAACAGGAAGTAAAGGCTTTTGAACCAACAGATCTGTACCCAGAATGCCCCGAAACCTGCATGAGCACTTCTTTTTCCCATATATTTCAAGGCGGATACTCCTCTGGATATTACAGCTATAAGTGGGCTGAAGTATTGGACGCGGATGCCTTTGCCTACTTTAAGGAAAAAGGTATTTTCAATCAAGAAGTGGCCACAAAATTTAAGGACAATGTTCTGTCTAAAGGCGGAACTGAAAAGCCTATGGAATTGTACAAACGTTTTAGAGGTAGCGAACCCAAGATAGAGGCCTTGTTGAAAAGGGCCGGCCTGTTGTCCGAGACAGTGAATTAAATGAACAGACAGTATTAAGTGGGCAGTGGCAGTAAGCAGTTGTGGGCTAATTATATTGAAATCGATTTATAGCACTGACAAAAGCAATAACTTATGAAAATAGATGTCCCAGATTGGTTAATTATTCTTGGAGGTATAGGTCAGATTTTCACTGCATTAATCTATCCATACATACGCCACAATGTATTTGATTGGTACAATGATGTAAAACAATTAAAGCCATTAAACCAAGAAATAGCAAAAACCTATGGCTGATACATTCAAGGTCTTAATTTTTCATTTGGACTAATCGCAATCCTTTTAACAGCCGATTTGCAGAATGGTTCACGGTTAGCACTTGCAATGACCGGTTTGATTGCCGCCTATTGGATTGGCAAAGTTGCCACCCAAATTGCATACTACCCAATGTACCAAATCCCACAAAAGACACTGTTCAAAATTGGAAGTTATTTTATGAATGTATTATTTGTTCTATTCGCTTCTGTATTTGGTTGGCTCTTTATCAACAACCTCACACAGCATATCACATTACAATAACTGATTACAATCCCGTATTGTCCTGAATCTTGGGATTTAATTGTTTTAAATGGGCTATAAATGCGCGCTTCTCCTTAGGGGAAATGATGACACTTTCAAATTTATGGTAAAAAACCTCCAGCCTATCAAAGGAAGTGGCCGGTGCACTAATGGGATTTTTGGTAGCCTCAATTTTTGTAATGGAACTTATCAAAATGGAACGATTGAGCAGAAATCCACTCTTGATCCTTAACACGCCATTACCAATTTCATAATAGGTAGATACAAATATGTAACCAATAAAAAGTGCCGGCAACAATAAGTATATGGGGCCAATACTTACAGGGTTTTTTAACAGCTGGAAAATAGGTGTCAAAAGCAAAAGCAGGATTACAACCACCAGTATCCAACCTATTTTAGACTTATATCTTACCATAGCCACTATTTTACCCGGAACCATTTATGGTATGCCAAATTTGGTGATTATTCCAAACCTCTGCCCAGGGTTCAATTGTTGGCCTTAACGGCATCATATCCACCTTCCAGATTAACCACATGGGTAAAGCCCAAAGATTTTAATTTTTCCTGTGCCTTCGCACTGCGTCCGCCCATCTTGCAATAGAGGTATATGGTCTTATTTTTGTCCACTGTTTTAAATTGTTCCGAGAAATCAGCATCATACCAATTAATATTATCGGCATTCTCCAGGTGCCCCGCACTAAATTCTTCAGGGGTCCTAACATCTACCAAAATGGCATTATCCAATAATTCCTGTTTAAAGTCGCTTATTGGCATTTTGTCCTTATTTTCTTGGGAACAACCCGTCTGCAATACTAGTACTACCAAAAAAAGAAATATTGTTCTCATAACTTATTTGCTTTATCAAAAATAAGAATTCTTCTTCAGAAAAAAATCACTTATTTTTGAGACGACAAACAGGTATGACAAAACAAGAATTAAATCCGGACATTTGGGTCGATAGTTATTCCGATTACCTATTCAACTATGCGGTAAGTCGGGTAAGTGATTCTGAAATTGCCAAAGATTTGGTACAGGAGACTTTTTTTGCCGGATTAAAATCTGCAAAAAATTTTAAAGGGGAGGCCACTGAACGCACTTGGCTGATCTCTATCCTAAAAAGAAAAGTAATCGATCATTATCGCAAAATAAATTCCAAAAAGGCGAAATCTATGGTCCGCATCACCCAAAACCCAAATAGTGATGCCGATAGCAACTTTTTGGAAGAACAGGTTGCGGACCCAATGAGTCTGCTGGAAAACAGCCAAATAGAAAACGAAGAATTGGGCATGGCCATTCAGGACTGCATAGCCAAGCTCCCAAAAAAACACGCTTTGGCATTTACCCTAAAAACCATAAACGGACTCAGTACCGAGGAGGTATGTAAGGAGCTCGATATCAATCCGTCTAATCTTTGGGTTATCCTTCATAGAGCAAGAACTGTTCTCATGGATTGCCTGAACAACAATTGGTTCAAGATATGAAAAGCTGTAAGGACGTTGAAATAATTTGTACTAAAGTTCAGTATAAGGAAGCCTCTTTCTTGGAGAAAATCAAGATTAAACTTCACGTATTGTTTTGTAAAACCTGTAAAACATTTTCTAAAAAAAACACCGAACTAACCACTCTCTGCTCTCAAGCCAACATTAAGACGCTTCCTATTGAAGAGAAGGAAAAAATGAAAACGGAGTTAAAATCAAGAACCTAAAAAGACATCCATTACCAAAATACTGGCCCACCAAAAAATCGGAATTGCTTCGACCCAAAAGGAAGAAAAAAATTGGGATTGATTTCTTCTGGTCACCAACATTAATACTGCTAGACCAAGAAATGCCAGACCCTTGCCAAATACCTCAAAAAACGTCAGGTAATCTTTCATAAAAGTCAAAAAGAAAAAAACAACAGCTCCGGCTGCCCCGAAAATCTTTGTTTTTAGGTAACCAAATCTTTGCGGCAAAGTTCTTAGTTCCGGATCGTCATAATCCAAGTCCCTAATTTCGAATGGCAACATTAGAATCAGGACCATTAGAAATCGTTGCACCAACTCTATTGACACATCCCAATCCAATACCCTATCTGCAGCTACAACGGGCAAAACTACCGTTGTACCTGCCCAAACCATAGCCACTATAAAAATTTTGAGCCCCCCCAAACTTCTAAGATTTTTTGCGTTGGGCAACAACGGAACAGCATATAAACTCGTCAGAACCGACAAAACTGCAAGGCCGATCCAAGCTTCAAAGGACACAAAAAAAGAATGGTACAGAGCAAAGCCCCCCGCAATAAAACTTACGACCTGAATATTCTTATGGTAAGTATTGGACACTAGGAAATATTTCTTCGCCTCTACCCCATATTTCACAAAATTGTAGCATGCAATTGTTCCAAAAAATACCAGATACGAAATATGATTGTCCCTGGAAAGTCCAAAAAAAATGCAGGTAATTTCAATTAATGCAAACACTGATAATGCTACATGAATACTGGCATCCAAGTAAAAATGAAATAAGTATCTACGCCAGTTCATAAATCAAAATTAACCAAAGTGTTCATAACCTCTTATTTTAGTTAAAAACTTTGAAGGAGTTGAAGGTGAAAGCTGCAAAATAAACATAAATAATGAGTAATTTTGCTCACCTATATTTTAGATTAAAACTGCTTGAATTTATGAGGACAGACTTATTTGCCTTGCGCCATATCGGCATTAGAGAAGAAGACCTTCCACAGATGCTAAAAACCATCAATGTCAACTCTGTAGACCAGTTGATAAACGAAACTATTCCTGACGATATTCGTATTGCTAAACCCTTGGCCTTGGAGACGCCTATGAGTGAGCACGAGTATTTGTCCCATATTCAAGTTTTATCCGAGAAAAATAAAGTTTTTAAATCCTATATCGGTCTAGGTTACCATGAAAGTATAACCCCTTCAGTGATCAAAAGAAATATTCTGGAAAATGCAGGATGGTATACGGCCTACACCCCATACCAAGCTGAAATTGCCCAAGGGCGCCTAGAGGCCTTATTAAATTTCCAGACCGTAATAGCGGAACTCACTGGAATGGAATTGGCCAATGCCTCCCTTTTGGACGAAAGTACTGCCGCTGCAGAAGCCATGACCATGCTCTTTGATGTACGAAGTAGGGATCAAAAGAAAAACAACGTTTTAAAATTCTTTGTTTCCGAAGAGATACTACCCCAAACATTGTCCCTGTTAAAAACAAGGTCGACCCCACTGGACATAGAACTGATTGTAGGCAAGCACGAAAACTTTGAATTTGGCGATGATTATTTTGGTGCCCTACTGCAATATCCAGGAAAACATGGCCAAGTACATGATTATGCCCCATTTGTGGCCAAAGCGGTTGAAAAAAATATAAAAGTTGCCGTTGCTGCCGATATCTTGAGTTTGGCATTATTGACCCCTCCTGGTGAATTTGGAGCCGATGTGGTAGTCGGAACAACCCAACGATTTGGAATTCCCTTAGGCTACGGTGGGCCACATGCTGCCTTTTTTGCCACAAAGGAAGAGTACAAAAGAAGTATTCCCGGTAGAATAATCGGAGTTACAAAGGACACCGATGGCAAGCCGGCCTTAAGGATGGCTTTACAGACCAGGGAGCAGCACATTAAACGTGATAAAGCTACCTCCAACATCTGTACAGCTCAGGTCCTATTAGCTGTAATGGCCGGGATGTATGCCGTTTATCACGGCCCAAAAGGATTAAAATATATCGCAAACAAGGTTCATTCCACTGCGGTTACATTAGTGGATAGTCTTGAAAAATTGGGATTGTACCAAACAAACACTTCTTATTTTGACACCATAAACATAAAGGCAAGTTCCTCCAAAGTAAGGCCTATTGCCGAAAAATATGAGGTTAATTTCCTATACGTTGATGCAGATACCATATCGATCGCATTGAACGAAGCCACCTCCCTTAAGGATCTACAATTAATAGTAGATATTTTCGCCGAAGCTGTTGGAAAAGAAGCCGTTGTTATCAATGGTCTTTTACCTCAATCCCTTCTGGAGAACAAGCTTGTGCGTACTTCAACGTTTTTGGAGAACAACGTATTCAATTCCTATCACTCGGAAACCGAATTGATGCGTTATATAAAAAAATTGGAGCGAAAAGATTTGGCACTGAACCACTCCATGATTTCCTTGGGCTCATGTACCATGAAATTGAACGCGGCCTCCGAAATGTTACCATTGAGCATGGCGCGCTGGGGAAACATCCATCCTTTTGTACCTATTGACCAAGCGGAAGGCTATCAGATCATCCTTAAGGAATTGGAAAAAGATCTTAATATCATCACTGGATTTACAGGAACATCGTTACAACCAAATTCTGGAGCTCAAGGAGAATTTGCCGGCCTAATGGTCATAAGGGCATATCATGAGTCCAGAGGGGAAGGCCACAGGAATATTTGCCTTATACCTGCCTCGGCACATGGCACCAATCCTGCTTCAGCGGTTATGGCCGGAATGAAGGTAGTAGTTACAAAAACAGACGAAAACGGGAACATTGATGTGGCCGATCTTGCAGAAAAGGCCGAGTTGCACAAAGACAATCTGTCCGCCTTAATGGTTACCTACCCGTCTACCCATGGTGTTTTTGAATCTTCCATTAAGGAAATCACAAAATTGATCCATGATAACGGGGGTCAAGTTTATATGGACGGGGCCAATATGAATGCACAGGTAGGATTGACGAATCCTGCTACCATTGGTGCCGATGTCTGCCACCTAAATCTACATAAAACATTCGCCATACCTCACGGTGGTGGTGGCCCCGGAGTTGGACCTATTTGCGTGGCGGAACAATTGGCACCATTTTTACCAGGAAACCCCGTAATTAAAACGGGAGGAGACAAGGCCATTACGGCCATATCGGCAGCGCCTTGGGGAAGCTCGTTGGTATGTTTAATTTCTTATGGCTATATAAAAATGCTAGGGGAAAACGGATTGACCCAGTCTACAAAGACCGCTATCCTAAATGCGAACTACATTAAAAATAAGCTTAGCGGAAAATTCGATGTGCTCTATACAGGGGAAAGAGGAAGGGCTGCCCACGAAATGATTATAGACTGTAGGCCCTTTAAAGAAAATGGTATAGAAGTTACGGATATCGCAAAAAGATTAATGGATTATGGATTTCATGCACCTACGGTTTCTTTCCCTGTTGCCGGGACCCTTATGATAGAGCCTACCGAGAGCGAAAGCTTAGCTGAATTGGATCGATTCTGTAGCGCCATGCTATCCATTCGTGAAGAAATTGATGCCGCATCTGTTGAGGACAACAACAATGCTCTTAAAAATGCACCACACACCCTGGAAATGATTACCGCTGACAAATGGGAATTTCCATACAGTAGACAACAGGCGGCCTTCCCATTGCCCTATATATTGGAAAACAAATTTTGGCCAAGCGTAAGACGCGTGGACGACACATATGGAGACCGTAATTTAATTTGTACATGCGCTCCCATCGAAGCTTATGTGGAAGCCTAAAAACCTCAACAAAATCAAGCCTTTTAAAGCCTTTCCTTCAATTGTGAAAGGCTTTTTTTTTGGCAAATACAAAAGCGGAATTATCTTGAACATCATATCAAATCCAAAGGATATAAATTGCCGCGGCCCAATTGGTTTATATTTATACTATTAAATTTGCATATTATTATGAACATTGGCATTACTGGCACTGGTTCTTACCTACCATCTATCGTAACAAAGAATTCAGATTTTAAAAATCATGATTTTTTAAATGAGGATGGCACCCCCTTTAAGCATCCAAATGATGTTATTATTCAAAAATTCCAAGGCATTACCGGAATAAGCGAAAGACGCTATGCGGAAGATAATTTAAACACCTCCAATCTCGCTTTTTTTGCAGCAGAAAAGGCAATAGCCGATGCAAAAATTGACAAAGAGGAACTGGACTATATAATTTTTGCCCATAATTTTGGTGATGTTTCAGTTGGCCAAAATCAAGGGGACACCTTACCAAGTTTGGCCACGAGGGTAAAACACCAATTACAGATAAAGAATCCCAAATGTGTCGCCTATGACCTCCTATTTGGTTGCCCTGGCTGGATAGAAGGAGTAATCCAGGCAAATGCATTTATTAAAAGTGGAATTGCCAAAAAATGTCTTGTAATTGGAGCAGAGACCCTGTCAAGAATTGTGGATAAGCATGATCGCGACTCTATGATCTATTCGGATGGTGCCGGGGCCACAATTGTTGAAGCTAGGGAAAATGCCGGCCAAATCCTGTCGCACAATAGCGCAACCTATGCCAATGAGGAAGCCTTTTTTCTCTTCTTTGGTGAATCCTATTCCAAAACCCCCCAAGAAGACACCCGATACATAAAAATGTATGGCCGAAAAATATATGAATTTGCAGTAACCTACGTACCCCAAGCCATGAAAGATAGCCTGGACAATAGTGGGGTGCCTATCTCCGAGGTGAAAAAAATATTCATTCACCAGGCCAATGAAAAAATGGATGAGGCCATAGTAAAACGTTTTTATAAACTCTTCGACATGGAAATGCCCGATGGAATTATGCCCATGAGCATAGAAAAATTGGGAAATAGCTCAGTGGCTACCATACCTACCCTATTTGATATGGTGAAAAATGGAAAAATGGAAAATCAGTCGATAAAAAAAGGAGATGTTGTTATATTTGCCAGTGTTGGTGCAGGCATGAACATAAACGCCATTGTCTATAGGGTATAATCCATAGGCCACTTAACACTTTTTCAAATATCTTTGTTTCTGGTTTTAGGATTAAGCCCTATTAAGCCGTAAAAACATATTAAACAACAAACCAGATCATTGCCGATGTACGAAAGAACCTTCCCGAACAAACGTTTTAAGCATACCCTGGAATTTCTGCAAAAACACATCTCTACCGACCAATCCATTTTAGATCTTGGGGTGGAAAATCCCTTTTCAAAGATTATGAAGGAAAATGGATATCAAGTAGAGAACACAACAGGTGAAGATTTGGACCTGGATTTTTCGGCTGCCCTGACAACCAAGGCGGACGTTGTCACTGCCTTTGAAATTTTTGAACATCTTTTGGCTCCGTACAACATTCTTAGCCAAATTAGAACTGATAAATTGGTAGCCAGTATTCCACTAAGATTATGGTTTTCATCGGCCTATAAAAGCAAGACCGATCCGTGGGACAGACATTATCACGAGTTCGAAGATTGGCAATTTGATTGGTTGTTGGAAAAGGCAGGATGGGAAATTAAGGATAGGGCAAAATGGACCAATCCCGTAAAAAAAATAGGGATCAGACCACTGCTACGTAGTTTTACACCCAGATATTACATTGTTTATGCAGAAAGAAAGAACAGCTCCCAATAGAATCCCTATAGAAATGGAGGCGGAGTGTTCCAATCATTAAAACAAATAAATTTTTAGCGGTGAACTACTATATTATCATTCCTGCCCATAACGAAGGCCAGTATTTAATGGACGCCCTGCAATCCGTGGTTACACAAACCATGCCCCCCAAAAGGGTTGTTGTGGTAAATGATAATTCATCGGACAATACCGAGCAAATAATAGACAGCTTCACTGCCGAACACAATCGTATCTCAAAGATCAATACAAAATCGTCCACTGCCCATTTGCCCGGGAGCAAGGTTATCAATGCCTTTAACAAAGGCTTGGAGCAATTGGATGACGACTATGATTTTATAGTAAAGTTAGATGCCGATATAATTCTTCCCGATTCCTATTTTGAAAAAATAGCCAAAATATTTTCAACAGATGTAAAAATTGGGATAGCAGGTGGATTTGCTTATGAACAGGATAAAAACGGGGAATGGAAATTAAATCACCCTATGGACAAAGACCATGTTCGCGGTGCTTTTAAAGCGTATACAAAGAGATGTTTTAAGGCCATTGGCGGACTTAGAACTGCCATGGGATGGGATACAGTGGACGAGCTACTTGCCCAATACAACGGTTTCAATATCTATACCGATAACAACCTGAAGGTTAAACACTTGCGCCCATTGGGAAATGCTTATAACAAAAAAGCCAAATTACTTCAAGGAAAGGCTATGTACACCCTGAGGTATGGATTTCCAATAACCCTTATTGCCTCTATAAAAATGGCCTTGAAACAAAAAAAACCTAGGGCTTTTTTAGATAATCTTCAAGGATATTTTTTGGCCAGGAAAGAAAAATCGGATTTTCTCGTAAACCCCGCGGAGGGTAAGTTTATTCGCCAGCTACGATGGAGAAAAATAAAAGCCAAACTCTTCCAATAAGAAAAGCTTGGCTTTTTTGTTTTTACAAGAAAACTTACTTTTATTCTATAACCGCTTCAATCGGCTCTCCCGTAGTTCCAGAAGGAGCGTTCATTCCCATTAAGGCAGCTATTGTAGGAGCTATGTCCGGAATTTCGGTTCTATTTACCGTACTCCCCTTCTTAATACCTTTCCCATAAAATAACAAGGGTGCGTGAGTATCGTAGTTCCATGGGGACCCATGTGTTGAACCTGTATCACCGTATTTTCCACTTCCTGGATCGAAAACAAAAAGCACATCTCCTGAACGTTTTTGATTAAATCCGTTCTGAACGATATAAGGTATTCCAGTATTATATTGATTCTGCCACATTTGATTGGCCGTAAACACCTTATAAATACCATCATATTGAATCAACTCCAAAGCCAACTCTTCCTCAACATCATCTATATCCAAATCCAAACTTTTGATTACACTATAATCCAAAAACAACTGATTGTTGGAAGTCTTCTTCACAATATCCGTAGTTCCATAGGTATACTTTAAATATTCCGTTAGTCGGTCGTCCATTTTTTTTGATTCCACTACACCACCGGGAAGTTTCTGATCCCTTAAAAAAGCCGGAACATTGATAGCTGCATGATCTGCAGTTAGAAAAACGGTATATTCACCTGTTCCCACTTTTTTGTCCAAGGTATCAAAAAGACGTTCTAAATCTTGGTCCAAACGTAGATAGGTATCCTCTACCTCCTTTGAATTCACCCCCCATTTATGACCCACATAATCCGTACTTGAAAAGCTTATTGCCAGAAAGTCTGTAAAACTATCGGTTCCAAGAGACTCCTTTTCCACAGCTTCCAAAGCAAAATCAGCGGTTAGACTATTGCCATATGGGGTGCTTTTTAGAATGCTATATTTGCCATTCTTATCCCACAAGCCAACTAAATCGTGAGGAAAGGTTGGAGTGGCCTGACCTTCAAAAAGCCCTTCGTAATTATTGTCATCAACACCACTTTCTATATAGCTATTGATGTCCTTAAGGGTACTCCATGGTTTTTTGTATTTAGCTACACTTTTTTGCGTATTAAAATCAGTGACCCATGTAGGCAATTCATCCATATAATAAGAGCTGGTAATCCAATTGCCTTCAGCCCCACCATCAAACCAATAAGCGGCATTGGCAGTATGGCCACCAGGCAGAACCGCACCTCTATCCTTAATCGCTACAGCAATTACTTTACCCTTCATCTGGGTATGCAACCGTACTTGGTCTGTAATGGTCGTAGTTTGAATCCTATGCGGGGACATTTTTCCAGCATCGGAAGAGGTTCCAACCGAATTATAATTGGGATCTCCAGCGCAATAAACACTTTCATCCGCATATTTATCATACCAATCATTACCTATTATACCATGAACGGAAGGGGTTGTGCCCGTATAGACAGATGCATGTCCTGCACCGGTAACCGTTGGGGCATAATTAAAATGATTGTTTTTGCAATTAAAACCATCATTAACCAGACGCTTAAATCCACCATCACCGTATTGGTTCCAAAAACGTGTCAAATAATCGTACCGCATTTGATCTACCACAATACCCACAACTAATTTAGGGGTTGTTGCGATATTCTGACCAGTAACAGTTTCGCGATCGGATATGTCTTCTACCTTATTTTTTTTTGATTTTCTTTGGGCATTTACCTCAACAGGATTAAACCCTATTATAAGCAGTAAAAGCAATAGTAGCAGACTCTTATTTTGCATTTTCTTATGTTTTAAGGAGCAAAAATATAGAAATAAAACCTTTAAATTTTAATTGGAAGTTAAATGATTCTTAATATTGTTATTTTTACATTCCTAAGCAATATTTTATATTGAATGAATTATATAGCATCAATAGGCAGCTATTTTATAATGATCAAGGAGGTTTTTAAAAAACCCACCAAATGGTCCATTATGAAAACCCTAATATTAAAAGAAATAGACGAACTGGTTTATGGTTCCATGGGTATTATTATTTTCATTTCCTTCTTTATAGGAGGCGTAGTATCCATACAGACCGCCCTAAACATTACCAATCCACTAATACCTCGAAATCTTATTGGATTTGCCACCAGGCAATCGGTAATACTTGAATTTGCCCCTACCTTCACCTCTATAATTATGGCCGGTAAGGTGGGTTCATATATTACATCCAGTATTGGCACCATGCGGGTAACGGAACAAATTGATGCCTTGGAAATCATGGGGGTCAATTCTTTGAACTATCTCGTTTTCCCAAAAATAATAGCAATGTTGTTTTATCCTTTTGTGATTGCAATAGCTATGTACGTTGGTATCTTTGGAGGGTGGACAGCTGGTGTTTTTGGAGGATTTAGTTCCAGTGCGGACTTTGTTGAAGGCCTGCAATTGGACTTTATTCCGTTTCACGTCACCTATTCCTTTATAAAATCGATAGTTTTTGCACTGATTATTGCTACCATTCCATCCTTTCACGGATACTACATGAAAGGCGGGGCATTGGAAGTCGGCAAGGCCAGCACCACCGCTTTTGTTTGGACAAGTGTTGTAATCATCATTGTTAATTACATCTTAACACAATTACTTTTGGGCTAATGATAGAAGTAGACAACTTACACAAATCCTTCGGGGAAAGCCATGTTTTAAAAGGCATTAGTTCCAATTTTGAAAAAGGCAAGACCAATCTTATAATAGGACAAAGTGGTTCCGGTAAAACGGTTTTTTTGAAATGTCTTTTGGGCCTCTTTTCGCCTGATGAGGGCACCATTAGCTATGACGGAAAAATCTATTCCGAACTATCCGCAAGCGAACAACGTAACTTAAGGCAGGAGATGGGAATGGTATTTCAGGGTAGCGCGCTATTCGATTCCATGACCGTTCAGGGAAATGTTATGTTTCCCTTGGGCATGTTCACCAAACAATCAAAATCGGAAATGCAGGATCGGGTAGATTTTGTACTTAAACGTGTAAACCTAGTTGATGCACATAATAAATTTCCATCGGAAATATCGGGAGGAATGCAAAAGCGGGTTGCCATTGCCAGGGCTATTGTAATGAATCCAAAATACTTATTTTGTGATGAACCCAATTCGGGACTGGATCCAAAAACTGCTATCCTAATAGACAATCTTATTCATGAAATTACCCAGGAATACGATATTACTACGGTAATCAATACCCATGACATGAATTCTGTTATGGAAATTGGCGAAAAGATAATTTTCCTCAAAAATGGATTAAAGGAATGGGAAGGCAGTAATAAGGAAATTTTTAAAACGGATAATGAAGCCGTAACCGACTTCGTCTATTCCTCCGAATTATTTAAAAAAGTGCGGCAAATGTATATTGAGGAACGGAATTAACTCGGTTCTTCCCTGACTTGAATCTTGGAATTCTTTAACCTTAGGCGCAACCAATCCGTTAGTTTTTGGGAATCGGTTTTAATTTGCTTGTCAGGCACCCCCTTTTTCCACTTGACATTAAATACTGGGATGGTATCCAGTTTATTAAAATCAGTTGTAATAGTATAGGAAAATCCTAAACTGGTCATATTCTCATAATTGGTCTTGGCTTCGGCACTAATTTCTTGAAAAGGTATCTGCTGTTCAACAAGCTTGCTCATTTTTCCAACTTCCTCCTTTAAAACCTGAATCTGCTGTTCCTTGCTCAGTAATTCTGCCTTTTTGGATTCATAAAGTTCACTAACATACCTCATTTGATCCAATTCCTGATTTTTAGATCCCTGAACAATTTTTAATTCTATATTTTTAAGCTTGTCATAAGTATTTTTTTGGGTATTCCAAGTTGCAATAACATTGTCCGGTATGGTTTCGTTGCCCATAAACACCAGTTCAATAAACCCGTCATCTCCGTGATTGTATTGAATATCGGTCAAATTCTCCAAATATCTTCCTTCTCCAGGTAATTCATAAGGCACAATATTGCTTGCAACGAATTGATTGGCCTGCTTTCGAAACAAAGATTCCTGAAACACATCGTAAAAGGTAAATCCGGCCGGAATCATAACTAAAATCGCCACAGTAGAGGCCATTCTAGCAATAAACCTTCTACGCTGTGAATTGGCATAGCGCACCATAGGAAAACGCAATAGTTTTAGAACCAAAAAAGTAGCCAGGGCAATAAAAATAGTATTTATAGTGAAAAGGTACATGGCACCGGTAGCATAACCAAAATTACCAATGGCCAACCCAAAACCAACAGTGCATAAGGGTGGCATCAATGCCGTAGCAATTGCCACTCCATAGATAACGCTGGCAATAGTCCCTTTTTTGGCCCTGGCAATCACCAATGCCAAACCTCCAAAAAATGCAATAAGCACATCTCTGATGTCAGGAGCGGTCCTAGCCAGCAATTCCGATGATTCATCCCTTAAGGGGAATAAATAAAAGAATAAAAATGCGGTAATAACGCTTAAACCAACCATGACGGCAAAATTCTTCAATGAACGTCTCAAGGTATCTATGTCATTAATAGCCAAAGACAGCCCAATACCCAAAATAGGGCCCATTAAAGGTGAAATTAACATGGCACCGATAACTACTGCAGTGGAATTGGCATTAAGTCCAACAGATGCGATAAAAATAGAGCATATTAAAATCCAGGAGGTATGGCCCTTAAAAGGAATATCTGCAATAATAGATTCTTTGGTGGCCTCCTGATCCGTATTCTTGCGTATATCCAAAAGATCGGCCAGAAATACTTTAACCCCTTCCAAAAGACCCCTAAAATCCCTTTTTATATCTTGCCCGCTACCCTCAGGAAAATCCTGATTCTGGTCTTTATTTAAATTTTCCTCCATAATTAAGCCAGCTGATCTCCAAATTTATCTTTAATTTTCGCAAGTACCTTTTTAATGTCCTGTTCCTTGGATTTGGGATATATGAGCAAAACCTCCTCCTTGTCTACCACAATATAGTCTTTTAATCCGTCAATAACGATAATTTTTCCTTTGGGGGAACGAATCATATTCCCTTTGGAATCCTCCGCCAAAACTTGACAATTCACCAAGGCGTTGTCGTTATCGTCCTTATCCAACTTATCGTATAAAGAGCCCCAAGTACCAAGATCGTTCCAATCAAAAGTGGCCGGTAGAACAAAAATATTACTGGAAGGCTCCAAAATGGCATAGTCTATGGAAACATTCTCTGCCTTGGGATAATTTTCGATTATGAATGCCCTTTCCTCAACGGTGTTGTAATATTTCAATCCACTTAAAAATAAATTGTATTGTTCCGGTTGATATTTTTCAAAAGCATCCACTATAGTTTTTACACTCCACATAAAAATACCGGCATTCCACAAAAAATTACCTTGTTTTATGAAATCCTTTGCCGTTTCATAATCAGGTTTTTCCCTAAATTGAAGAACACTTTTAAGTGATTCCCCATCTTTCTTTTCAAATTCTATATACCCAAAACCAGTATTGGGAAAAGTAGGTTTTATTCCCAAGGTACAGAGCACATTTTCCTTTTCACATTTATTGAAACAGCTTATAACGTCCTTGGCAAATGCTTCCTCATCTTCTATCCAATGATCACTGGGGGCAACTATCATAACAGCATCAGGGTTCTGCTTCTGTATTTTTAAGGCCGCATATAGTATACATGGAGCAGTATTGCGCATTGCCGGTTCCAAAACCACTTGCTCTTGCTTAACCTCTGGCAATTGCTCCAAGACCAATTCGTTATATCTTTCATTGGTCAAGATCAAAATATTTTCAACCGGCACAAATTTTGCCAGCCTTTTAAAAGTCTTCTGTATCAATGTATCCCCTGTACCCAACATATCTTGAAACTGCTTGGGATAAGCAGTTGTACTTATAGGCCAAAATCTGGATCCAACTCCACCTGCCATTAAAACTGCATAATAATTTTTTTTCATAGTGTTTCCCTTAATCTTTTATTAATTCCACCTCTGCATTGGGCTGAAAAAGATAAACCCTGCCGGTAGCTACCTCGATACATTCGTATCGCTTAACTCTTTTATTCTTTTTTTGAAATAATTTTCCATTATATATCCTGAAAACACTACCATGTGGCAATTCAAAAATATAGGATTTTTCACTATCCTGTACATCAAACTGTTTTAGGGCCAAGGATAGGCTAGCGTCCGTATCGCTACTCGCCTTTGGATTTCTAAAATGTCTGGCCAACATGGGCAAAAGATTGGTTGGAAAAACTTCCGGCCTTAAAAACGGCAACATTAGATATTGAAATGTTCTTTTCCACTCCAATCCGTGTGGTTTTATTTTACGCCCATATTTTTCAAAAGCAACCAAATGCGCTATTTCATGAACCAAAGTAATCAAGAATCGATATTTATTCAAGGTGGCATTCACGGTAATCTGATGGGATCCGTTGGGCATTCGTCTATAATCCCCATGACGGGTAACCCGTTGATTCACAATCTTAAGGTGTACCCCGTTTTCCTTAATTAGCTCCATACTTAAACTTACCGCCCTTTCAGGAAGATACTTTTGCAAAGTGTCCTGCATAATAACAAAATTAGAAATTTTAAGATTCCATATAGCCGTAAGTAGAAATTTTATCCAAAATACAATTAACGATACCAAAAAAAATGTATTCAAAAGAATATTTACACTTTTATTAACGATTAAAGACAACTACTTTCCACTAACTTTGCATTCCCGCTGAACAAAGCGAAAAACAAACTATTAATATAATTATGAACGAGTTAAGAACCACCAATAAGTTATTGCTTATCATAGTAATCCCCTTAGTGTTTTACTTACTAAAGCTTCTGTCGTTTATCTTTATCCCCCTCATTTTCTCTATGTTCATAGCTTTATTGTTCCTTCCTATTATGCGTTGGCTCAATAAAAAGAATGTATCCAAGCCTATCAGTATTTTTATTGTTATCCTGATTTTTATCGGGGCCTTAAAAATAGGAGGAGAACTCATTCAACTTACCAGCAAGGAAATACTATCTGCAGACAACGCTTTTTTCCAAAAAGCAGAGACCAAATTGGAAGCCCTACTATTAGGTATGGAAGATTATCTTGGAATACCCTATGCCCAGGAAGAAAACATCATCAATAATTTTATTCCCAAAGAAAGTATGATGAAGAACTTTGGGACGACTCTGGATTTTATCGGCAATACGGTCACCATGATATTAATGACGGTGTTTTTTGTTGTGCTTTGGTTGGCAGAATCAATAAACGTTCAGAAATTAATGAACAATACCATTTTAAAACAAAAGCACACCTCGGTTAAAACATTTGTAAAAGTTGAAAAAGATCTTATAAAATTTATAAAGGTCAAATTTCTAGTAAGTCTTTTTACAGGAATTGGAATTGGATTGGCCTGTGTGTTTTTTGATGTAAGCTTTCCTATTTTCTGGGGACTCTTCGCCTTTGCCATCAATTTTGTCCAAATGGTCGGCTCCATTATTTCCGTAGTTCTATTGGCAGTATTTGCATTTGTAGAATTGGAGCCTACAAGCACACTCTTGTTCTTTGTTCTTTCCATTACCGGAGTACAAGTTTTGTTCGGATCCATACTGGAACCCGTATTTATGGGAAAATCTTTTTCCATTAACATAATTACCGTATTGGTTATGTTGATGCTATGGGGATATATTTGGGGGGTACCCGGATTGATCATGGCAATACCAATTACCGTTTTTATCAAGATTATTTTGGAACAATTCCCACAAACGAAAATAATAGCCAGTCTCATTTCAGGAAACCAACCCTTAAAACCCAAACCCCAAAAAGAAAGGTAGTTGGTTATAATTTAAGCAAGGAAATCAACTCATTCATTTGCTCAAAGGTTTTGGTAACCTCATTTTCAAAATCAGGATCCTCGTTTAAATGGGTATAACCATAAACATCAAATCCTCCTGAGGTAGCCGCCTTAGCTCCCTTTAAGGAATCCTCTATCACCAAGCATTCGTTGGGAGTATACCCCATGGATTCTGAAGCATACAAATAAATAGCCGGGTCCGGTTTCCATTTTCCAATATCATAACAACTGAATATATTGTCTATAAAAAATGAGGACAGACCGGCCGTTGCCAAATTCCTTTTAATTTTTTCCTGTGGCCCACTTGATGCCACACAAAATGGCACTGTCAGTTTACTCAATACCTGTTCAACCCCATCCACTGGTTTCAAATGGGTCGAAAACAATTGGTAAGACCTTTGGCGATATTCTTTTTCAAATCCCAAGGGCAATTGCTTTTGTATAATCGCCTCTACCTGCCTTATACTATCATTTAGAAACCCCCCTTTAAAATGTTGCATGGCATAGGAAATATCTATCCTAGCACCATGTTCATTGGCCATATCCACAAATACCTGGTTGCCGAGCAACTCACTATCTACCAACACCCCATCACAGTCGAAAATAACACACTTGTATTCTTTCATTGGCTATATAAAATTAGGGTGTTGAGTTGGACACCTGTAGTAATTTTCCATTGTAAAGCTTATGGCCGCTAAGTGCAAAGTCCTTGATATATGTAGCCATTTCCAAAGCGGTTGTTGGTGCCTTATAACCAGGAAAAGCTTCCTCCAACATTTCGGTCTGTACGGCCCCAAGAGCCAATACATTAAATGATGGCCCCGATTCCTTGAATTCCTCTGCCCACAATTCTGTCATGGTAATTACGGCACCTTTACTGGAACTATAGGCAGATAATCCAGCAAATTTCATACTGCCCTGAACACCTCCCATAGAACTAATGGTTACCACATGACCAGTTTTTGGCATTAAGGGAATGATTCTCTTAGTGATATTGGCGACCCCAAAAACATTCACTTTATAAACCTCTTCAAATGCCTTCATAGAAGTTTCCAAAAAAGGTTTGTTCAGCAATTTACCTGCATTGTTAATAAGGACATCTACCTGTTTCCAATTATTTTTTATGAACTCGTCCATTTGGAGGTAATCCGACTCATTGGCCAAATCAAACGAAAAGCTGGATATATTATCATGATTTAATTCGGCAATGGGGGTATTATTTCTGGATAGGGCCAACACTTTATGACCCTCATTGGCAAATAACTGTGCCATTTGAAAGCCAATCCCCCTACTACTCCCTGTAATTACAATATTCGCCATTATTTGTATTCTATCTCCCTCACTGGGGCATTAATAATATCTACCAAAACTGGAAGGGTTTTATTTACCAATAAGGCCATATGGTCGAAATCCATGATGGAAACCTCATCGCCCACCTTGTGGTAGTGATCAAAATTGGTAAAATCGAAGGTACAAAAGGTTTGTGAAGGAACCCCAAACTCTAAATGAAAGGGATAATTATCCGATCTTTTAAACAGATTGAATTCCTTTGCAGTTGGGAGAAAACCAACCAAATTCTCCTCGGCATAAGTATTGCAAACTTCCGCTAAATTGGATTGCTCATAACCCGTTACGTACATAAAATAATCCTTTCCTACCAGAGGCACCCCTACCATTTCAAAATTCAGCATGGCATAGAGATCCAAATTCTGATCTTTCAGCTTTTTTGCCAAGTGTTTAGATCCCAAGAGACCTTTTTCCTCACCACTGAATAGGGCAAAAATTACGCTCCGTTTATTATTTTTAAACTTACCAAAATAACGGGCAAACTCCAAAACCGCAGTAGTGCCAGAAGCATTATCATTGGCACCATTGGCAATATTATCTTCGGCCACCGGATCAGCAGTACCTATATGGTCATAATGGGCCCCGATTATTATGTATTCATTTTTTAAGTTTTCGTCAGTGCCTTCAATAAAGCCGACCAAATTGTAAGCCGGTTGTTCAAAATTGGTCAAAGTGTCCCTGTAAGTTTTAAAGAAGGGATCAACCCCATTACTTTTAAAAATAGTTTCAATATAGTCAGCGGCCATTTCTATTCCTTCGCTACCAGTTTCACGACCCTGCAGTTCATCCGATGCCAAATAGGAAATTATGCCCCCAACCCTTTTTTCAGTGGAAAAATCAGAAATTAACGAGGAAACTTCCCCGCTGCCCTGAGCTACGGCAACCTCCTTGGCTATTACACCAGAACCATTGGTCCCTTTTGCCAAACCAACCGACCGATTTATTTTGGCACTACCACAGCCTAATGCCATGGCCAATATGGCAAGACCCAAAATATTTTTCATAAATTGATTTTTATTTCCCATATAAACAAGTTGTATTTTAATCACGATTTATATTAAGGTCAAGATGAATGGTGAATTGGTTTAGCACAATTCACATAAACATCAAGAACCAGATATGGCTTAAAGTTAAAAAAGCATCCTGAAAATCAGGATGCTTTTTATATAATTGTTTAGAGTATTTGATTTAAGCCAACATGGTAACAGGATTCTCCAAATACGCCCTAAGTGTTTGTAAAAACTGGGCTCCGGTAGCTCCATCCACTGTTCGGTGATCGCAGGCCAATGTTACCTTCATAGTATTGCCAACTACGATCTGGCCATTTTTAACTACTGGTTTTTGGACAATGGCCCCTACTGATAATATTGCAGAATTGGGTTGGTTAATGATAGAGGTGAATTCAGAAATTCCAAACATTCCAAGATTAGAAACGGTAAAGGTACTACCCTCCATCTCCGCCGGACTTATTTTCTTATTTCTTGCCTTTCCAGCCAAATCCTTCACCGAAGCTCCTATTTGGGTAAGGGTCATTTGATCTGCAAATTTTAACACAGGAACCAAAAGGCCTTCATCAACGGCAACGGCAACTCCTATATGGACATGATGATTATATCTGGTAGTCTCATTGTTCCATGAGGTATTTACTTGTGGGTGCTTTTTTAGGGCCATAGCACAAGCCTTAACTACCATATCATTAAAGGACACCTTGGTATCCGGTAAGCTATTGATCTGCTCTCTTGAAACCTTGGCATAATCCATATCAACCTCAATGGTCAAATAATAATGTGGTGCGGAAAACTTTGATTCTCCCAAACGCTTGGCAATAACCTTACGCATTTGAGAATTCTTAACTTCCTCAGTCCCCTCTTGCCCTACCGGCAGATTAATTGGGGCCGCAACAGCTTGTGGAGAAGAAGCCTTTTCCTGGGCAGGAACAGCTTTCTCTGCAGCCTTCTGTTTAGGCTGATATTCCTCAATATCCTTCTTTATAATCCTTCCCTGGTCGCCACTACCTTTAACATCCTCTAGATTAATTCCCTTATCATGGGCAATTTTCTTGGCCAATGGCGATGCGAAAATTCGCTGACCATCACTGGCAGTAACCGGTGCAGTTTCCTGACCATTACTGGAAGAAGTTTCAGCCTTCTTTGCTTCTTCAGGAGCGCTTTCTTCTTTGGAATCGGAACCTGCTCCAGCACTCAATACGGCATCAACATCTGTCCCTTTGGGACCTATAACAGCAAGCACAGAATCTACAGCTGCAGTTTCCCCTTCATTGATCCCGACGTACAATAGGACACCTGAATAGAAAGATTCAAACTCCATTGTAGCCTTATCGGTCTCAATTTCTGCAAGGATATCCCCTTCTTCAACCTCATCCCCGACTTTTTTCAACCAAGTTGCTACGGTACCTTCTTCCATGGTATCACTAAGACGAGGCATCTTTATAATCTCTACCCCGTCAGGGATAGTTGCACCAGTAGCTTTAGGTGCTTCCTTCTTCTCCTCCTTCTTGGCAACAGCCTCTGCTTCTTTTTCCTCTTTGGCATCTGAAGATGCGCTGTCGATCAGTCCAGAGACATCCTCCCCTTTTTCACCAATTATGGCCAAAAGCGAATCCACAGGAGCTGTATCACCTTCTTTAATACCTATATATAATAAAGTTCCTTCATTGAAAGATTCGAACTCCATTGTTGCTTTGTCGGTTTCAATTTCCGCCAAAATATCACCTTCTTCAATCTTGTCGCCTACTTTTTTTAGCCACTTAGCAACGGTCCCCTCTTCCATGGTATCGCTAAGTCTTGGCATATTTATTACTTCTGCCATTTACTTATATTTTATGTTGTACAAATGGATAATCCTCTTGATCGTATACCATATCATATAATTGATTTACAGGTGGATAATCCGATTCCTCCGCAAATTTTTCGCATTCAGAAACCAACTTTTTAACCCGAGCATCTATCTCCTTTACCTGGGCATCCGTGGCATATTTGTTTTCCTTAATGGTAGCCAATACTTGGGATATTGGATCTATCTTCTTGTACTCCTCTACCTCCTCCTTAGTCCTATAATGCTGGGCATCCGACATGGAGTGTCCTCTGTACCTATAGGTCTTCATTTCCAAAAAAGTAGGACCTCCTCCGGATCTGGCACGCTCTATAGCCTTGCTCATTTCCTTGGCAACCGTTACCGGGTCCATTCCATCTACTGGTCCACATGGCATTTCATATCCCAATCCAAGTTTCCAAATTTCCGTTGAATGCGAGGTTCTAGCTACCGAGGTACCCATGGCATAACCATTGTTCTCACAGACAAAAACAACCGGCAATTGCCAAAGCATTGCCAAGTTAAAACTTTCATGGAGCGACCCTTGTCTTACTGCCCCATCTCCCATATAACAAAGGGTTACGGCATCCCTTTTAAAATACTTATCGGCAAAGGCCAATCCAGCACCTAAAGGGATCTGGCCACCAACTATACCATGGCCGCCATAAAAACGGTGCTCTTTGGAAAAAATATGCATGGATCCACCCATTCCTTTGGAAGTTCCCGTAACTTTACCATAGAGCTCGGCCATAACCTTTTTGGGATCAACTCCCATGCCTATTGGCTGAACGTGATTCCTATAAGCAGTAATCATTCTATCCTTGCTAAGGTCCATTGCATGCAATGCCCCTGCAAGAACAGCCTCCTGTCCATTGTAAAGATGTAAAAATCCACGAACTTTTTGTTGAATATAGACTGCAGCAAGTTTATCTTCAAACTTTCTCCAGAATAACATGTCCTCATACCACTTAAGGTAGACCTCTTTGGTTATTTTTTCCATTAATTGATGATTTATGTAGTAATTCGCTTTGATCAAAAACAAGTTTAAGATAAAAACGGAAAACAAAAATACATATATAAATCAATAGGAAAAAAATTTAAATCAAAAGCTTCGCATAAAGCGATTATATAAAACAAAATAAGGAATTGTTGAGAAATACCTAAAACTTAAAAATAGAAGGTCCTAAGTTGTTGTCCTAACCCAAGAATGTACTGTTAAAGGCTAAAGGAAGAATGTCGGAAACAGAGTTACATTTTAAGATCTCTCCCGTTTCCCCGGACATAATTATAGATATAGGTCTCTGTTGTTTTATTTCATATTCCGAAATGGACTGCCTACAATTTCCACAAGGGGCGGCAGGTTTATTTACTACAAAATTTTTGGAAGTGGCGCTTATGGCAATGGCCTTGATGCCAATACCCGGAAATTTTGCCGAAGCGTAGAATATGGCCACTCTCTCCGCGCACAGACCAGATGGATATGAGGCATTTTCCTGATTGTTACCAATTACAATTTCATCATTATCCAACAATACCGCCGTCCCAACATTAAATTTTGAATAAGGAGAATAAGCATTCTGCCTAGCCTTTACCGCTTCAAGCATTAAAACTTGGTCCTCCTGTTCCAGTTCACCCATAGATTCATAGACCATTAGATCGAACACCACCCTACGTAGTTTCATAGACAATTAGCGTTATATAATTTAGTAAAAATAAACAAAACCTGCTTGTGGGCAGGTTTTGTAGTAAAGCTATATATTTTTTTACACATTAATCGTTCAAAAATTCTTCTCCCAAATTGAATGTCAGAGAAAATCTAAGTGTATTCTCCAAAGGGTTTCTAACTTGGGAAGTAGAGAACAAATAAGACAGGTCTACCTGAGCCGATTTAAACCTAAAACCAGCACCTAAAGTGAAAAATTTTCTCGACCCCTTTAAATCGCTCTCATTAAAATATCCCGTTCTTAACATAAAGGCGTTCTGGTAGGTATATTCCGCTCCAAGTGCCCATGTAAATTCTTTTAACTCCTCACTAAAGCCATCGGGTGCATCACCAAACGACTTAAAAACCCCTTCAAAAAAAGTGGTTTGCTGATATTCGCCATTATCCGTCCCATCAATCACCCCGTCATCGTTATAATCCTGAGGGGTAGGCACCAATAGTTTATTAAATTCAGTGGTTAACCCAAGTACATTATCCTGGTCCAAAATAAAATCAAAACCTAAACCCCCTTTCAAATTGGTAGGGAGAAAATTTTCTTGTCCCGCATCGTCGTACTTTATCTTGCTTCCTAAATTTGAAATATTGAAGCCGGCCCTCCAACGACCATCAAAACTATTGTAGGCAATTTCCCTGGAACGATAGTACCCGGAAACATCCACAGCAAATGAACTTGCCGCCTTAGAATCCTCACTGCCATTATCCGGCAACTTAAGATTTGAACTAATAAATCTACCCGCAACGGCCATAGAAAAGGTTTCACTTAACTTTAAAGAATAGGAACCATCAAAAGCCAATTCGTTGGGCTTGGCCAATCTGGCCTGATCCCCCGCAAATTGCCTAAGTTCTATTTCCCCCAAGGTAAAGTACCGTATACTTAAGGCAAAGGCACTTCTATCATTGATCTTCTTGTGAAAATTTGCGCTCAACAACGCTATATCGGTAATTATACTTTCCAAATAAGGGGTATAACTAAGGCCAATTCCCATTTCTCTTTCTGCAAAGGCAAATTTTGCTGGATTCCATTGTTGGGAAAAAGCATCTGTAGAAGTAGCCACCCCCATATCACCCATACCGGATGCCCTGGCATCTGCAGCAATGGTCAAAAAAGGTACAGCAGTAGTAATCACCCTATCTTCCTGAGCAGAAACTTTAAACACAAAGAAAAGCAAGAAAAGTATTGATAATTTTTTCATTTTTACTTGTTAAAATTAAGATTTGGTTTCCATAGTTATCCAAAAGAACCCAAATAAAAATATTTCGGTTCATTATAGTCAAACGTCCTTTTTCTGAATATCTTATATAAACCATTAAAAAAAATAGGCATTTAAATACTTTTTACAACAAGATCTTATTTATAGGTATAATCCATGGCTTATATTGTTTCAATTGGATTGATTTTACTTGATATTTTTACAAAGAATTATCTATTATCCATACTATATTAAATTTTAAGTCGTTATTCATGTTAAGCGATGCTCTTTGCATGATAAATAAATGTTTAATTTTTTTTCTTTTAACAAAATATTATGCCTTAAACATCGTTCTAAATGCCGAAAGCGACACAAAATATTAATAAAATATGAATCGCAAACTCCTTTAAATAGAAGTTTGTCCTTTGAACTCAAGTCCTAATTATGAAAAAACAATTCATCAAAGTTGTACTCTCTTGCGCTATTGTAGCTGGTGGTTTTTCAAGCTGTAAAAACTCATCATCCTCTAAAAATGTCTCAAGGGCTACGGGCTGGAATATTAACGCCAAGGAAGGTGGATTTCAGTACAATTCAGACTTTAAAGAGCAGGAAACTGCACCAGGTTTAGTGTTTGTAGAGGGAGGAACCTTTACAAAAGGTCAGGTTCAAGATGATGTGATGCACGAATGGAACAACACCCCTACCTCACAGCACGTGCAGTCTTTCTATATGGATGAGACCGAAGTTACCAACGTTATGTATTTGGAATATTTGGATTACCTGAAAAGTGTTTACCCTCCGGAAGACCCTAAATATGTACATATATACACCGGGGCCTTACCAGATACATTGGTTTGGAGAAACAGGTTGGGATTCAACGAAACCATGACCAACAACTACCTTCGCCACCCAGCTTACGCTGAATATCCAGTGGTTGGTGTAAATTGGATACAGGCTACGCAATTTGCCGAATGGAGGACAGACCGTGTGAACGAGGTAATGCTGGAAAGAGAAGGCTATCTTTCAGAGGAGGCCAAATACAAAGTAATTAATGGTGAAGCAGAAGGTGGCTTTAGCACAGAGGCATATTTAAATAGACCGGAATCCGTATACAACGGACAGATAGACTCTTTACAGGGAAAAAAGAAAAAAGATTCAATTTCTGTGTTTGCCAAAAGAAGCTCTGGGGTTATTTTACCAGAATATAGACTGCCCACTGAGACTGAATGGGAATATGCAGCCCAGGCGCAGATTGGAAGTAGGGAATACAATAACTACAGAGGAAGAAAGAAATATCCTTGGGAAGGAGATTATACCAGAAATGGACAAAGAGTTGGTAGAGGAGATCAATTGGCCAACTTTAAACAAGGAAAAGGAGATTACGGCGGAATTGCAGGATGGTCAGATGACGGAGCAGATATTACTGCGGAAGTTAAGTCTTACAAACCCAATGATTTTGGATTATATGATATGGCAGGAAACGTAGCCGAATGGGTTGCGGATGTATACAGACCAATCGTAGACGACGAGGTTAGTGACTTCAACTATTTCCGAGGAAACGTTTATATGAAAACGGCCATTGGAAAGGACGGAAAAGTAAATGTAATTCGTGACTCCATTGTATATGACACCTTGCCAAACGGTAAAGTTGTAGCCGTAAATTTACCTGGAGAGATAAAAATGGTACCAGTAGATGAAGAAGAAACCTTCTTAAGGACCAACTTCTCATCCAGTGACAACAGAGGATATAGGGACGGTGAACCCGGATCTACAAGATTTTATGATAGATTTAGTGATGATGAGGACGAAAAAGACCAAAAGAAAATGTACGATGCTCCTGTGAGCAAGGTACAGGTAGACTCTACAGGAAATATTTTGAGAGCTTACGACAAATCCAACAACAGAACTTCATTGATCAATGATGAGGTAAGGGTCTTTAAAGGAGGTTCTTGGAGAGATAGGGCCTATTGGTTGGATCCAGCCCAAAGAAGATATTTACCACAATATATGTCAACTGATTATATTGGATTTAGATGCGCCATGTCCAGAGTAGGATCCAAATCCAAAACTAAAAACAAAACACCTAGAGGCAAGAAAGCCAAATAGTTCTAAAAGTTTATTAAATATAAAAAAAGCCCTTTTTAAAAAGGGCTTTTTTTATATCTTAGATTTATGACAATAGAACAATTGCACCAACTCTTTTTAGAGTTTCCCCAGGTCTGCACGGACACTAGAAAAATAAGCCCAAATTGCATATTTTTCGCCCTAAAGGGAGATAATTTTAACGGCAATAAGTATGCCGCCCAAGCCCTGGAAAAGGGTGCTTCATATGCTATAGTTGATGAAGAGGAATTTACCGGAAGCAATAACACCATATTGGTAAAAAATGTACTTACCACGCTTCAAAATTTATCCCAATTTCACCGGAATTATTGCAAAGCAATAGTAATTGGCCTTACAGGAAGTAATGGCAAAACCACCACAAAAGAACTAATTAGCGCTGTTCTATCTAAAAAATACAAAACTATTGCCACAAAGGGCAATTTAAACAATCATATTGGGGTACCGTTAACACTTCTGTCCATTACACCCGATACGGAAATGGCCATAGTAGAAATGGGTGCCAACCATCTTAAGGAAATAGAGTTCTTATGCAAGTTGGCCGAGCCGGATTTTGGTTATATTACCAATTTTGGAAAGGCGCACTTAGAGGGCTTTGGGAGTGAGGAAGGAGTAATAAAAGGCAAAAGTGAACTATACGACTTTTTAACAAGCCATAATAAATCCGTTTTTTTTAATGCGGACGATCCTATTCAAAAAGAGACATTATCCACCGTTATCAAGAAATTTGGATATAGTCAGAACGATAATGAATTCTTCAACATAAAACTTCTTGGTGCCGATCCATTTGTTAAAATTGCCGTAGGTGATATCCATATTACAACTCAGCTGGTGGGCAGCTATAATTTCACCAATTGCTGTGCCGCAATATTAATTGGAAAATACTTTAATGTGGAAATGGACGAAATAAAAAAAGGAATTGAAAATTACATTCCCCAAAATAACCGTTCGCAAATAATCGATAAAAATGGCCACCACATTATTTTGGATGCCTATAATGCCAACCCTACAAGCATGAAGGCCGCATTGGAAAACTTTCAGCAATTAAAGGCAGATTACAAGGTTGCATTCTTAGGGGATATGTTCGAATTAGGCAAAACTGCAAAAAAAGAGCATCAGGAAATTTGCAATATAGCCACCAATATGAATTTTGACCAGGTGTTTTTAATTGGGGAAAACTTTTTCAAGACAAAAAGTGACTATAGCAAATTCAAATCCTTTGACCATCTCAAGGAAACTCTCAACAACAAAACCCTGAAAAACGCCACCATCTTGATTAAAGGATCTAGGGGCATGGCTTTGGAAAGAATACTCGATTTGTTATAAACTTTAAAACCAAAGTATTTTTTGTGGGACATACTGGATTCGAACCAGTGACCTCTGCCCTGTCAAGGCAGCGCTCTAAACCAACTGAGCTAATACCCCATTATCTGCAACAACAGAAAAATAGTCCGCCAAAATTACACCAATTTTAAGAGTTTGAAACTACCTTGGAGAATTTTTTTCAATAAATTGACTCCTGCGGATTCAAAATCGATTTCTCAAACTTTAAAGCAAAAACAGTATACCTTCACAGCAGATTTAAGTTTCTACAGCAACTTGAGAAATAAAACTAAACCCTAATAGGTTGGAATGAAATCCATTACCCCCAAGCCTTCTATTTCGATTTCCCAAACTTAAACACCTCCGAAGGCGTCCTTGCCCTGTCCAAAATGTCTTCCATTTCAGCAACCACCTCTGGAAAATCGGCCGCCAAATTATTCTCCTCACCAGTATCCTTGGACAAATCATACAATTCTATCTTGGCATCCGGGTTCTTTAGAACATCATACTTTACCGCCTTCCAATCTCCCATTCTAACAGCTTGTCTACCCCCTTTTTCATGAAACTCCCAATACAAATACTCGTGTTCTTTCTGTTCACTCGACTTACCCAGCAAAGTGGGCAGTAAGGAAATTCCGTCCAAACCTGGAGTTTCCTTTATCCCCGCTATTTCTGCCAAAGTAGGAAAGACATCCCAAAATGCCGAAACATGGCCCGCAACACTTCCCGGCTTAATCTTGTTGGGCCATTTAACCATCATTGGGACACGGATCCCCCCTTCGTACAAATCTCTTTTATAGCCCTTTAAAAAACCATTGCTATCAAAATAATCGGGATCTGCCCCACCCTCTAAATGCGGGCCATTGTCTGAGGTAAAGATTATAATTGTATTATCCGCTATTCCCAAATCGTTGACCTTCCTAACAATTTCACCCACCTGTTCATCCAGGATACTCACCATGGCCGCAAAGGCCGCATGGCTTTCTGTTTGGGAACCATACCCCCCTATTTTATACTTTGGGCCATCATCTATTCCCTCATATACCTTTTCTGGTAAATATTTACCTCTAAATCTCTTCATCACCTCCTCCGGGGCCACCAACTCTGCATGTGGAATAATAGACGGCACATAGGCAAAAAATGGCCTGTCCTTATTCTCCTCAATAAACTGTAATGCTTTATCATGGATAAGATTAGGAGCATAAATACCTTTTTTCGTGCCAGCATTCTCCGGTAGCACTATGGAGTCTTGATTGGACCACAAATGATAGGGGTAATAATTATGCCCTATCGTCTGACAATTGTACCCAAAAAAGGTATCAAATCCCTGGTTATTGGGATCCCCTTCCGACCCTGGATATCCCAACCCCCATTTACCAAAAGCACCGGTACTATAACCAGCTTTCTTTAAAACTTCCGCAATGGTAAGGGTGCTATCGGGAATAGGAAATTGCCCTTCCGGTTTAATTCCATAATTCCCCCTAACTACCGTATGTCCGGTATGCATACCCGTCATAAGCGCCGATCTGGAGGGGGCACAAACAGTACTTCCGGAGTAATGCTGGGTAAAAAGCATACCCTCGGCCGCCAACTTGTCTATATTGGGTGTTTTAATCTTTTTTTGTCCATACACCCCTAGATCCCCATACCCCAAATCATCGGCAAGGATATAAATAATATTTGGTGGGCCAATTGTTTTTGATACTTCCGCAGAACCTAAATTGGAGGGGCTCTTTTCCATTTTACATGAAGTGAACCCAAAGGCAGCAATTAACATTAACCCAGAAACAACTTTAAAATCCATGACCTTTTCTATTTATTTCAAACATACGCAGAATTATAAAAAGTAGCGTGTTGAAAATATCAAAACCTATTTATAAAATCTCCTATGGTATTATCATTATAATGTAGCAGTCAGTTCTGCCTCGAACTGAACGATAAATTTAAGATCATGAAACCAATATACGGAGCTGATTATCTCTATAGTGATGGATGTATCGCTCAGTGACTCCCTACTGTACTGCCAAATTATATCCTTGGCATCAGGAAAAGCTTGGCCTTCCAATTGATCTGAAAACAATCTATTTAACAAAGTATTCTTAGGCATCCCTGCCACCAATAATCTAATTAGGGATGCTTCAAAATCGCACTTGAACACAGACATATTTTCCTTTTTGGCAGCTTCTATTTCAACCTTGAACCTTAGGGCTTCTGGCTGGGGAAATTTGCCATTAAAGGCCTGAAACAACAGTTGACCAACATTAAAAAATTGTTCGTGCAATGATAAATCCGCATACTCCTCCCACATTTTTTCATGGAGCATTTCATGTGATAAATTGGCAATCTGGCTTTTACTTAAAATATCCTTGAACAAATAGCCCAAAACAATTTCTGCTGCCTCAGGCGGCTCAAAATCTGTTAAGGACAACATGCACATTTCCTTCAAATCTGTAGACGGAATAGTGGCCGTATCCCCAAATTCCATAATATCCAACAGCTCCATATAATTGTTAGGGCTCCAAGCATTGGGCAATTCCCGAATGGTTTCAAACTTTTTAAGTTCAATTTTGAATTTCATAATTTTGTCTTTTCTTGCCGTCTAGGCAACCTAAGTTAAGCAAACGAGGGATATGTCAATACATTTTATTGATTCTAATTGACGTCTTCAAATTAATTCCAATTCCATATAACAATACGTAAAATTAAAAGTAAATTTATCCCTATCACAGGCCTTGGAAGAAACATATAAATGGACTTTAACTTGAAACCATACATCCTCTTTTTAATCAGTTTTATCAATTATTCCATCGTCTTCGGACAGCTGCAAAATACCAAAATAGTGTTTGTTATAGTTGATGGCATTTCTGCTGACGTATTGGAAAAAATAGAAACACCAACGCTCGATACCATTGCCAAGAAAGGTGGCTATACCCGTGCCTACGTTGGGGGTGAAAAAGATGGCTATTCAGAAACTCCGACTATTTCCGCCGTAGGTTATAACAGCCTGCTTACAGGCACTTGGGCCAATAAACACAATGTATGGGGCAACAGCATTAAAGATCCTAATTACAATTATTGGACTGTTTTCAGATATGCCAAAGAAAACAGGCCAGATTTGAAAACAGCTATTTTCTCAACCTGGCTGGACAATAGGACAAAATTAATCGGGGAAGGCCTTCCCCAAACCAACTACCTGAAATTAAATTATCATTTTGATGGGTTTGAATTGGACACGGTGAACTTTCCACATGACGAGGACCGACTTTACATTCATAAAATAGATGAAAAGGTAGTAGATGAAGCTGCCAGGTATATACAGGCTGAAAGTCCAGATCTTTCCTGGGTATATCTTGAATATACAGATGATATGGGGCATCGATATGGAGATAGCGAGCAATTTCACAACTCCATTGCCATAATGGACAACCAAATTGGACGCATATACAGAGCAATGGATTATAGACGAAAGGAATACGGCGAGGATTGGCAAATATTTATCACTACTGATCATGGCAGGGACAAAGAAACGGGCAAAGGACATGGAGGTCAATCCGATCGGGAACGCCTTACCTGGATCGTTACCGATGCCGACGATTTAAATGACTATTTTAAGAACGGAACCCCGGGTATAGTCGACATCTTACCAGCGATGCTCAGAAGCTTGGAAATCTCACCTGAGCCCAACAGGGCGTTTGAAATTGATGGAGTTTCCATCACCGGACCACTTTCCGTAAGTGATTTAAAAGCAAACATTCAGGGCAAGGATTTAACACTTAACTGGAAGAACCACAATAGGGAAAAAAAGCTCAAAGTTTACCTTAGTACGGAAAATGGTTTTAAAAATGGCATATACGACCACTACAAATTGGTTAAAAAAGTGAAGGGGAACACTAATAGTACCAAAATCGATTTAGACAAATATCCTTCCCATTTTTATAAGATTGTGATAGAAGGAAAGCATAATTCCATCAATGCATGGGTAATAGCTAAATAAATAGGACAATTATTCCATGCCCAATTGGACCACTATCCGGAGCACAGTGTTAACTATGGAATAGCACAATTCATTGAAACCGATTGTGCAGAAAATCCTACCATTTATACATTTCCAAATTAAACCATTGATTATAGTCCCTATCTTTATTGAAGATTAAAATGAAATGATAGCCAACTCCTCAAATCAAACTAATTTTTAAATTAAACTGGCAAGCCTTTTCTGTACTAAGGTTGTCCATTTTAGAATAATTATATAATCTATTGAAATAATTGTATAACATATTGCTTCCCCTATTTTCGACATTTGTATAACACCCAAAAAATTATTTATCATGTCACAGATCATAAGCATTATACTCGTATTGAATCTTTGCTTTGCAGGAGGCACCATTTTTGTAATCCTTCATGGAATGTATATTTCAAAAAAAACACGTTCACTGGATATGGACTCTATTCACAATTTGGAAAAAAGAAAAATCAGCGAAGGCCCAAAAAGTCAGTTTTAAGGTTTAAGGACCGAAAACGCCCTAAGCCAACCAATGTGAAGCAAACCCGTGGGGTACGCAATTATTAATCCGTAGTTCATATTAAGACGTAATTCCATCCTTTACACCTATGGTTCACGCTATTCTTACAGCGCCTAAGATTATGGATTTTGCATGCAGGGAAATTAATCATCCGATTTAACAGAACTTTCCCAATTTTACAGTACTTGGCTTATCAGAAACCAAAATGGCAGCCAATTAGTTTGGCACATCTTACCTATTAAGGAATTTCTTATCCAAACCCAGTTTCAGATCATTATATCCAATCAATCTTATTATCAAAACTTGTACGTACAAGTAAAATTCTTATATTTACTAAGTCACTTTTTCAATGACCGTTTGTTGTTTTCATTCAGGTGATGACATTTAGTTACCTGAAAATGCCCGCTTAAAGTGTATAACAGAAGATTCAGAACGGCCAAATTGAAATAAAAAAACACCAATATGAAAATAGCCATATTAGGCTCCGGCTTTATTGCCCGATTTTATGCCGATTCATTACATTCACAAAGACGAAAGGATTATTTGGTGATGGTCTATTCACGTAATGAAAAAAACGCAAAACGGTTTGCAGAGGATTATAACTTGCCACATTACACGACCTCTATGGAAGAAGCCATAGCCCATCCTGATGTTGAAGTAGTGCTCATATCCCTACCCAATCACCTACATGAGGCAGCCGTTCGTGAATGCGCCAAATATAAAAAGCATGTCATCTGCACCAAGCCCTTGGGCCGCACTGCTGAGGAAGCCAAATCTATGTTGGATATGGTTGAAGAAGCTGGAATTTTTGGAGGATACCTTGAAGACCTGTGTTACACGCCGAAATTCCTGAAATCCATGGCAAGCATTAAGCGCGGTGAAATTGGCAAAGTACTCTGGACAAAATCAAGGGAGGCCCACCCTGGCCCACATAGTGATTGGTTTTGGGATAAGGAAAAATCCGGCGGTGGTGCCATCATCGACCTGGGATGCCATTGTGTAGAAATAGGTCGCAATTTTATTGGCAAAAACATAAAACCAATAGAGGTGATGTGTTGGGCCGACACCCAAGTACATCCCATCGACGCCGAAGATCATGCCATAGGGCTGGTAAAATATGCCAATGGGGCCATAGGGCAATTCGAAGTTAGCTGGACCTTCCGCGGAGGAATGGATTTGCGAGACGAGGTAATGGGTACCGAAGGTACTATATGGATAAATAGCTTTTTGCGCACAGGATTTGAAATGTTCACAACCGGAAAAGGAGGTGAAGGCTACGTGGCCGAAAAGGCAGAGTCGAACACTGGTTGGCTATTTCCCGTTGGGGACGAGGCCCACGAACTGGGGTATCCCCATATGTTTACAGATATGTTTACGGCCATTGAAGAAAACAGACCGCCACTTGAAACATTTTATGACGGTTATGTGGTGAACGCCATTTTGGACGCCGCCTATAAATCTGCCGAAAGTAAATTATGGGAACCCGTTATTTTGGAAGATTGGCGAGGCGATGAGCCTATTGAACAACAAAAAAGCTGGAATTCCTATGACGAGGACCACTATATCATAAAAACAGAGGTCCTTCCCAACGGGGACAATAAAGTAATATTAAAACACAAAAAAACCGGTGTGGTAACACAAAAAGTAACCCAAGCCAATAAATAAAGGCCATTCCTTATAAACCCATGGAAAAGAACAATTGTAAAAAAAATATTCAGATTAACCTCCAAGGAACTATTTTGGTACAGCTCGGCTATTTATAGAAAGTATGTTCAGGGGATTAATGTGACTTCTATGCCTACTAACAAGCTAACTTTCCTTGACAATCATAAAAAACACTATGGACTTTAAAAACAGTACATATATAATAATGGGCGGAACCACAGGAATGGGTCTTGCCTCCGCTATCGCTTTAATGAAGAATGGAGCCAACCTTATGGTGGTAGGAAGAAACTTGGATAATAGCGAAAAAGCAAAGGAGATCCTTGGCAAGGGAAGCATTTCCCTGGAAGGTGATGCCACTGATCCAAAAACCATCAAAACAGCAATTAAAATGACGCATAAAGCCTTTGGACCTATCACTGGATTATTTCATGTTGCCGGCGGAAGTGGCCGAAAATGGGGCGATGGTCCATTGGATAAAATAAGTTTGGATGGATGGAACAAGACCATGGAGCTAAACCTGACCTCTTTGATGCTGTCCAACCAAGCTATAATAAACTATTTTTTGAAACATAAAAAATCGGGCACCATCTTAAATATGGGATCGGTATTGGGTTACTCACCTTCACCAAAATATTTCACCACCCATGCCTACGCTGCTGCCAAATCGGCCGTAATTGGGTTTTCCAAGTCCATCGCTGCTTATTATGCCGGGAACAACATTAGAATAAACGTCATTGCCCCCAGTCTTTTTATGACTCCCATGGCCCAAAGGGCCGTGAATGATGAAAGGATCATGGCGTTCCTTAAAACCAAGCAACCCTTGGACGGTGGGCGACCTGGGATTTCTGAAGACATCAACAATGCCGTACTAATGTTCCTACATCCTGATTCAAAGTTTATAACCGGACAAGTTTTGGCCGTGGACGGAGGCTGGACGATTAGCGAGGGCCAATATTCATAAGTTCTCGGAAAACTGTTAGGTACCAGGGGTATGCGGGGCCAAAGGCAAATTAAGCGTTGCCCAAAACCATAATAACTAAAACAATGTAATGAGCGTAACAAAAGAATATCTAGCAAAGGGAAAAGAAATAATCTCAGTTATAGGGGAACAAGAATCGAAGATTCAGGAAGTGGCCCAAATTTTTGCCCAATCCATTTTAAACGGACGGATGGTTCACCTTTTTGGATCTGGTCATAGCCGAATGATGGTAGAGGAAATGTGGCCAAGATACGGATCCTTCCCTGGTTTCAATCCCATTGTGGAACTTTCATTATCCTTTCATAATTTGGTGGTCGGGGCCAACGGGCAGCGCCAAGCTATGTTTCTTGAAAATGTATCAGGATTGGCGGCAAGGATACTTCGGAATTTTGACACTGACCCAAGGGACACGGCCCTGGTAATTTCTTCCAGTGGCTGTAATGTAGTGCCTATAGAAATGGCAGAAGAATTTCAAAAAAGGAAAATAAAAGTGGTTGCCTTGGTAAGCAAGCTTCATTTGGAGGGCAGTACCTCCAAAAAGTCGGACGGTAAAAAACTGACCGATTTTGCCAATATTGTATTGGATACCGGAGCACCTTTGGGCGATGCCATGATTTACTTGGACGGCTTGGATTCCCCTGTGTCCCCCGGCTCTACTTTAGGCGGGGTACTACTAGTAAATTGCATAAAGGCCGAGGTAGCCAAAATCTTGCATGAGAATGGCAAATCACCAAAAGTATTGAGCAGTGGAAAAATAGTTGGAGAAAAACGGGCAGTAGATCTTTTCGAATCTGCATATGATGAACATGCCCACTTAATGGCAAAATTATATCAAAATGTGGGAAACAAATCAGGTGAAAATTAATGGCACGTCATCCTTCTACCGTGTTTTTCAATACAATTTCCATTATTAGTAGATAACTAATTTAAAACATGAACTTTTCAACTGTAATTTCTAAATCGCTTCGTACAGACATCCTGGTTATTGGGAGTGGCAGCGCTGGTGCTACCGCCGCCATTGCTGCATCAAACGGGAAGTATAAAGTAACCCTAGTGGAACGCTACGGTTTTCCCGGTGGCACATCGACCCAAATGCTCGACACTTTTTACGGTTTTTTCACTCCATCGGAATCACCTAGAAAAATTGTTGGGGGCATCCCAGATAAAGTCGTGAATGAATTGGACAGATCGGGCAATATTTTTTTACGACCCAATACCTATGGAGCTGGCACAGGAGTGAATTACAACCCTGAAAAACTAAAACAGGTATGGGACCAACTTTTGATAAAAAGTGGTATTCAATTATTATATCATTCCACCCTAGTGGGAGTGGAAAGCACAGGAGAGGCATCAACCTGCATATTCTTCAATAAGGGAATGGGCTTTTTTTCCATAACGGCAAACCGGGTCATTGATGCCTCTGGTGATGCCGATTATTGTCATTGGGCAGATATCCCCTATGAACGTGCCGGGGAGAAGGAATCCGCCCAAAGTATGACCACCACCTTCCGTATGGCCAACGTAGAACAACAAGAGTATGAGTTGGCAGGAGGAAAAAAAATGTTGAAAGAAAGGATGGCGGAAGCCTTTGAAAAGGGAACTTATGGCCTTCCGCGTAAAGAAGGATCCGCACATGAAATGTGCCAGCCCAAATGCATTTCCACTGTAGCGGTAAAAGTAGTGGACCTGGACCCTTTGGACGTAGAGGGCATTACAAAAGCGGAAATTGAAGGGCGCCGACAAGCCTTTATATTTGAAGATTTTTTTAGGGCAGAGATACCTGGATACAAAAATTCCAAGATCATTGGACTCTCGCATCAAATTGGTGTTCGGGAAACTCGAAGGGTTTTTGGGGAATACCGTCTTACCAAGGAAGATTGTATTGGTGCCAAAACCTTCGAAGATCAGATTTTTCTCTGTGGCGCACCCATTGAAGATCATCGAAAATCGGACGAAGGAGAATCCGAAACTTTTTGGCAATATGTTCCCAACGGGGGAGCCTATGGAGTGCCTTACGGCACTATTGTACCCAAGGAAAGTCAGAACACTTGGGTCGTTGGCCGTTGTTTCTCGGCCACCCATGACGCCCATGCCTCCTGCCGATCAATGGCACAGACAATGAGTATGGGGCAGGCGGCCGGCCTGGCCGCTATAATCTCTATGGATACCGATCAGAACGCAAAAAACATCGATATTAACAAACTACAGGATGGTTTAATACAAATCGGGGCCATCTTGCAAATGCCCGAGAAAGTTGCAGATGCCTCAAGGCACGGATGGAAAAACAATTAACAATTATGTCTCAAGAGTTTTTTAGAACAGTTTTGGGCGATAAGCCAACTTCGGAAATGGGACTCACCTATTCCCATGAACATATCATTATAGACGATAGTTATGTAACTGCTGCCCATCCCGAATTTTTACTCAACGACGTGCATAAAATTTCCGAGGAGCTCAAGAACTTTTATAAGGCGGGAGGCAGAACCGTTGTAGACACCATGCCGGCCAATAGTGGGCGTAATGTTTTAAAATCGGTTGAAGTAAGTCACGTTAGTGGTGTTAATATAATTGTCCCAACAGGAATGCATTTGGAAATTTATTATCCTAAAAACCATTGGAGATATCACTATTCCGAAGATCAATTGACAGAGCTTTTTATAGATGATATTGAAAAAGGCATTGATCAATTTGATTATTCAGGACCATTTGTAAAAAGGACCCAGCATAAGGCTGGCCTTATTAAATTGGCTACCGGGGATGGACCGATAACTCCCCATCAGGAAAAAATCTTTAGGGCCGTCGTAAATGCACATTTGGAAACAGGAGCTCCTATATTAACACATACCAATTTTGGAAAACAGGCCTTGGAACAAGCGAAACTGTTCGAAAAATTGGGGGCAAATCTCCAACATGTAGTGCTTTCCCATGTGGACCGGGCCAAAGAGGAAGATTATAACAGGGCGGTGCTTGATACTGGAGTTCGGTTGGAGTACGACAGTGCCTTCCGCTGGAAAGATTCAGAACCCAATTATACCCTGAATCTTTTGGAAAATCTACTCCCCCAATATCCAGATCAAATTACACTGGGAATGGATATGGCAAAAAATGCTTACTGGAAAAGTTATGGAGGCAGTCCCGGGTTAAATTATCTTATAGAGACCATTCCCCAATTCTTAAAATCCAAAGGCTTGGAAGAGCATTACAAAAAAGTGTTTTTTGACAATCCGAAAAAATTATATGCCTTTTCCCAATCTTAAACCAATAGACTAGGGTCAACCTACAAAAAGTAACTATTTCGAATAGGATACTCCGTAGTATTGCAGTACAGATCGCCATATAAATTAAGATGGGGCCTACTGGTTCTGAACCTAATTGATATATGTAGAATAGGGGCACCAACTGCAATCCCCATTTTTTTGGCAATATCCCCGCTAGCCGGCACCGACCTCAGTTCCTGCTCCGCTCCCATAATCTCAATTAAGTATTCCTGACTAAGGGTCTTAAAAAAAGATCCCTCCACAAATTCTTCTGACCTTATAGGTTCCAAGGCGTTCAAAGCATACCAATTATTCTCCAATACTACAGGTTTGTCGTCTATGTAACGAACTCTTTGAAAATAGACACATTTAGAACTCTTTTCGTCCTCGGATAACGGGAAACCAATAATCGGGTCCCATTCCACAACTTTAGGCTCCACGGTCACTCTTGTCTTTACCTTATAATCCGTTGAGCCCGAAAAACCCTTGACAGACAAGAGTCCTAGATATTTGCCTCTCTCCAGCACTTTACTGCCCTTGCCCTGTTCCTTGGCTATAAAACCCTCTTTCAACAGTTCATCCAATGCCTTTCTAACCGTTGTTCTTGTGGTCCCAAATTGAACACAAAATTCGTTCTCCGAAGGCAAATAACTATCTGGAGGATATTTTTGTGTCTGTATCCGCTTCTTTATATACTCTTGTATCTGATGGTACTTTTTTATCTTTTTCAATTTCCAAGTTCAACTATGACTGACTAATTTACATTATCTTTTATCCATTATCATACTAAAATCCAATAGAATTTTTCCAAAACAAGCAGATATATTGTATGGACAAGTTAAAATAAGCAAAAAATTTAAAACATCTAATTTACCGCAAAAGCTTAGCAGGCATGGCCTGATCACCAAACTATTGTCAAGATAAAAAAACCGTCTATGGCAAAATCAATTATTGTACAGTGTATAAATGTATCCTTAATGAATTATAGTCCTTCAAATAGAAAACAGTCGATCGGTATTCCTTTTTCAGCAAGAAGACCCGTACTACCCTCTTCACTTCCACAAGAATGGATTTTTTCAGTAAAAAGAAACTACTGCTATATTAAAATATGAAAAAAAATCTTATTATTTAAAATTAAATTTTAACTTGTATGCACATGTTGTGAGCTATTTTATATTTTCTATGGGACTTATTAAAAAAATTGGAGGCAGTTTATTAACTAAAGGCAGCATCATGCTTATGATATTCTCATTTGTATGTTGCGCGGACAACAGAATAGCGGACTACCAAACCCCCGTACTTAATTATCAGACCAATATGGAGAATGACTTTATTGTACCGGAAGGTTGGCAGATAAGCCTATGGGCAGAATCCCCCTCCCTGTACAATCCAACAAATATGGATGTTGACGAAAAAGGAAGGGTTTGGGTTACGGAAGCAGTGAATTATAGGGATTTTAACAACGATCCAAAACACCGTTTAAACTTTGAAGAAGGAGATCGGATAATGATTCTGGAAGACACGGATGGCGATGGTATTAGTGACACCTCCAAGGTATTTGTCCAGGATAAAGATCTGGTTGCACCAATGGGGATTGCAGTTGTAGGGAATAAGGTATTCGTATCCTGCGCGCCCACTTTGTTTGTCTATACTGATGAAAATGGCGATGACGTACCCGACAAAAAGGAAGCCTTTCTTACTGGGTTCGGAGGCTTCGATCACGACCACAGTCTACATTCACTAGTAGTAGGTCCGGACGGAAAATGGTATTTCAATACGGGGAATGCCGGACCGCACCGAGTGACGGACAAAGGCGGTTGGCAACTACGTTCAGGTAGCGTTTATTCGGGCGGAACCCCTTACAACGATAAAAATGAACCAGCGCAAGTCAGTGATGACGGACGTATTTGGGTCGGGGGTCTGGCTTTAAGAATGAACAATAAAGGCAAAGACCTTGAGGTGGTAGGCCACAATTTTCGAAACTCCTACGAGGTTGCATTGGACTCATATGGAAATATGTGGCAAAACGACAACGATGATCAAGTGGTCACCTGCAGGGTAAGTTGGCTTATGGAAGGTGGCAACGCAGGATATTTCAACGCTAACGGCAAACGTACATGGCAGGCGGACCGTAAACCTGGACAGGATATTTTCACAGCCCATTGGCACCAGGACGACCCAGGGGTAATGCCGGCGGGAGACAACACTGGGGCAGGATCACCTACAGGAGTGGTCGTTTACGAAGGGGACGCCTTTGGTCCGGAGTATCGTGGAATGCTCCTAAGTGCCGATGCAGGCCGCAACGTAATATTTGCCTACCAGCCGTCTCCGAATGTGGCCGGATTTGATTTGAAAAGGCGCGATTTGATAACCTCTACCCAAGAATCTACAGAAGGTTATGTATGGAACGATATTGATGATGATAAACGCAAATGGTTTAGACCAAGCGATGTTGCCGTTGGAACCGATGGTGCCATTTACATTGCCGATTGGTACGATCCGGTAGTAGGGGGCCACCAGATGATGGACACCGTAGGCTATGGCCGAATCTATAGAATTAGCCCTAAAGGAAAAAATCTTACGATCCCAAAAATAGACCTAAGCACAGTTCAAGGTCAAATTGACGCTCTTCTAAATCCTGCTATAAATGTTCGAAGCCAAGGCTTTGAACAATTACTGGAGCAAGGTGAACGGGTTGTAGAAGATGTGAAGAAAATATTGGATTCAGACAATCCCTATCATCGATCAAGAGCCATCTGGTTGTTGTCCAAACTTGGCAACCAAGGAAATGCCATTGTGAAAAACGTATTAAAAAACGAACCGGACCCCCGATTAAGGACCGTGGCATTTAGGGCCCTGAAAGATGATGCTGAATCCTTTTTAAAATATGCCGCAACAGCGGCCAATGATCCTTCTCCACAAGTGAGAAGAGAAGTGGCCATTTCCCTTCGAGACATACCTTGGAAGGAAAGCAGCACCCTTATCAAGGAATTATTTAAGGGATATAGCGACAATGATCCCTGGTATCTGGAAGCCTTGGGAATGGCCATGGACGGTAAAGAGGAATCGGCCTATGCCGAATTGCTTTCAGATCAGCCCGATGACCCTGTAAAATGGCCCGATGCCTTTGCTTCGCTCGTATGGCGAATACACCCCAAATCTGCTGTCAATGCATTAAAAGAAAGGGCTCTGGCAGAAAGTTTATCCCCAAATCTTAAAATACAATCCGTAGATGCTTTGGCCTTTATTAATGACAGGGATGCAGTCGCAGCTATGCTGGCCATAAACAAATCAAGTACGGACAAAACGATAAAAGAAACCTCCCAATGGTGGCTGGACTTTAGAAAAAATAACGACTGGTTTGCTTTTTGGGACTGGGAAGCGGAAAATGGGGAAGGATTTAGTGTTCCGGATAATATTGCCGAACTCAATGAAATACTTTTGAACCAAGACACCTCTACAAAAAAAAGGATCGAGGCAGGAAAGGAAATGGCGGGCAGCTTGATAGGCGGACGCCTATTAATTAGTTTGGCCGCCAAGGATCAGCTTTCCAATGAAGTTATTAGCGGAATATCCGAGGCTATTTTTAACAATCCCGAATTGGAAATCCGGACATTGGCCAGTGAACACTTTAAAAAATCCGGGGAAAAGCAAATGGCCATACCGGCCATCTTAAAATTGACAGGGGATAGTGGTAAAGGTGAAAGTGTTTTTCTATCAAAATGCACAACCTGTCACAAAAATGGAATTACTGGTAACGATATAGGACCTGACCTGTCTTCAATCGGGGAAAAGTTCGACAAGACCGCCCTATTGGATGCCATTATTCATCCAAATGCCTCCATAGTCTTTGGATATGAACCACTTATGATAAAAACTAAAAGCGGTCAGGCCTTTTTCGGTTTTCTTCTGTCTGAGGGCGAAACCACAGTGCTGAAGGACTTGACCGGAAAACAGATTGTGATTGCCCCCGATGACATAGAGAGCAAGGAGAAAATGAAGATGGGCATTATGCCAAATGCCTTGGCCTTGGGCCTCACTGAACAAGATCTGGCCAATTTATCGGCCTACTTATTGACCTTAAAGAATAGTACACTATAGTTTGAACAATTATTAAAATAACCACATTATGGGTGCTGCAATAACCAGAAGGGAAGTGTTAAAATCCTCCGCCGGCATACTTGGCCTGGGTATGCTTGGGGCCTACGAGGCATTTGCAATGGACAAAAGAAATCGATTTAAGATTGGCGCCTGCGATTGGTCAATTCAGAAAATGTCCGAAGTGAAGGCGATAGAAGTGGGCAAAAAAATTGGCTTGGATGGCGTTCAGATAAGTCTAGGCAGCTTAGCTAATGATATGCACCTAAAGCAAACAAGCATTCAACAACAATATAAAGATGCTTGCCTTGAATATGGCATGACCATAGGTGGAATAGCCATTGGTGAAATGAACAACATCCCCTATAAATCGGATCCACGTGCCGAACTTTGGGTATCGGACAGTATAGATGTGGCCAAAAAAATGAATGTCAAAGTCGTGCTATTGGCTTTCTTCCACAACGGAGACCTTAAAAATGATTTAAAAGGCACACAGGAAACAATTCGAAGGCTAAAAAAAGTGTCAAGAAAAGCAGAGGACAATGGTATTATCTTGGGTATAGAATCTTGGTTGAGTGCCGAAGAACATATGGAAATCATAAGTGCAGTGGGTTCGCCCAACGTAAAAGTATATTATGATGTAGCCAATTCGAACAAAATGGGATACAATATTTATGAGGAGATCCGGTGGTTGGGCAAAAAGCACATCTGTGAATTTCATGCCAAGGAGAACGGTTATTTATTGGGACAGGGCAGAATAGATTTTGAAGAAGTAAAAAAAGCGATAGACGAGATAAAATATGAAGGATGGATACAGATAGAGGGTGCCGTTCCCGAAAATGCCGACATGTTTGATAGTTATGTTTTGAACAATAAATACCTTAGGTCGGTTTTAAAGATATAGCCTTAGGCTTCCCATGCCTCTGTTTTGACTTTTACTTTTCAGAGAAATTTAATAGAATTACCAGATTTCAAAATTCTTCTCCCATCAAGTGGAGTAGGCGAATACCATATTCAAATCCTCCAACAATGCTATACTTCTTAAGAATTCTTAAAAACCTGCTACGCCCCAACCTTTGCGATATTCCCGTTGAAGAAATTTATTGGCCTTAGGCTGATTGGGGAACGACATATTGACCGGATCCCATTTCAGGACCGTATCCGGCATACGTATTGCCACCGTACCCAATAGGATGGCTTCCGTCATAGGACCGGACTGAGCAAAATGTGAATCGTTCTTTTCACTGCCCAAACAAGCGTCCACAAAATGGTGGTAGTGATTACGGTCTTCCAAAGTTGGCATTTGGTAATCTACATATTTGTTTTCTGGCAACAGAACAGGCATTTCTTTATGGGGCATAAGCAGAGCCCCTTCGGTACCTATGAGTAGGGCCGATTCTGCTGGATACGGTTTTCCATGAAAAAGAGCTTGCACTTCCCAAGGCGGGTAAAACTCCCCGTCAAACCATTCTAGGGGTAGAATATCCGATGCTGTAAGCTCATTGCCAGGAAACATCCAGGTGATATGGTCACCCTGCGGCCATGTATCCCCATTTCGTTCCGAAGATTCCTGCCATGAATCCTGAACCCTGGCCATAACGGAAATAGGTGCTTTCAAATCCAAGCCTTTCCAAACAGCGTCCAATATGTGGCATCCGATATCTCCGGACCAACCTGTTCCGAAATCCTGCCATGCTCTCCATATGGCCGGATGATAAATGTTGGGCGCATAAGGGCGCATTGGAGCGGTTCCGGTCCAAAGATCCCAATTCAAATGGGAAGGCACATCCTGACCTTGAGGTGGGCGAGGGCCCGGAAGCCTATATCGCTCAATAGCCTCCGGACGATTAGAGCACAGATAGGCGTGTTTCACTTTTCCAATAACACCATCTTTTAGAATTTGAACCGCTGAACGATCACCCTTGCCCGAGGCATGCTGTGTGCCTAACTGAGTTATTACTCCAGCCTTAATTGCTACTTCAGTTAGCTTGCGAACCTCTGCCACATCATGGCATAAAGGCTTTTGACAATAAACATGTTTACCATTTTGGATTGCCCGATAAGCAATAGCAAAGTGGTTATGATCCGGGACAGTTACATTGACCGAGTCAATATTGTCCCCCTCCTTCTCAAGAAGTTCCCGCCAATCACTATATGTTCGCGCATCAGGAAAAACTTCTGCTGCCTTCTGCAAGTTTTTAGCATCCACATCACAAAGTGCAACAATCTGCACATTGGGATGTTCCTTAAAGTTTTGCAAATCGTGCCACCCCATACCTCCAACTCCTATACAAGCATGCCTTAGCTTCTTCTCTGTGGAGGTAAAACTAACGGCGGAATTCGCCAAAAAAGGAACCGCAAGTGCGGCTGTGGTAATTGAATCCAAGAATTTTCTTCTCGATACTGCAAGGTTCTCGTTAATCATCTGTATAAAAATTTAACCACTTTGGTTGACAAGCATCATAAAGGATTGAAAAATATTATTCCCTAATGGCTTAATAATTAAAAACCCCAAGTAATGGCAAGGTCATGTATTATATAAATTGATATAAGATAATAACTATTATTTAATTTTACCCAACTCCTAGGATATTCTTATTTAAATAATTTAGAATGAGATAGCCAAGAATAGCATAAATTATAGAGTCCCATTCAGAGGCTTTGTAAGCTTAAACTAAATTTAATAAATTAAAAATAATTTTGTTGTACCTATGTTGTACCCGTAAAAAAGAAAAAGCTTTCCAATTTCTTGAAAAGCTTATCTTTGTTACTGTGGGCCCTACTGGGTTCGAACCAGTGACCCCCTGCTTGTAAGGCAGGTGCTCTGAACCAGCTGAGCTAAGAGCCCTAATTAATCAGTATTTAATTCGCTTCTTGATTTCTCCAGAAGCACGCCTGTCTTTCGGTAGGCGGGTGCAAATATAGAATAGTTTTTACTTTCCCCAAAGGAAAAAATAAAAAAAATTACACAATTTCAGCTACAACAAAAGTACTCCCCCCAACAAACACAAAATCGGATTTTTTCGCAACCCTTAATGCAGATTTAAGCGCTTCATTTACAGAAGGATAAGACTCCCCCTCCAAACCAAATTCCATTGCCCGAGTTTTAAGTACCACTTCATCCAAACCTCTCTGAATGTTAGGCCTACAAAAATAATAATGGGCATTTTTTGGAAAAAGAGGTAAAATCTGTTCCAAATTCTTGTCTTTTACAAATCCAATGACCAAATGAAGAGAGGTGTATTCCTGTTGCTTCAATTGATCCAAAACAATGGACAATCCTTCAGTATTATGGGCCGTATCACAAACAACTGTTGGGTTTTCGCCAATAGTTTGCCATCTACCCAGCAATCCCGTATTAACAGAAACATTCAACAAGCCATCAACTATATGTTCCTCCCTAATTTCAAAACCCTTCAATTCCTTAATGGTGGCAACCACGCCCTTGACGTTTTTGGCCTGGTAACTCCCCAACAAGGAGGTTTTATAGTTTCCAGGGATTACTTCCCCTGCAAAAATTATTTTTGAGCCTCTTTCCCTTGCTATATTATTAAAAACAGTTGCTGTCTCTTCCTGCAATTCACTTATGACCACCGGTATCCCTGGTTTAATGATGCCCGCCTTCTCAAAGGCTATTTTGGCAATGGTATCTCCCAACATCTCCACATGATCATAGCCTATATTCGTAATCAAGGACACTTCGGGGATAATTATATTGGTAGAATCCAAACGACCTCCCAGTCCAACCTCTACAATGGCAATATCTATTTTCTCCTTTTCAAAATACTGAAAGGCCATTCCGACTGTCATTTCGAAAAACGAAAGGTCATGTGCCTCAAAAAAAAGCTTATTTTTTTTTATAAAATCGACAACGAATTTTTTGCTGACCGGTATTCCGTTAATTCTGATCCGCTCCCTGAAATCCTTTAAATGGGGAGACGTATACAAACCGACCTTATAACCAGCCTCCTGCAAAATAGAGGCCAGCATATGACTACTGGACCCTTTCCCGTTGGTTCCTGCCACATGTATGCTTTTAAATTTTCTTTCTGGATGCCCTAAATATGCGGAAAGGGCAAGTATATTGTCTAACTTACCCTTAAATGCAGAAATTCCCTTTTGCTGGTACATGGGCAGTTGCCCGAACATCCATTCCAAAGTTTCCTGATAAGTCATTTATAGTCGTCTGTTGAAGTTAGAACACAATGCCTTTGCGATACCTTCAATTAATCTAATTAAAAAAGCAAATGAAATTGTAAAATTACTTTAGGATAATTGATTTTGAGCAATGCGGGATAACTTTATTCCCCCAATTTAAAATTCACCACTACAAAACCAACTTGTTGACTAGGTGCATTGGAATCCAAGTTCCATTGATGCATAAAAGCTGTTTTCTTGGCAGGTTCCAACAAGCAGGGATGGGTATTAGTAGTCCCTCTTTGCCCAGGGGTAGCACTAACCACTTTACCATTTCGGTCCACAACGATTTTCACTACAACCCTTCCTTCTTCATTACATTCTTGTTGCACCTTGCCTTTATTCACCAAAGTTCGTCCATTGAGTCCATAACCTCCCGTACCACTGCCCGACCCGGGACTTCCGTAATAACTGGTTGCATACGGATCGCCGTCTGGCTGGCCTTTATCCCCGGCCTTATTATCGTCACCTTCTCCACCGGAAGCAGTTCCTTCGGATTTATTTATTCCTCCGATCAGCTCATCCAATTTGTTCTTTTTCGCCTGTTGCTCCCTTCTAACCTTTTCTTCGGCCTCCTTCTTTTCGCGGGCAACCCGCTCCGCTTCTACCTGGGCCTTTTTGGCAGCCTCGTCGGCTTTGCGTTTGGCTTCCTGCTGCTGTTTAATTTTTATGGATTCCTCGTTTTCCTGGGTAAGTAATTTTTCGGCAGGTTTCTCCTTGGCTACCTTTTCCTTCGGCACCTGCTCTACCACCTCTTCTACTTTCTCCTCCACAACCTTGGGTTCTTTAATGGGAGTGTTGAGGGGTTCTGATTTAATCTTTTCTTTGGGCTGTACCGTGCCACTACCAAAATTGGTTGTTCCAAAATTGACGGAAATGCCATTTTCTATTGGAGGATCCAAATAGGTGAGTCCAATATAAAAAAGCAATAGCAATAGTACACTCAACAGAATTGTGGTAAGTGTAAATGATTTTTTCTCGTGTCTCGTGTTAAGTAATGACATTAATTTGGTCGCACTGCCAAAATAACCTTGTAATTATTTCTATTGGCAATATCCATTACGTTAACCGCCTCTTTGATGGCAACGCTCTCTTCTGCCCTAAGAATAATAGTAGGTTTCTCCTGCCCTTTTAGTGCCTTTTTTAATTCAATTTCTATATACTGTCCGTTTATCTTCTCGTTGTTCACAAAATATTCCAGGTTCTTATTGATGCTTACAGATACATTTTGGGTATTTGTAGATTTCCCCTTTGCTTTAGGCAACAACAAATCCAACGCATTGGGCGAATTTGCAGTTAGCATAAAGAAGATAAGCAAAAGAAACACTATATCCGTCATAGAGGACATGCTAAAATCTGGGCTAACCTTATTTCTACCTTTTAGTTTCATTTGTTATGTTCTAAATAGGTTCGTTCAATAAATCCAAGAATTCCACCGCATTGGCTTCCATTTTATGCACTACCTTATCCGTCCTGTTTACCAAATGATTATATCCTATGTATGCTATAATACCTACAATAAGCCCGGCTACCGTAGTGGTCATTGCCGTATAAATACCTGAAGCCAAAGAACCCATTTCTGCCTGTCCACCACTGCTTGCCATTTGATGGAATGCCAAAATCATACCAATTACGGTTCCCAAAAACCCGATCATTGGGGCTGCTCCGGCAACGGTAGCCAAAACACTCACATTTTTTTCCAATTTATACACCTCCAGTGTACCCGCATTTTCTATAGCGGTGTTAATATCGTCCAAGGGCTTCCCTATTCTGGATATTCCCTTTTCCGTTAACCTAGCTACCGGCGAATCTGTTTGAGCACACAATATTTTGGCCGCATCCAATTTGCCATTGGTAACATGGTCCCGTATCTGGTTCATAAAATTGCTATCTATCTTAGAAGCTGCCTTGATCGCAAAAATCCGTTCAAAATAAATATACAATGCCACAAAAAGCATTACAAACAAAACACTTATGATCAAGATACTTCCAGTACCGCCATTTACTATTAAATCAATGACAGAAAGCGTCTTTTCCTCGGACACAACTCCCTCTAATCCTGTCTCTTGAGCCAGGTCTTGTATCAATAACATATATTTTCTTTATTTAAGTTGCCTTAATAACGGTCTTTTGTCGATTAAATTATGCGTTCAACACTAAATTTCTAATTAATATAAATCCAATGGCACCGGCAGCAAATCCTAGGAAAGCCAACCATGCTATTTTCTTCAAATACCAGAAGAAGTCAATTTTCTCCATTCCCATAGCAACAACACCTGCTGCAGAACCTATAATCAACATACTACCACCTGTTCCTGCAGAATATGCAATGAAATGCCAAACGGGGTCATCCATTCCTACGGAGAACATTCCTATACTTGCCGCGACCAGTGGCACGTTATCTATTACCGCTGAACCAACACCAAGGAAAAGTACCACCAAATCCGAAACCAATTCCCCGCCGGACTCTGTACCCAACATCGGCATTACCTCATCCAAAGTTCCAGCAAAATGGAACAACATCCCCAAAGATTCCAAAGCCGCAACAGCCATTAAAATACCTAAAAAGAAAAGAATACTTGGCAATTCAATTTTGGAAAGGGACTTATGTACAGGACTGTGATGTGATTCTGCCTCACTTTCACCATCAATGTTGGAGATACTGAATTTAGCACTACTATAAATCTCAGCAAAGGTAGCTACCAAAGCCAAAGAAAGCATCATACCAACGTAAGGTGGCAAATGGGTTATGGTCTTAAAAAAGGGAACAAAAATAATGGCGCCTAATCCCAAATAAAGCATGGTAGCCCCGTATTTGGACTTAGTTGGCTCCTCCTCATCCATGTCAGTATCAATATTCCCAGAAAATGCCTTGTACCTACTCGCAATAAAGGTAGGCACGACCATACATATAATTGAAGGTAAAAGAACGTGTTCTATCAATTGGGCCGCAGATACCTTGTTGGCGATCCAAAGCATGGTAGTGGTTACATCTCCAATGGGAGACCATGCACCACCCGCATTGGCTGCAATAATTATCATACCGGCAAACCAAAGTCTGGTTTCCCTGTCGTTGATCACTTTCTGAAGAATGGTTATCAAAACAATGGTAGCGGTTAGGTTATCAATAATAGCCGAAAGTATAAAGGCCAAAATAGAGAACAACCACAATAATTTTCTTTTGCTCCTAGTTTTTATAAAACCTTTTATGGTTGCGAAACCATCGAAGTAATCTATTATTTCCACAATGGTCATGGCACCTAGAAGGAAGACCAATATTTCTGCCGTTTTTCCAAGATGATGCAGCAAAATCTCATCTATGTGGGTCGCCTCCAACTCCCGGAGCTCGGCATTGACCTCAAAAACGGGCATATGCGCCAAAGCTATAACCGCCCACAACAGAGCCATCATAGCCAAAGCGGGGATTAATTTGTCTATTTTAAGATTATGCTCCAATGTTATTGCCAAGTAACCGGCAACGAATAAAATAATAATAATGGTCTCCATGCTATTATTGGTTTAAATTAATTGTTTCAAAGCAATCTCGAATCCGGTTTTACTGAGATTGACTTTTGTTTTATTTTGGTCAAATATATTTAAAATTGCGTTTCTAATGGTATTTGAAGTGTCATTAAAAATAAGTTCGTCATCCATTGCCACCCTTCCCTCCATAAAATAGGCAAAGACTCGGGCCATTCCGCAGTTGGATATAAAATCGGGAATTAGACTTACCCGCTCATCCGTATACTCCATTATTGGCCCAAAAAATATTTCTTTATCGGCAAAGGGCACATTGGCCCCACAACTAATCACACCTAACCCGGCATTGATCATTTCGGATACCTGATCCTTTGTCACCAAGCGGGATGCGGCACAGGGTACAAAAATCTCGGCAGGCAATTTCCATATTCTATCGTTCATTTCAGCAAACGGAATAATATTATCCGCAAAAAGCTCATTTCCCTTTTTATTTAGAAAGAATGTTCTTATTTCCTCCAAGGAATATCCGTCCTCATTGATCACCCCTCCTGCCCTATCTATAATCCCGACCACTTTAGCTCCCATTTTGGCCAAATAAAAGGCCGCTGCAGAACCTACATTGCCAAACCCCTGTACAATAGCCCTCTTGCCATATACAGAACCTCCATGTATATCATAATAATGTTTAATCGCTTCCGCCACTCCAAAACCGGTTATCATATCCGCAACCGTAAATTTTCTGGCCACCGAGGGCGAGTAGTCTTCTCCTTCCAACACCTTGACAACTCCTAATCTCAACTGACCGATCCTATTTATCTTGTCCGCTTCGGTAGGTCTAAAATGTCCGTTAAAAACACCCTCTTGCGGGTGCCAAACCCCAGCATCCTCCGTAATAGGGATAACCTCTTGGATCTCATCCACGTTCAAATCCCCTCCAGTACCATAATAACTTTTCAACAATGGTGCTACGGCGTGGTACCAACGCTTAAGCACCCCACTTTTTCTAGGATCTTGGGGATCAAAATTAATCCCAGATTTTGCACCTCCAATAGGAGGTCCCGAAACCGTAAATTTCACCTCCATTGTTTTTGCCAAAGACAAGACCTCGTTCATATCCAATCCTTTCCTCATTCTGGTACCGCCACCTGCGGCCCCTCCGCGAAGGGAATTTATTACCGTCCACCCTTCCGCCTCCGTTTCTGGGTCTTTCCAGTTGAAAACAATTTCAGGGGCTTTATTTTCATATATTTTTAATAACTCTTTCATTGCACTTCACAATTAATATATTTGATTTCATTTGCTATTAAGGGCGCCATTTTGCACCCTTCGGTTTATTTTACCAGCCTAGCTAATGTTGTCTCATAATTGTTAAGTTGTTTTACGGATAAAAAAGTTTAAGACCGAACAAATATAAAAATATAGATTAGGTTTTAATGTCTTTATTCCCCATTATTATTCCATTCTATACTCGTATATTTGTAACATTCTCATATTTTTTTCTACACAAATGGATTTTACACTTTCGGAAGAACAGTTGATGATACAAAGGGCTGCAAGGGATTTTGCCCAAAATGAATTGCTACCCAGGGTTATAGAAAGGGATGATGCCCAGAAATTCCCAGCAGAACAAGTAAAGAAAATGGGGGAACTGGGATTCATGGGAATGATGGTAGACCCTAAATACGGAGGCAGCGGCCTGGACACTATTTCCTACGCCCTGGTTATGGAGGAACTCTCCAAAATAGATGCCTCCGCCTCGGTAATCGTATCCGTGAATAATTCCTTGGTATGTTGGGGGTTGGAAACGTTTGGCAGTGAAGAACAAAAAGAAAAATATTTAACCCGTTTGTCCACAGGACAGAGCATAGGGGCGTTCTGTCTTTCCGAACCTGAAGCAGGCAGTGATGCCACTTCCCAAAAAACAACGGCTGAGGATCATGGGGACCACTATGTTCTAAATGGCACCAAAAACTGGATTACCAATGGAAATTCAGCCGAAATATATTTGGTAATTGCCCAGACCGACATCTCCAAGGGGCATAAGGGAATAAACGCCCTTATTGTTGAAAAGGGCATGCCCGGTTTTGAAATAGGCCCTAAGGAAAATAAATTGGGAATAAGGGGCAGTGACACCCACTCGCTAATCTTTAACGATGTAAAGGTTCCAAAAGAAAATAGAATTGGCGAAGACGGATTTGGTTTTAAATTTGCCATGAAAACTCTTGCCGGAGGCAGAATAGGAATAGCCGCGCAAGCTTTGGGCATTGCTGCAGGTGCCTATGAACTGGCACTAAAATATTCGAAAGAAAGAAAAGCATTTGGCACAGAAATAAGCAACCATCAGGCCATTGCATTTAAACTTGCAGATATGCACACGCAAATTGAAGCAGCCAGACATTTGGTCTACAAAGCCGCATGGGACAAGGATCAAGGCAATAGTTATGACTTATCGAGCGCCATGGCAAAACTTTATGCTTCCCAGGTGGCTATGGATACCACCGTAGAAGCAGTACAAATACACGGCGGGAATGGTTTTGTTAAGGATTATCATGTGGAAAGAATGATGAGGGACGCCAAGATCACCCAAATCTACGAAGGCACTTCCGAAATTCAGAAAATTGTAATTTCGCGTAGTATATTAAAAGGATAAAAATCATTAAATTATATTTACCCCTAATTTTTTAAGGGGTAAGACTTAAAAAAAATAAAATTATAAATAGCAGCCCCTAATCCAGACAGGGGAATTAACCAATAAAAACCAATTTTACATTATTAACCCCCTATTAATAGGAAAAAAATCAATATATAAAGCTTAATATTGAGGAAATCCCAATTTAATGGGCTCAAATATCAGAATATGCATTTTTTTTAACGTTGAATTATAAACGTTGAATTTCTTTCGCACTATTTAAGTTTGCACTGCATTAAATGTAAATATTTTGATATTTTTGAATAAATATGATAATTTATGAAGCTGAGAAAACAAGGATTGTACCTACCGGAATTTGAACATGATAACTGTGGCGCAGGATTTATTTGTAGTCTGAAAGGAAAAAAGTCGAATGATATTATTCATAAGGCTTTAGAGATATTGGAAAAACTAGAGCACAGGGGAGCTGTAAGTTCGGATGGAAAAACAGGTGATGGTGCTGGAATTCTAATAGATATCCCACATGATTTTTTTCAGGATGTTTGCAACTTTGAACTTCCTGAACCGGGCAGTTATGCCGTAGGTAATGTCTTTTTACCCCAAAAAGAAAACCAACGGGACTACTGTATCGATGTTTTTGAATCCAACATAAAAAAACAAGGGCTAAAATTATTGGGATGGAGAGATGTTCCTGTGAACAAATCCATACCTGGACGAATAGCTGCAGAGACCGAACCTTTCGTAAAGCAAGTATTTGTTGCTCGAGAGAATGATGAACAAGATTTCTTCCACTTTAATTTAAAATTATTTATAGCCAGAAAGGTTACTGAACATACTGTAAATGCTTCCAAATTGTCGGAAAGCAAATTTTTCTATGTACCCAGTCTTTCCACCAAAATTATAATCTTCAAAGGGCTGTTAATGCCGGAAGACATCAGTTTATATTATAAAGACCTAATGGACCCAAGGGTAGTCACCCGTTTGGCCCTTGTGCATCAACGATTTTCCACCAATACATTTCCTACTTGGGATTTGGCCCAGCCTTTCCGCTATATGTGTCATAACGGGGAAATAAACACTCTTAGAGGTAATGTCTCAAGAATGCGTTCCAGGGAAGAATTAATGAAAAGTGATTGGTTTGGAGACGAAATCAAAAATATTATCCCGATAATATTACCTGGGAAATCGGATTCCGCCACCATGGACATGGTTGTTGAACTGTTGTTAATGACAGGAAGATCTCTCCCTGAGGTAATGATGATATTGGTACCTGAGGCCTGGGAAAAGAATGAGGAAATGTCCGAAGCTAAAAAAGCATTCTATGAGTACCACTCCTGCTTAATGGAGCCATGGGACGGACCTGCTTCCATCCCCTTCACTGATGGAAACTACATAGGCGCCGTATTGGACAGAAATGGATTACGCCCATCCCGATACTCAGTGACCAAGGACGGTTATGTAATAATGTCTTCCGAAGTTGGGGTTGTGGACCTTGAACCGGAAAATATTGAAATGCACGGAAGATTGGAGCCAGGAAAAATGTTCTTGGTAAACATGGAGGAAGGACGCATTGTCAATGATGAGGAAATTAAGGAAGCAATTGCCGTTAAGCATCCCTATCAAAAATGGCTGAACAAGAATTTGGTTCACCTCAAGGATATTCCCTACAACGATTGTCCTCTTTTCTTAAATGAGGCATCGGTACAAAAGAGAAAAGCGGTATTTGGATACACCTTGGAAGATATAAATACCATTATACTTCCAATGGGAAAAACGGCCAAAGAACCATTGGGATCAATGGGGTCTGACACTCCTATCGCTATTTTATCCGATCGTCCGCAACTAATATACAATTACTTTAAGCAATTGTTCGCACAAGTTACCAACCCGCCATTGGATGGTATTCGTGAAGAGCTAATTACAGATATCAGCCTAACCTTGGGAAGCGATCATAATATTTTTGAATTTTCCGAACTTCACTGTAGAAAATTAAAGATTAAAAATCCCGTAATATCCAAGGAGGATTTGGATAAAATAAAAAACTACGATGCAAGTCCAGACTATAAGGTAGTTTCCATTCCAATGCTTTACGACATTGAAAAGGGGCATAATGGCCTTGAAGATGCCTTAGAATCGATTTTGCACCAAGCGGAACAAGCCATTGATGAGGGCGCCAATATCATTATACTATCGGATAGAAACGTTAGTAAGGAAAAAGCCCCTATCCCGGCTTTATTGGCATGTTCATTTGTAAACAGCGGACTTCAAAGGTTGGGCAAACGTTCCAAATTAAGTGTTATTATTGAATCTGCAGAACCAAGGGAAGTACATCATTTTGCCTTACTATTTGGATTTGGCGCCAGCGCAATAAACCCTTATTTGGTAAACGAAATTATAGCGGAACAAATTGAAGAGCAAGATATTACCCAATATTCTTTTGAAGAAGCCATTAGCAACTACAACAAAGCCGTAGGCAAGGGCATTCTTAAGGTGATGAACAAAATTGGAATTTCCACCCTAAATTCGTATAGGGGGTCACAATTGTTCGAATGTATTGGAATAAACACCTCAACTGTAGACAAGTACTTCCCTAACACACCAACAAGAATTCAGGGTATTGGGCTATATGAAATAGAGAAGGAAATTGCAAAGCGTCATCACAGGGCCTACCTAGATAAAGAAATAGCCGCAAATCTAGATTTGGAAATCGGCGGGCAATATCGCTGGAGAAGGGATGGTGAAAAACATCTTTTCAACCCCTTAAGTATTGCCAAACTGCAAAAGGCGGTTAGAAACAATGAGCCGGAATCCTATAATGACTTTGCCAAAATGGTGAACGAGCAATCCAAGGATTTGATGACCATACGCGGTCTTTTTGAATTCTCCAATTACGACCCTATTCCTTTGGACGAAGTGGAGCCATGGACAGAAATAGTAAAGCGCTTTAAAACTGGCGCAATGTCTTATGGATCCATTAGCAAGGAAGCTCATGAAAATTTGGCTATCGCCATGAACAGGATAGGCGGGAAAAGTAATTCCGGTGAAGGTGGAGAAGATGCAGAACGTTTTTACAAGAACCAAACAGGGGACTGGAAAAACAGTGCCATAAAGCAGGTCGCTTCCGGAAGATTCGGGGTTACCTCAAATTATTTGACCAACGCCCAAGAAATTCAGATTAAAATGGCACAAGGGGCCAAACCAGGCGAAGGTGGGCAATTACCCGGACCAAAAGTAAATCCGTCCATTGCGAAAACCAGGAATTCCACGCCATATGTGGGATTGATTTCACCTCCTCCCCACCATGATATATACTCGATAGAGGATTTATCCCAATTGATTTTCGATTTAAAATCTGCAAATCGCGAGGCAAGGATAAACGTTAAATTGGTATCTGAAGTGGGAGTAGGAACGGTAGCAGCGGGTGTATCCAAAGCAAAGGCGGACGTTATTCTTATATCTGGCCATGATGGGGGTACAGGGGCTTCCCCATTAACCTCATTAAAGCATGCCGGACTTCCATGGGAATTGGGAATTGCCGAAGCACAACAAACCTTGGTACTAAACGACCTTAGGAACAGGATAGTCTTGGAATGTGATGGTCAGTTAAAAACTGGAAGGGATGTAGCAATAGCTTGTCTATTGGGTGCAGAAGAGTTTGGATTTGCCACAGCACCCTTAGTAGCCTCAGGATGTATCATGATGCGTGTATGTCATTTAAATACCTGCCCAGTAGGAATTGCCACTCAAAATCCGGAACTGCGCAAAAAGTTTGAAGGCAAGCCAGAGCACGTTGTCAACTATATGTATTTTGTAGCCCAGGAACTAAGGGAAATAATGGCCCAATTAGGGTTTAGGACTATAGACGAAATGGTGGGACAGGTACAGAAATTGGACCGTAAAAAAGCCTTGGAACACTACAAAGCTGCAGGTATAGACCTTACTCCAATTTTATATCAGGTTGATGTTCCAAAAGGAACCAAATTCTACAATACCCAGAAGCAGCAACATGATATTGACAAGTCCATTGAGTTTGAAATTTTGGAAAAAGCGCATCCCGCCTTATTCAGAAAAGAAAAGATCACTTTGGATTTCCCTATCCATAATACCGATAGGGCAGTTGGAGCGATTACCAGTAATGAAATTTCAAAGATTTATGGTGTAGATGGTTTACCCGAAAACACCTTAAAACTTAATTTCACAGGTTCGGCCGGACAAAGTTTTGGCGCATTTGCCACCAAAGGCCTTACTATGATCGTGAATGGCAACACCAACGATTATTTAGGAAAAGGTCTTTCCGGAGCTAAGTTGATTATAAAAGTACCGTACAAGTCCACTCTAAAACCAGAGGAAAACGTAATTACCGGAAATGTTACACTTTATGGCGCAACCTCAGGTGAAGCCTATATAAACGGAAAAGCAGGTGAACGATTCTGCGTAAGAAATTCAGGAGCCCAAGCTGTCGTAGAAGGTATTGGCGACCATGGCTGTGAGTATATGACAGGAGGTACAGCGGTTATTCTTGGTGAAGTGGGAAGAAACTTCGGAGCTGGAATGAGTGGAGGTATTGCGTATATCTTTGATGAAAAAAATACCTTTAGAAAAAATTGCAATACGGAGTCTTTAAACCTTTTAAAAGTAGAGGACGATAATGATATTGCTGAATTGAAAGGTCTCATAGAAAATCACTATAATGCCACACTTAGCCCAATAGCCCAAAGGATTTTGGAAAATTGGGAAGATTGCCTACCAAAATTTATCAGGATTTTCCCTGAAGAATACAAGCAGGCATTGATACGTTTAGAAAAAGAAAAATTAGAAACGATATAATCGAAATATGGGAAAGATAACAGGATTTTTGGAATTCGATAGAAAAGTAGAAGAATACGCACCTGTAGAGGATAGGGTAAAAAACTACAAGGAATTTACGCTCCCAATGAAAGAAAAGGAGCTAAAGGACCAAGGTGCCAGATGTATGGACTGTGGTATTCCTTTTTGTCACAGTGGGTGTCCATTAGGGAATTTAATACCCGATTTCAACGACGCAGTTTACCTTGGCAAATGGGAAAAAGCCGCAGAAATATTGCACTCCACAAACAACTTCCCGGAGTTTACGGGTAGGCTTTGTCCAGCTCCTTGCGAGGAAGCCTGTGTACTGGGTATCAATGAAGACCCGGTAACTATAGAGAACATTGAGAAAAACATTGTTGAGACAGCTTTCAAAAAAGGCTGGGTAGTAGCGGAACCTCCTGCTAGCAGGACTGGAAAAACAGTTGCCGTTATCGGATCGGGACCTGCAGGACTTGCAGCGGCCCAACAGTTGAACAGAGCAGGACACTTGGTTACCCTTTTTGAAAGGGACGAAAAAGTTGGAGGTCTTCTTAGATATGGTATTCCTGATTTTAAGATGGAAAAAAATATCATAGACAGAAGGGTTAAGATTTTAGAGGAGGAAGGAATTATCATTAAGACCGGGGTTCATGTGGGCGTTGATGTTTTGGCCACAGAACTTAAAGATCAATTTGATGCCATTGTACTTTCCGGCGGCGCCACCGTTAGAAGAGGATTGCCTATAGAAGGAGCAGACCTTAAAGGAGTAGTACAGGCCATGGATTTCTTAAAACAAAATAATAAGCGCGTAGACGGAATTAAAGATCTGGGCGAAGAAATAAAAGCTACTGGCAAGAACGTTGTGGTTATAGGCGGGGGAGATACTGGATCTGACTGTATTGGAACCTCTATTAGACACGGTGCCACTTCGGTATCCAACTTTGAAATATTAGGAAAACCTCCAGTAGGACGTCCGGAAGATCAACCTTGGCCATTTTGGCCTATGCGCTTGAGAACCAGTTCCTCACACAAAGAAGGTGTAGAGCGATTTTTTAGCATTTCCACCAAAAAATTTATTGGTGATAAAAACGGTAATTTAAAAGGACTTATTACTTCAGAAGTAGAGTGGATTACACAACCAGGGCAACGACCAATTCTTAAGGAAGTTCCTGGCACGGAAAAGGAGTGGAAATGTGAATTGGCCCTATTGGCCATGGGCTTTACAGGTTCGGAAATGACGGTTGCCGAGCAATTGGGGCTTGAAGCCGATCCACGTACCAACATTAAAGCCAGTGAAGCAGATTATAAGACCAACGTTCCCGGTGTATTTGTTGCCGGTGACCAAAGAAGAGGACAATCCTTAATAGTTTGGGCTATTTCCGAAGGTAGGCAAGCGGCTTATCATGTGGATACTTACCTCATGGGAACGTCCTATTTACCGTTAAAAGGAGAGGGAGACCTACCAAGGGTTTAATATATTTACCGAATATCGGAATAGATCAAGAAATTCCAACCCAATAAATGGGTTGGAATTTTTTTTTGCTTATGTCAAAAGTTAAGGCAAAACATTGCCCAAACTTTTCAAAAATGACTTTGGTGATAAAGACAATTTGCCTTATTAAATCTAGGAAGCTTCTTCGCCTATGTTGATCTCCAAATCGGGGTTTTTTGCCTTAAGGTTTTCAACTTTTTCCGAAGTAACCTGAGTATTCCATAAGTATATGCGATTTAATTTCTGCAACAATTCCAGCCTCTCCAATCCATTGTCCCCTATTTGAGTGCCGTAAAGGTTTAAAACCTCTAAATTTTCAAGTTTCGCCAAAAAGGACAGGCCTTCATCGGTTATGGGATTGGAATGAATGTTTAATCTAACCATGTTTTCAAACTGTCCAATAACCTCAAGATCTTTATCCCCTAGGTTGCGGTTATTCAAATTTAAATATACAATTTGATCTTTTAATGGCAACAGCTGTTCAATACTTACATTTTCCAGGTTCTTTTGGGCCACAAAGCTGACATCCAATAAATAACTCCCTTCACTTATTGTCCTTATAACATAACCCTTGGCATTCAAGGAAGCCACAATCAAAGAATCGGCCGGTTCCACTTTCCTTGCCAAAGAATTCCCCCCATGCCCTTCCAATCCAAGAACCTTGTTCGCAGCCGACAAATAATCGCCCTCGATTTGAAAATCACCCATTTGCCCCTTTTCTGGAGCACCGTTCATTATCCATAATTCCAATAATTTTATCTGCTCCGGGGAAAGTGGTTTTTTGCCATCTGGCGGCATAAAATCATCATGATGCTCCGGAAGGTTTACCCTTCTATAAAGTTCACTTTCTTTCAAATCCCCTATAACAACACCTTGTCCGTTTTCCCCACCTTTTATAATGCGGTCATAAGAGGAAAGAACCAGATCACCTTTAGACTTTCCTGGGTTATGACAACTTACACAATAGTCCGAAAGCATTGGAGAAACAACATCCAGAAATATATCGGCAGAATCCAAGACTGTAACCGGGGGTCTTTTTTCGGGCTTAGGTGGAAGTCCCACCAACTTTCGCAACGGATCAGGGGAGTACTGTGTAAGATAAGAAGCACCATGGGTTAAATTACCCCCCATATGACCGGTATATCCCAGTCCCACTAATAGAAATACCATAAGCCCGGACTGTAATACCACAATCCGTTTTGTTTTTTCCCATACCATAAAAACAAATGCCAATACGGCAAAAACGGCCAGTGCCACCCCCATCCACTGATGGGAATTTAAGGCCTCCGCGTCATAGCCCCCCTGAAAGGACAGCATATAACCAAATACGCATGACAAAATAGCGCTAACTGCTCCTGCACCCATCAAGAAAGGCACCGCGCCCTTCAATTGTGAAAACTTCTTTTTTTTGGCCAGAAAATACATAGAAATACCAACCAAAATAATCCCAATGGGAAGATGGACTATTAAGGGATGAAACCTTCCTATAAAAATAACCCAATCCGATACTTCTGTAATCTGATCCATACTTAAATCCTATGTAATTTATAAGGGTAAACTCCATTGGCATTCCATTGACAGACATATAAATTTTTATCCCCATCCACACAAACGTCATGACAATTCTTGAATACCGTTTGATCTTGCAACATCAACTTAAGTTTTCCATTTTTATATTTCGGTTTGGTCCCGCCTGGATTGGACACTACCTTGTTTTCCCTATCCAAAATAGTAACAAACCCTTTGTTTAAGGCCAAATTATAGTTCCCCTTTTCCATTCCGAAACAGACCCCTGAGTAAATATTATCCCCATCTATGACAGGCCTACTTACAAAGGCGCCTGGCAAATAAAATGTTTCTAAATATTTTCCGTCCAGACTAAACCTCTTAAAGGAATTTTTTATTCGGGCAGTACACAATAAGCTTGGGTTATTGGGATCTCTGGTATCCAAGGTCACCCCATGCACTTGCTTAAACTTATCGGGCTGCAAAAAACTATCACCTCCAAATTTTCTGATAAATTCACCCTGTGAGTTATACTGCAAAATATATTGTGAACCATATCCATCTGCAACATAAATATCCCCATTGGAGCCAATAGCGGTTTCTGTAGGCCTAAAGAACATCTTCCTATCATATTCCCCTATTTTATCTGGAGAATCCAGTTCAAAAACAACATCGCCCTCAAGTGTACTTTTTAGTACCCTTCCACTCCCTGGATCGGTAATATAAAGGTATTCTTCCCCACCTGCCTCATGAATGGTCAGGCCGTGTGCACTGGACAAATTCAATGTCCAACTCCCCAACAACTTCCCAGATCTATCGTAAATCAATACATTATTCTTAGGGTGATCTGTCAACATAAAAAGTCTCCCCTTTCTGTCCATGACCATTTCATGACAGTTATTAACAGGGAAGACCTTGGGATCCAAATTGCCCCATTGGGTTTCCACTTTATATTTAAAATCGCCATGTCCCAAAATTTGTTCCCCAAGTTTGGGTTTTGACGGCAATATATAAAAGGGCACCACTGCTGCTGCCAATAGGGCACTTCCTCCCATAGAGGACTTTTTGACAAATTTTCTTCGCGTAATCATTATGGCCAATTTTATGAAAGAATGTCTTTGACTACATGGCCGTGAACATCTGTTAATCTAAATCTTCTCCCCTGGTGTTTAAAAGTAAGTCGCTCATGGTCTATTCCCAGTAGGTGCAGCAAGGTGGCTTGAAAGTCATGAACATGCACTTCATTCTGGACTACGTTATAGCTAAATTCGTCGGTTTTACCATAGACCATACCTGCCTTGACACCTGCCCCGGCCATCCACATTGTAAAACAACCAGGATGATGGTCCCTACCATAATTATCGGCTGTTAATCTACCTTGGGAAAAACTGGTCCGGCCAAATTCTCCGCCCCAGACCACCAGGGTATCTTCCAACAAGCCTCTTTGTTTTAAATCCTTTATCAGGCCGGCAGTCGCTTGATCTGTACCAAGTGCCTGTTTTTTAATCCCTCCGGGAAGGCCACCATGTTGATCCCAACCCATATGGTACAATTGTATAAATTTCACATCCCTTTCCGCCAAGCGTCTGGCTTGCAAACAATTGGCAGCGTATGTACCAGGTATTTTGGCATCTTCCCCGTATAATTTATAAATATGATCGGGCTCCTCCCTGGTATCCACTGCATCAGGAACCGAATTTTGCATCTTATAGGCCATTTCATACTGATTGATTTTGGACTGTATCTCTGGATCCTTCCAAACATCAAATTGATGGTTATTCAATTGTGAAACGTAATCCAAAGCCCTTCTTCGATCTTCATCATGTACACCGTGGGGGTTGTTCAAATATAGTACAGGATCCTTGCCCGACCTAAATTGAACACCTTGATGATGGGATGGCAAAAAACCATTTCCCCAAGCAGCCGAACTCAAAGGTTGGGCTCCTCCACCTTTGGACAATAGGACTACAAAATTCGGAAGGTTTTTATTGTCACTGGCCAATCCGTAACTAAGCCATGAACCTATGGACGGCCGTCCACTCTGCTGACTACCGGTTTGCAGAAACATTACGGCAGGTTCATGGTTTATGGCATCGGTTCGCATGGAGTTAATAATGCATAGATCATCCACTACTTGGGCGGTATAGGGAAAAATTTCACTAACCCACGCACCCGATTGTCCGTATTGTTTAAAGTCGTATATAGATTTAACCAATGGGAAGGTAGATTGGCTGGACACCATACCGGAATTACGTTGGGTTCCTTGGACAGATGGAGGTATTTCCTTCCCGTGCCATTTTGCCAATTCCGGTTTATAATCAAAGGTTTCCAATTGCGAGGGACCACCGCTTTGAAACAGATAAATTACCCGTTTTGCCTTGGCCGGAAAATGCGTACTGCCCAAAGAGCCGCCCAATAGGTTTTGCGCACCGCCTCCCAAAAGTTCATTCCCATATAAGGATGATGGCCCCATTAGGCTGGCAAGCGCTACAGACCCGAACCCAAGTGCAGATTTCTTTAAAAATCCCCTACGGGTCTCCATAAATTCCATGTGCTTTTTAAAATCTTCCATATTAAATATCTATCTAATCGTATAACCTTCATATGTATTCATCACCCCGTTTACTACCGTAGCCAATGCGGCCAACTTCACCGGGTCTATACCTGCCTTTACTTCAGAGCTTCCTATATTGGTATAGCCTATAGCATCTTCCTTGGCTTTGGAAAAACGCTCCAATTCCTCCTTATGGAATTTACTTAAAACCCCTAGTTCACTATCATTGGGGTTTCTGCCGGTACACATAACAAATGCTTTTTGCAATTGAGCATCTACATCCCCACTATAATTTTCAATTAAATTTTCTGCCACTACCCTAGAAGCTTCCAAATACTGGGGATCATTGAGAAGAACCAATGCCTGTAACGGGGTACTCGTCTGCCTCCGCTTTACAGTACAGACCCCTCTTTCGCCAACATCAAAAATCAACATGGATGGCGGACCCGATGTTCTTTTCCATATGGTATACAAGCTCCTTCTATATAGCCCCTCCCCTGGTTGCTGTAGATATTTATAGCGCCATGGTTTATTGCTTATTTCGTCCCAAAGTCCGTCCGGTTGATACGGATAAACACTTGGACCACCGATCTTGGGGGATAAATGGCCACTTATGGCCAACGCATTGTCCCGCACCATTTCAGCAGACATACGAAAACTTGGCCCCCGTGCCAACAATGCATTTTCTTTATCCCTTTCCAATAGTTCGGGTGTTAATACCGAGCTTTGCTGATAGGTAGCAGACATTACAATTAATTTGTTCATAGCTTTTATATCCCATCCAGATTCAATGAATTTAACCGCCAACCAATCCAACAATTTTGGATGCGACGGCAAATTACCCTGATTTCCAAAATCATCAGATGACGACACCAATCCCGTCCCAAAATGCATCTGCCACAATCTATTCACATAGACCCGGGCAGTTAGGGGATTATTTTCATCAAACAACCATTTAACAAGGCCCAGTCTATTCTTTGGCAGACTATCGCTAAAAGGAAGTACAACTTCGGGCACATCCGGGTACACCTCCGTCCCATGGGAATCGTAAACCCCTCTATCCAAAACATAAGTAGGGCGCGGTTCAGGCAAATCTCCCATGACCATAATTTCCGAAATAGTATCGATCACCTTATTTTTCTTCCTGTTTAGTTCGCGAATATTTTCCTTTACCTTCTCAAGTCCACTATTCTCCCTCAAGGAGTAATGGGATTTTAAAAGGGACCAATTCCTGGTGCTGGAACTATTATTAATAATTTCTGATAGGGTATTGGAATCATAACCATAACTTACTTCCAATGCAGAAAGTTCAGAATTGTGAATTTTAAGCTCATCGATACCTCCATTTATAAAGGTCTTCATATGATTCCTGATTCCCATTCCGAAACCATTGAACCCATAGGTATGCAGATCCGGCTTAAACAATATGGACTTATAAAGGTGGTCTATTTCTACCTCTACCGGTATTTCTTTGCCATTGAGATACATATGAAGTCCGTTTGCTTTCCCCAGTCCATCGTAGGTCACTGCAATATTTGTCCATTCCTTTACCGGTATTTCCTCTTTAGCCTTAATCTGGATGGCATTGGTTGGCCAAGAAAATGCCATAATAAACTTTGGGCGGTTGTTTTCCAAGAACATAGAGTACCCTTTTAGCCCCAATCGCAAATCTTCACAATGATAAAATAAGGCAGCGTCGTCGTATTGGGTATCCGGAAACACACTCAAGGAAATAGAAAAGGGATCGGTCTGGTCAAACCATCCTACCTTCTCCGGCAAGCTAATAGATGTAAAATCATTCAAGAATATACCATTGTTCTTGGCAGCTTTTTTAATATTTGGTTCATTGATAACCGCAGGACCAGAACCGACTACCCTATTTGGACTGACATACTTTTTATTTCCTTTTCCCACGAAAGAATCAAATGGATAATAGGCCGTAAGACTTTTGGAATAATTATTTTCAATTGAACTTCTTATAACAGACGGATTTGCCGACCACTTTTTGAACCCCTCCGGTTCCGAGGATTTCGGAGAATCGAGTTTCTTCTCCGCACTGTTAATATCACTATCAATATATGCCAGAACCTTATCCGCCTCACTGTCCGTTAGAAGAAGTGAAGGTCCCGGTACCTGACCTGGACCGTAGACAGCGGAACCAAATTCATTGGTGCTATTAAAAAAGGCGGACATCTCGTAATAGTTTTTCCGACTTATAGGATCGTACTTATGGTCATGACACCTTGCGCATTCCATACTAAGCCCCATAAAGGCCTTTCCAACACTTAATACCCTATCTGCAACATATTCCACACGATACTCTTCAAAAATAATTCCGGCTTCGGAATTTCTTTTATGCAGCCTATTGAACGCTGTTGCCAAAATGCTTTCCTTGGTCGGTTCCGGTATAAGATCTCCCGCCAATTGTAAGCTGGAAAATTCTTTGTAGGACATATTCTCGTTAAAGGCCTTGATCACCCAATCTCGATATGCACTAAAATCCCTATGCTTGTCATCCAGATAGCCATCACTCTCCGCATATCGCGCCACGTCCATCCAATCCGCTGCCATCCGCTCTCCATAAGCAGGGCTCTGCAATAGCCTATCTACCAACTTTTCATAGGCATACTCTGAGGTATCCTTTTTAAAACTTTCAATTTGTTCCAAGCTTGGAGGTAGCCCAATTAAGTCAAAACTTAACCTTCGAATTAAAGTTTCCTTTGATGCCCGTTCGGACGGATTGAGCTTTTCCTTTTTCAGCCTATCCAGGATAAAATAATCCAGTTCATTATTTGCCCAGTTGTTATCCTTTATCAATGGCAATTCCGGCTTATTAGGCTTTATGAAAGACCAATGAGGCTTATATTCCGCTCCCTGCTCGATCCATTTGGCCAAAATGGCAATTTCTTTTGTTGTCAAGGATAGATTAGACTCCGGAGGTGGCATTTTGTCTGATGGATTATCAGAAAGTATACGTTTAATAAGATCACTGGATGCAGGTCTCCCAGGAACAATAGCAACAGTATTGGATTCTCCATGGGCAGACAAAGCGCTTTCGGCAATATCCAACCTTAGATCAGATTTTTGGTTATCCGTATCCGGGCCATGGCATGCAAAACATTTATCGGAAAGTATAGGTTTCACATGATAGTTAAAATCAATAATATCGGGTGTCTGCGCAAGAGCCAACTCCACTTCCTCCGGAGCACTCCATCCACAGCCACTGAAAACCAATGCCAGATTAATTAATAAATAAACGGTACTATGCTTCATGAAAATATTTGTTGGTTCTTGATCTATTATTCCCTTTAGGACAACGGCCACCATAAAATCTAAGTTTTAGCTCAATAAGTACCAAAAGCATTTACATGCCGGTACAAAAAAGTCTAAACTCTATAATTACCGATATACTTCACCCGCTGTCGCCAGAGCTAAATTCATAATTAAATTCTCGCTCAAATCAAATATATGCATCATTTTTAACTGTTAATGGGTTAATAAACTGTTTTATTAACTGTTAATAATAATTGATTACCTTTATATTTTTAGGGATAATCAATGGAAAATAACAAAGCATATGATAAAACAACTGCCAAAATAATAAACAGTAAATCGTTTGGACATTCCAATACCTATGCCAACCTTCTGCTCTTTTTGGTAGCTAGCACCCTAGAGGAAGACATTCCGAAGGAAACCACCATCGCTTCGGAAATTCTTGGGAAACCCAATTTTGACCCTTCCCAAAGTACCTTGGTAAGGGTTTACATCTATAACCTCCGTAAAAAACTGGCCAAGTACTACTCAAAGGAAGGCAAAGAAGACAAGATTATTGTTCAAATCCCCAAAGGGAGCTACGAAGTTAGATTTGTAGAAAAAAAAATATTGGCACCCAAGAAATCCTATTCCTGGTCCAAGGGCATAACCTTAACCCTTTTATTACTATTCACCATATCCTTGGCATATAATATTTCCCTGTATCCAGGGAAGCACAACACCAACCCAATCAACGAGAATGGTTTATGGAAGGATTTATTTATGGACCAAAAGCCATTAATGGTGTTACTGGGAGACCTTTTTATATACCAAGAGGATAATCCCAAAACAGGTACTCAAAAAATTATTAGGGATCCCTTTATCAATTCTTTAGAGGACTATGACAAATTTATCTTGGAGCAGTCCGAAACCAATATAATCTATGAGCCTTTAAGCTACAGTCTACTTATTTACAATAGCGCATTATGGATCAAAGATCTTAGCGAAATATTTTCGCACAACCAGAAAGATTTTACTATTCGAAATATGGTGCGCTTTAATCCGAAAGAACTCCCAGACAATAATTTTATAGTGATTGGGATGATGAAAACTTTTGGACTATTCAAGGACTACCTAGCAGGTCCCTCGCTATACTACAACAATCAGGATCAGAGTATTGTTTACAGGAATGAGCAAAATGGAAGTGAAACGGTTTACCGTCCGTACGGTGACCCCAATGGACACCATACAGATTACGGTTTTATAACGAAAGCACCAGGACCCAATAATAACAACATTTATTTATTTGGCGGAATATGGGATACGGCAGCTTCGCAGAGTTTAAAATATTTTACCTCCCCAAAACTACTTAAGGAACTGGAATCGGCCTTAATTGAAAAATATGGAAGCCTTCCAAAATATTATCAGATCGTTTTAGAAGTAAAAGGAGTGGACCGAATGGAACTAAGTTCTAAAATAATTCTAATGGAAGAGATTGTACCCTAACAATAGTATATATCTAGATATTCCACAATAAATACACCATTCAAAAACCGCGCAAAAGCAATTGACCAAAGTATGCAACCAATCGAGTAGCCCCTATACTAGGTACCATTACATTTATAGGTACTGAAAGATTGGGGGCATCACATTTTCCAAGTGCCGCTCTCTGCCGTAATTTCCACATCCCACTCCTGTGGTGGATTGTTCTTATATTGCGGATCACTGTCCTCCAATGGAAAAGATTTAACAATCTCCATAAAGTTTTTAAAGCTATTTTCAATTTCTCCAGACTTCAGAATGTCTGCAAGGTTAGAGCGCTCAAAGGGATCTTGTATCAAATCGAAAAATTTTTCAGGTTTACGGTTAGCACCTATGTATAATTTGTACCGTTCGTCACGGAGTACCCTATCCCTGAATTTAAATTGATTTTCCACCCCATTTTCGGTAAGTCGCGCATTGTTTCCGCCACCCATTCCCAATATCCATTTTCTTTCGGAAGCTTCATCCCCCTGCAGCAAAACATTCTTAAAAGACTTACCATCGATTATATGTGAAGCATTCAAATCTGTCCATTTATCCTTTGAGTTAACCCCGGCAATGTCTAAAAATGTTGGAAGAATATCTGTAAAATCGATAAGCGCATTAGATTCTTGATCTGCTTTTATACGTCCGGGCCAACTTACAATAAATGGCTCACATATTCCAGACTCCAAGGTTTTGGATTTACCCCCTTTTACTTGTTCACCTTTGTAAGTACCGGTAATGGATTGTGCAGTACCGTTATCCGTAGTAAAGACAATCATAGTGTTTTCCAACAGACCATTTTGCTTAAGGGCATTAACCAGTTGCCCAACAATCTTATCGGTATAGCGGACCATAGCCTTGTGCTTGCCCAAATTATCATCTGCAGATTCGTCTGGGGTATTTACCAAGGGCGTATGGGTCAATACCATGGGATAATATACGAACATGGGACCTTCCTTGTTTTCTTGTAGAAAGTCGATTATAAAATCCCGAAAAATATCCGGACCAAAAGCGCCGGGATAAGTCTTGCTACCCTCTTTGGTAAAAACATAGGGATCCCAGTATCTTTCAGCGCTCGCCTCGATGCCCGCTTCATAACCTGTCCACATACAATATTCATCAAATCCCACTTTCTCCAACGCATCCGGTTCTACCCGAAAATCATCAATCTGCCATTTACCGGCTATACAGGTCTTGTAACCAGCCCTTTTCATTTCATTTACCAGGGTAGGGTTCTCTGTTTCATCAAAATGGGCACCCCCACCCCAACGCGGCACATCCCAATGGTTGACCCACCCATGCCTAAACGGGTATTGACCAGTAAGCAATGTGACCCTTGTTGGAGTACACTGTGGCATGGAATACACGTTATTGAATTTGAGGCCAGACCTGGCCAATGCATCTATATTTGGAGTCTCTATATCCTCCGCCCCATAGCTACTAATCCATTCCTTGCCCAGATCGTCGACCAAAATGAACAGTATGTTAGGAGGTCCTTGATCCTCGGTGGATTTTGTTTTTACTGCTTCGCCACAACCAACTAAAAAAACAAGGGCAAAAGCACTAAGAATACGTTGTATCAACATGATTGGTTATTTCCTTTATTCTAACATTTTATCATATAAACCACTAAGATCGAGCTCATCATCCATTGTTTTTTGAAGTTCCAATAGATCGGCAAAAAGTGATTTAACCTTTTCCTTGTACTCCGGATTAGCGGCCAGGTCGTTCATTTCGTTCGGATCTTTTTCCATATCGAACAATAGCACCTTATCAATTTTAGGGTAGATCAAAAGTTTGAAACCATCCTTACGGATCATACGCTGTACATTTATATAGGCGCCATAAATACCATTGTAGTGGCTCTCCGCTCTTTCCCCTTTAATGATATCCATAAAACTATTGAACTGTACATAGTCTGGCTTCTCCACACCAGCCAATTCCAAGGAAGTGGCCATAATATCCTGTAAATACACATCCTGGTCCAAAGTTTTTCCCTTGGGAATACCAGGGCCTACCACCATCATTGGAATACGCACACTATGGTCGAACATGCTCTGTTTCCCTATCAAGCCGTGATGCCCAACAGACAGACCATGGTCCGCACCGAAAAAGATATAGGTATTGTCCATCTTACCGCTAGCCTCCAAAGAATCCAAAATCATCCCTATCTGCTCATCCATATGGCTCAACAAGGCATAGTATTCCTGGCGGTGAACCTTTACGGCATATTCCGTTCTAGGAAATGGAGCCAGCGCCTCATCCCGAAGACCTGGTGGATTGCCCATATCATCCTTATATGGATATTCCGGCAAAAAGTTTTCGGGTACCTTAATATTCTCAAGAGGGTACATATCCAAAAAGCGTTGGGGTGCCTGCCGCGGATCATGGGTTGCATTAAAGGCCAGGTACATAAAAAAGGGATCATCCTTTTTGGTGGCCAAATCTATAAATGACAGGGCGTCATCACGGACCACTTCGCTCCAATGTTTGCCCCCTTCCCAAAAACCTCCTTGTAAGGTATCAGTTGGAGACCACTCGGTATCGTCCGGACCCGTTGGCCTGCCATAGCCAACCGGCATATAGTTGTTCCAGTCCTTCATATCCCCAGATTCCGCCTTCCATTTTTTTATGGCAGCACCCAATTCATTACCACGATCTACAGGCATTCCAGGACGTATGTGCCGTGCATCGTTAAAAATAGTTCCAGCAGGGGCCAGTACATGCCATTTACCGGTCATATAGGTGTCATACCCCTGTTTTTGGAGCAGCCTGCTCCAGGTCTGGTTCAAAGCTGTGCTATCCCCTTTGGACCACAATGCGCTTTTATCCTGTGCATTCCAAATATAGGATCCGGAAATGATCATGGCCCGTGATGCCACACAGATGGCCCCATTCCAACCGCCCATATTGTACGCATGGGTAAAAGTAGTGCCTTCGTTTACCAAGCGATCCAAATTTGGGGTATGGACCTCATCAAAACCCAGGGCCCTAATACTTTCAAAGGTCTGATCATCGGCAAATAAAAAAACGATATTGGGCTTGTCCTCAGTCTCGGAGACCTTTTCAGATCCAGATGGTTTACAGGATCCAAGCAAAAATATAGCAAGTAAGGGTACGCAATAAAGTAATCTCATAAAGGTTATTTTTGGTAAGTAAAAATTAATCTCAAAATATTATTTGATAGTGCAGTCGCATATTAGTCCTAGTCGCTAAAATAGTCAATAATCCTTGCCAGAAGCACTCATTAACTGAGATTCCTTCCATTGATTCCAATAGGCAACCATTTCGTTCAACTTTTCGGGCTGCTCATTTACCAGGTTATTACTTTCGCTCATATCATTCCGAATATTATAAAGGGCAAAATGCTGTCCGCCATCATCGCTATAAATCTTGTACTCATTATCTATTAGAGCTGCCTGTCCCTGAAAATCGAAGGCCAACGGTTCCGTTCTTCGCATTACTTCGCCATTTACAATGGGCAACATATCCACCCCATCATAGGGCCTATTACTTTTCTTAAGGTCCACCCCCAAGATATTGGCGATCGTCGGAAAATAATCGGAAGTAAAGCAGGGGATATTCACCTTTGTTCCCGGGCCGATTTTTCCTTCCCATTCCATGATACCTGGGACCCTGATACCGCCTTCATTCAAGCTTCTTTTCCTACCCGTGAGTCCTTTGGTAAGGCCTTGGGTCCTACCAGTAACAGATTTCCCCTCGGGACCATTATCGCTGGTATAGAAGAGTACCGTATTTTCAGCAATTCCCAATTCCCGCAGCTTATCGCGCAAACGCCCCACTTGTTTGTCCAAGGCGGTCAAAACCCCATAATAATGCTGTTGGTCTTCTGAAAGGTCAGCGTAGGGAGCTCTGTCATCATCCCCTGCCAAAACGGGCAAATGGGGAGTATGGAACCAAATAATACTTAAAAATGGTTTATCGTTTTTTACGGCATTTTCTATAAAGGGGATGGCCCTGTCCATGATCACTCTAGAGTCGTCCCCTTCCAGATTTTCCTTGGCAATTTTACCAGGTCCGGTCCAGTAGGAGGTATTGAAAGGTTCCCCTTCTATTAAATTCCCATTTACATCACCTGATGATTGGGGAGGCGTAACCATAGGGTCCCATGTGGGTACTTTGGATTCCGTTACAAAACTAACATCGAAACCATGATCCCAGGGCGGGGCATAGTCCCCATCAAATTTTTCCCTTCCTCCCCTATTGGCCTCCACAATATCGCGCGTCAGGGTGCCCAAATGCCATTTACCAAAATGGCCAGTGGTATAGTCCAGATCTTTGACCATTTCCCCCAAGGTGATTTCCTCAGGTTTTATATGGCCGCAGTTGGCATGGCAAATTCCATAACGTAGTGGATGCCTGCCCGTCATTACGCTTCCACGTGTAGGGGAACAGACCGCAGATGCCGAATAGAAACGTTCAAAAACTGCCCCATTTGCGGCCATGGCATCCAAATTAGGCGTTTTTAGGTGGGGATGGCCGTTATACGCCATATCTCCCCAGCCCTGGTCATCGGCCATGAGCAGGATGATGTTGGGGGTAGGATTTTCTTCTGGACTGGTTTCACTTTTTTTCCGCTCATCTGCGCAACCCAAAAACAAGCTAGCTGTGAATAGCCAACAAAAAACAAATACAAAGTTGCTCGATTTCTGTAAGAATGTTTCTCCCAATTTCTTATTAACCTTTAGATTTTTCGATAGATTTCAACTATAATTTCTCAATATAGACATAATAGGCCGGATGCACCCTATTGTCCTTGTCTATCAATTGGGCTTCCATATCATATTTCCCCGCTGAAACTTTAGCCGTAAAGGATACTTCCTTTATCCCCTTTTCTATCTTAGCGGTTTGATCTATGTCCGCAACATACAGATAGGCCTCTTCAAAATCGGATTTTACGCTGGCCGGCATAGTCCTATCCAGCTCTACGATTTTTTCCTGTGCGGGGAAGGTTGCATTAATTTCCAATCCACTCTCCCTTGGAAATCGGCATAGGCTTATTTTATATTCCCCATCTTCCACGAATTCAATTTTCCATCTTCCAGTAGCCTGGACTGCGCTTGCAGCACCATATTGATGCCACATACCATTAAATTTTCCCGTTAGCATATCATGAGAAGAAATACGACTTGGATTTTCTTGGGGCGACCCCACTTTTATATAGGCATATCTTTCGTTAACGCCCTCATCCATAAAGGACTGCCACCATCTCTCGTAACCTTCGGCCAGTTTTTCCACCACCTCAGGATATTGTTCTATTACATTTTTAGTCTGACTGAGATCATCGTTCATATTATAGAGTTCCGTACCGTTCACAAACCTCCAATTATCATCCATAACAGAGTATTTTCTGTATTTTACCAAGTTTTGAAGTCTTTGTGTATCTATATATAGTGTTCTATTGGGCCAATTTTCGGCGTTACCATAAAGCAATGGCTTTAAACTTGTGCCATCCAAGGGTTTTACCGGATTAAAATCCAGTCCCAATACGTCAACAAAAGTAGGCAACAAATCATACGCCGCAACCAATTTGTCTATGTCCTTTCCACCAGTAAGTTGTCCGTCCGGCCAGCGGATGAAAAGTGGCACTCTATGGCCACCTTCGTATTCACTACCTTTTGAACCCCTTAAACCGGCATCGAAAACCCTATTCCCTCCTGCGGTACCATTATCTGTCATAAAGATCAAGACGGTATTGTCCGCTATCTTCAACTCGTCCAATTTCTTTTGCAACAACTTAAAATTGTCGTCGATATTGGTGATCATCCCATAGAAGCGTTGAAATTGCTCCTGAAGGCCATCGATCCCCTTGTACATATCCAAATATTTCTTTGGCAGGTTCAAAGGACCATGGGGAGCGTTAGTGGCGATATAACAGAAAAATGGGTCATCCTTATTTTCTTCTATAAAGTCCATAGCTTCGGAAAAGAAGACATCGGTACAGTATCCCTTGTATTTTTGGGTTTCCCCATTATGCCAATACGTATCGTCAAAATAATCGTTCCCCCAATAGTCAGGGCCTTGGGTGATACCTCCCCCACCATGCCTAACAACCTCATGAAAACCTCGATCCTCAGGGCGGTATGGATAATTATCCCCTAAATGCCACTTTCCGAACATACCGTTGGTATATCCATTTTGAGCTAATACTTGTGGCAAAATAACTTCGTCCTCAAAAAGCAGGGAACGTCCGGTTATTGTGTGGAATACGTTTATCCTATTGGTATGTCTACCGGTCATTATGGCGCCACGGGTAGGGGCGCAGGTGGTGGACACATGAAAATTGGTAAATCGCACCGACTCTTTATAAAATTCATCGATGCTGGGCGTCTTAATGTAGGGGTTTCCATAGCAACCCAAGTCGCCCATACCTTGGTCATCTGTAATTACAATGATGACGTTGGGTTTTTTCTTTACCGTGCTTTGGGCGTTTGAGGTTAGTGGAAGGACAAATAAGGCTAAAACAAAAACCTGAAAATATCTCATCAAATAACCGTCTGGACGTATCTTGTCTTTAAACATAAATAGATCTAATTTAATTATCATTTCTTTTCGTTTTCATAAATATACTATTCAATTCTAATACTATTTCGTGTTAACAACATCTACTAAATATTGGTTTAAAGAATCCCAAATAATCGCAATCTACTTTAAAAAAGATTCTAAAGTCTATAAATTGGGATTCTTAACCATAAAAATGTTAAACTGCCATTAAATTAATATCCTGGGTTCTGAACAAGGTTTTCATTGTTTCTCAATTCATCCGTAGGTATGGGGAACAATAATTCCCTTGCAGTAAGTGTTGGTCCATACGCAAATGTATGTCCTACAAAGTCCTCAAAGCTTCCTGTGGTCACGTTAAAAGCCTTTCTTAGACGGACCATATCGAACCAGGTTACATTTTCATAGCTTAATTCGTGCCATTTCTCCTTCCAGACTGCTTCCCTAAATTGCTCTTTGCTTAGTCCTGAATATTCAGGAAGTTCAGCTCTCCTTCTAATTTTGTTCAAGGCTTCTTCAGTATCAATGGTAGGTCCGGAAATCTCGTTCTGGGCTTCGGCATAGATCAAAAGTACCTCCGCATAGCGAATTAAGTCCCAATTAAGGTCGCTACTAGCCGTTTCAAGATTGGCCACTATATCAAAATGTTTGTATAAAAAATACCCCCCTAAAACAATGGTTTCGTTCCTATCAAATTTTGAGGTATAGGTAGTATAGTAAAATTCCTTCTCTTCAACCCTTTTATCACCAGCTTCATAGGACTGTATAAAATTCTGATTTGCATAAATAGCCCCAGTCTGCTCAGAATACGCTGAAATGTTCATATTGTAAGGGATTATTAATGGTTGCCAATTTGAGGGGTCCACAAAAGCTTCATATTGCACCATAAAAATATTCTCCCCTATATTGTTACTGGCCGGGTCGTGAAGGTCTGCATAGGTTGGAAATAAACTATATTGATCGGAATCGATTACCTCTTTGGCCTTATCTGCAGCCTTTTGATAATATTCATTTCCTTTTTGTAAAGGATAGCCGGCCATGGTGAGATATACACTTGACAATAGCGATTTAACGGCGCCCAAAGTAACTTTTCCAGTAGTATCATTAAATGGTAATCCAGAAGCCTCTGCCAATGTAAGATCTTCTTCAATTGAAGCATAGATATTCTCAACAGATTCCGGAGAAGCATATAGATTTTCGGAACCTAAATCAATAGGATCTGTAATCAATGGCACTGAACCAAAAATTCTAACCAGGTTATAGTAATAATAGGCCCTTAAAAATCTGGCCTCGCCCATAAGTCTATTTTTCTTGGCTTCGTCCATTGCAATATCAGGAATGTTTGCAATGGCCAAATTGGCATTGGCAATTCCCTTATAGCTACTATCCCAATACGCTTTACCATATGCATTATCAGAGGTATTGGTCAAATTTCTAATAATATTGCTATTGTCGGCCTGTCCCAAATCACTATCGGCAAGTCCTGTTGCAAATTCCAACATTAGCCATGGACTACCCCCATAACTACCTCCTCTAACCGATCTTAAACTGGAATATATGGAAATAACGGCCGATTCGGCATGCTCGGCAGTCTCAAAATAACTTTCTGCCGTAATATTGGTAGGATCAGATTCTTCAAGAAAATCGGAACATCCTGTAGTAAGGAATAGTGAAAAGGCCATAGTAAATAAACCAATTCGTGTTTTTATAGTATTTTTCATTTTTGTCTTTTTTTAATTAGAATGTTGCATTCAACCCGATCATAAATACCCTGGGTTTCGGATATTGATCAAAATTAACCTCTCCTTGTCCAAAAGTATTGTCACTGGTCTGCACCTCAGGGTCATAACCTTGATATTTTGTGCTAACAAAGAAGTTTTGTGCAGAAGTATATACCTTAAGCCTATTGAGTTTTATTTTTTCGGTCATTTCGGAAGGAAAATTGTAACCCAACAAAAGGTTTCTGCCCCTAATAAAAGACCCATCCTGAATCATATGGGAGGTGTCCAAGTTATCATAACCTGCCGATACAGGTCTCCACTGGGCAATTGGTGTATCCTGATTATCAGGGGTCCAACCGTTTAAGACAGTGGATAAGCTATTTGCAATACCTTGGCGATTTTCCTGCGGACGCGTGGTAATATACATGATATCATTACCATACTGGAATTGCAGATCCACCAACAATTCAAAATTCTTATAACGGAAGGTATTGATAAAACTACCGTAGCCGTCCGGTATACCTTTCCCTATAATTGTACGGTCTGCCTGATTGATGACACCATCGTTATTTCTGTCCTCTATTTTTACATCCCCTGGCAACCTGAAATACTTTGCGGCTTCAGCTTCCTCATCGGTACCCCAAGTTCCAAGGTGAACCAATCCAAAGAATGAACCTACAGGTTCCCCTTCCCTAATTATAGTACGGCTAGAGAATATATCACTACCCCCGGAAAGGGCTACCACTTTATTCTTGTTCATGGCGATATTAAAATCGGTTTCCCATGAGAAATCAGTATTTATTATATTCTTGGTATTCAAGGAAAATTCGAATCCTTTATTTTCCATACTACCTATATTACGAAATACCGAAGCATAGCCACTACTTGTTGGTACCGGAGAATTTAAAAGCATATCCGTGGTCAACTTTCTATAGACATCTGCCTCCATGGAAACCCTTCCATTAAAAAGACCCAACTCTATCCCGGCATCTACCTGTTCTGTTTTTTCCCATTGTAAGTTAGGATTGGCCAACCTGTCTATCCCAATACCATTTACTATAGAATTATTAACTACATAAGCGTAGTTTCCAAGACCTGAAAGTGCACCGTATGCCGGAATTTCCGAGTTACCTGTAACACCATAACTAGTACGTAATTTAAGGTTTGAAATTAAAGAAGATTCCCTCATGAAATTTTCCTCGGAGACTTTCCAAGCCAATGCTGCAGAAGGAAAGAACGCATATTTATTGGTAGCTCCAAACTTTGAGGATCCATCTACACGCCCTGTAACCGTAAGTAAATATTTATTTAACAAGCCGTAGTTGATTCTTCCAAAATAAGAATTAAGACCATAAGCATAAGCGCTTGAACTTGGCGTACGTACAACAGACCCCGCTCCCAAATTATCATAACTAAAAAAATCATCTGAAAAATTTTGAGAACCGGCACTAAAACTGGAACTGTTTACATGTTGCCAAGAAATACCCAATAAACCAGTTAGTGAATGAATTTCTGCAATCTCCTTCTGATATGTCAAATAATTTTCAAATTGCCATGACAAATACTCGTTTAATGATCTAGTCGCATATCCGTTGGTGTTAGTCCCTATAAAACTTAGTTCCCTACCTGCGTATTCATTAATTTTTTGGTCGATACTATTAATCCCCAATGATGTCCTTAGGTCCAATCCTTTGGCCAAAGTAATATTGGCAAATATATTTCCAAGCACAGTATTGGTTTTTAGGTATCTCTTGTATTCTTCTGCAACCCTTACTGGATTGGGACCACCTTCCATACCCGGATAATCTGCATTACTGGCCCATGTACCATCAGGGTACTTAACTGGAATAATAGGTATATTTTCTATCATATTCCTTCCTACCCATGAAGCGTGTATAACCCTTTCGTTTTGATTATTATAACTTAAACTACCACCAACCTTTAACCAATCCTTAATGTTGGAGTCAAAAACAAATCGCCCGGAATATCTCTTTAACCAAGAATCCTTCATGATACCCTCTTCGTTCATGTAGCCTAAAAAGGCCCCATAACTTCCATTCTCATTTCCTCCTGTAAAAGATAATTGATGATTCTGGGTAAATGCCGGTCTGGTAACTTCATCCTGCCAGTCCGTATCGTATATTGGATCTCCATTTGCATCGAACAATCTTGGATCGTTCCTTTTTAAGGCAGGATCGGTATATTTACCGTTTGCAAAACCAACGGCATCATACTTTTCTGCGTTCTGGTAAGCAACTTCCTCGATCATTAAGAATTCCTCGGAGTTGAGTACCCCTACTTTTTTGGCGAGCGTACCCAAACTGTAATAACTGTCATAACTAATTCTACCACCTGCATTGCTTCCTCTTTTAGTAGTAACCAAAACAACCCCGTTGGCCCCCCTTGAACCATAAATAGCGGTGGCCGAGGCATCTTTTAACACTTCGACAGAAGCAATATCATTTGGATTGATATAATCGATAGGAGTGCTGTTGTCTGCAAGGCCTGTTGAAACCAATATAACCCCATCTACAACGTACAAAGGATCATTGGCAAGACTTACGGAGGAATTTCCTCGGATTCTTATATTGGATTTACCCCCTGGTCTACCAGAATTAATGGAAACGCTAACCCCGGGCATTTTACCGGATAATGATTGTGTAAGGTTTGAAGTCGGCCGCTCTTGAAGCTCTTCCGAAGAGACAGAACCTACAGCACCCGTTAAATCACTTTTCTTTTGGGTTCCGTACCCTATCAGTACTACTTCATCCAATCCTGCAGCACTTTCTTCCAAACTGACCGCAATAGTCGTTTTTCCATTTAGAGCAATTTCCTTGGTAGCATACCCTATATAAGACACCACAAGAGTTGCATTTTCATTGGCTACCTCAATGGTAAAATTACCATCAAAATCGGCAGTAACACCATTGGAAGTCCCTTTTTCAACGATATTGGCCCCTGGTAAGGGAACACCATCGGCATCCGTTATTACACCGGAAACCTGAAATTGAAATGAGCTTAACTCTTTTGTTGGCTCAACACCCATAATCAAGGACGATAATTCAGAATTAGATTTCTTTGAAAGTATTACTTGTCGGTCATAAGTCTTGTAACTGATATTGGTATTGGCGAAAAGCAAGGCCAACACCTCCGATATTTTTCTTTTTTTGATGCGTAAAGTTACTTTTCGATCCAGATCTATCTGTGCACTCTCATATAAAAACCGAAACTCAGATATTGCTTCTATTTCACTAAAAACCTGTTCTACTGGAACATTATCTAGTTCTAAGGTTATTTTGGTGCCTTGGGCGTAGGTATTTGCCTGAATCTCAAATAACGAAACTATAAGTAAAAAGGTGGTCAGTTTCATCTTCAAGTCGAATTTAGGGAATTGCCAATACGTCAATACCCCCATAAATTTATTTTTCATAATTTTGGTTTGATTAAATGATTTTGAAAAGGTCGTTTGATTATTAGTTCTTAAATCGGGAAATGGTCTCAAGCATTTTCCGATTTTTTTTTTGAACTTCTATATTACATTCAAAAAGTTATGGCATACACAATTGGTTTATTTGGTTAATATTAGTCTATAGTTATCTTTCCGTTTTTTATAGTGTATTGAAAAGAATGTAGCTCCCCAATAGATTTCATTACATCGTCTATGCTCTCAATGTCCACATGAAACCGTGCATTTAAAATCTTCCCGCTCAGAGGTTCATTATTATTTTCAATGACCACATTATAACTACGCTCCAGCTTTTTGGCCATATCCAAAAAGCTAATGTCTCTAAAAACCAGTTCCCCCTTAATCCAACCTGTATAAAGATCTACATCTACTTTCTCTTCATGTGTATCATGGGATACCCTGTTCCAAGCCCCCTTAGTTCCCGGAACTAACACCAATTGATCTTCCGGTCTTAGGGAATTGCTCATACTAACAGATCCCTCTACCAAAACTGTCTTGATTTCGGTGTCCTCTTTATAGGAAGAAAAATTAAATTCGGTTCCCAAAACCTCTACATCCACTTGATCGGAATGTACCACGAATGGATGGTTCTTATCTTTGGCAACCTTAAAATAAGCTTCACCTTCAATAAATACTTCCCTCTTACCTGTGTTTAGGAACTTTACAGGATATTTTATTTTTGTTCCGGAATTCAAATGCACCAAAGTGCCATCTGAAAGCTCTACTTCAAATATTTTCCCAAACGGTATCTCCAATTCATTATAAACCAGATCTTTAATTTCAGAGTCGGTATTATAGCTTATACGGTTACCTGTCTGTATCCCCAATACTTTTCCTGAAGAAGAAACTATCTGCTGGCTATCTCCCTCTTTAATTACTTTGACATTATCCTCTCCAATTTTGAGCTTTATGGTAGATTCAGTGATGGGCAATACATCAACCGAGGGATTTTGCCGAAACATCATATAGCCCAACATTGTGACGCCAACAAAAATTGCCGCATATTTTAGTATAGGTCGCCAAAATGGAAATTTTTGTTTTTTGGGAACCATGGCCCTTTCCATAAACAAGTGCCACTCGGCATCCGTATCCATTTCTTCTAAAAACACCAAAGCCTCTGACACCAGATTCTCATGGAAAAGAGTATTGACAATCTCCTTCTCATCATGGGTAAGATGTTGAAGGACATCAACCTCTATTTGACCGGATTGTTCAATACTTGCCAAAACAGATTTCAACTTTTGCATAAGGCTTATTTGTGGTTCTTTTTTATAAGTTGTCCTGAGCTGTTAATAGGGTGACAGATATTTATATTTTTTTTAGAATTTGATAAATATTTATGACAAATGAAATTAAATTAGTATAATTGACGATACTATTTAACCAATTACACAATTCACCAGACATTAATTGGGCAATAAAGTCCTATATGACCATGACCAAAACCAAGAAAAATTGCACCCAGGAAATGGAGAAGCTCTTTAAAGAGCATTTTCCTATGTTGTGCCTAATCGCTTTTGGAATTGTCAAGGATAAGGACACGGCCAAAGATATCGTACAAGAATTTTATATCTCTTACTGGCAACGAAGGGAAACGGTTTCCATAACCATCTCCTTTAAGGCGTATGCCATTAAGGCAGTAAAAAACTTGAGCTTACAGTCTTTGGATAAAGCTAAAAAAGAAAAATCGCTGCTTCAGAGTCTTGCCTCACCTAAATACGAAGATCCGGAAGATATGGCTGTTTCCCATACCAATGGGAAAATACAGGCACTTCTGAACGAGCTTCCAGAAAGTCGAAAACAAATTTTTATTTCCGCGATTATCAATGGGCAGAGTTACGCTGAAATAGCGGAAACCAAAGGAATTTCCATTAATACGGTAAAAACCCAAATGAAAAGGGCTTACGCATTTTTAAGATCAGAGGCCACAGAAAATTTGTTAAACATTTTTATTTATACTGCCTTTATTTCTCTTCTAATAACAAAGTGAAATTATAGAAAAGAAGGTGTAACGTGGCTTAGCCATGAATGCCTAATCCAAAAATTGATACCTAGTCGGTCGTTACTTTACTACCCCACCAGTCTTCGTTGGGCTCAAAATCTTTGGACAAGAATTTTAGTCGTTCAGCTTCCAAAGCCGGCCAACTTTCGTTTACAATTCGATCATGTCGCTTTTGTGCCAGTTTGGCATTGTATTCAGGATCTTCTGACGGCATATTGGCCCCTACCTCCTTAAGCCATTCATGAAGCTTTTTGCTTAACTTTTTGGCAATATTAGGATATTGTGCTATTACATTGGACTGCTCCCCTGCATCCTTAGCCAAGTCATAAAGTTCTTGGCTCCCATCTTCCCAGTAATGGATAAGTTTCCAGTTTTCTTCGCGTATAATTGACGATGGATTTCCGCCTTGATTGCCATAATGGGGATAATGCCAAAACAAAGGTCTAACAACATCCATTTTCTTACCTTCCAAAATAGTTTTTAGACTTATACCATCTATATGTTGTTCCGATAAGGCATCAATATTGGCCAAATCCAAGATTGTCGGGTAAAAATCGGTACCTATAACCGGAAAATCGCTTTCCGAGCCTCCATTTTGTAGCCAGGGTACTTTAATAAAATAAGGTTCCCGAATACCACCTTCCCATTGATATCCTTTGCCTCCCCTTAAAGGAAGATTACTGGTGGAAAAAGAATCCCCCGAGGCCACTCCACCGTTATCGGATGTAAAGATCACAATTGTATTGTCCTCAAGTCCGGTATCCTTTAATGCCTGAAGCACCACTCCTACAGCATCGTCCATGCTTTCTACAAGCCCGGCATAAATAGGATTATCCTGTACCTGTCTAATAGGTAGGACCCGCTCCATTTTATAACCATTTTCGGCTATGCCCAATGCTTCAGCCTTGCCCCTATATTTGTTCCATTTTTCTTGGGTGGTCTGAATTGGCCCATGTACTGCATAAAAGGAAAGAAAAGCGAAAAAAGTGGAATCCTTATGCTGTTTAATAAAATCTGCGGTTTCGACACCCAAGCGCATACTAAGATTCTCCCCATCAACTTTATTGGGCAATGCCGGATTGTCCCAAGGCGAAAAGTAACCTCCCATAGGACTTCCCTTCTCCCATCCGCCTTTATTGATTTCAAATCCATGATCCTCGGGATAAGATCCTTCAGACCCCAAATGCCATTTACCAGCAAAGAAGGTTTTATACCCCTCCTTCTTCATGGCCTCTGCGATGGTCACATCATTCGCCGGTAGGCTATGTACGTAGTCGGCGGGAAGCAATTTGTCATGACGATTATGGGAACGCCATGCAGTTCCGGATGCAGCTCCTATCCAGTCCGTAATTCCGTGTCTTGCCGTAAATTTACCGGTCATGATACTGGCCCTAGACGGACTACAAACACGGCTGGCAGCATAACCTTGCGTAAACACCATACCTTCTTTTGCCAATGAATCAATATTTGGTGTCTCATAATAACTACTTCCGGTTATACCAAGGTCTACCAAACCCAGATCATCGACCAATATAAAAACTACATTGGGTTTTTGTTTTGGGCTTTCCGGCTGTTGTTGACAGCCAAATAATAAAAATCCTAGAATAAGACAATAGCTAATATTGGATAAAGGCATGTACAAGCGTATTTCTTATGATATTAGTACTTATTAAGGCAAGGGTTTCACCATAATATCCTTGTAATAAACAATACTTTTGGGATCATGGCCTTGTAATGCAAATGTTCCTCCTTTAAGAACCCTGTGCTGGCGTTCACCTTCTGCACGTTTAGGATTTTCTGGTTCCGTATAATCTACCACCACAATATCGTTTATCTTTATTATAATTCTTTTGCCTTCCACTTTAATATATTCGGTATACCATTCATCATCGCCCACATAAGTTTCTATAACATTTACGATGTCGTATAAACTACCTGTTCGTTTCCAATCACTTTGTGAATTATTCACTTGCACCTCATAACCATATACTGGCCAACTGGCCTCTTGGTAGCGGGTATGTATATAAATACCCGAATTGGAGCCAGGCTTGGTCATCACTGAGGCCTTGAATTCAAAATTGTCAAAATCATGGTTTTCAACATCACCTATATAAAATAAATGTGCTTTGGGCCCCTCTACTTTAATAGCCCCGTCCTCTATGGAAAAGGTTTGGGCATTTTCACCTACTTTCCATCCATCCAAATTTTTACCATTGAACAAGGAAATCCAACCCTCATTGTTTTTATCACCCCCGGTTTGCCCTGTAATTGTATTCAAAATTCCTAGGCAGAATACTAGGCTCATTAGATATGCGAAACTATTTTTCATTTTGCCGATTATTTTAGAAGAGACAAGATATTAAAAAATGGGTTACTCAAAAGATATTGTTGGAACTAATTTTGGGAGGTTGTGCGTTTATTGCTGTAATAACCTAAAGGTCAATTTATTTCGGGTAGCAATTGTTCAATTTGAAAATGTACCAATTATTCAATGTAGCAATGTATCAATTGGATAATTTGAAGATGAGACAATTTGATGATTTGAAAATGTGGAAATCCCATTAATACGGAAATGTGGTGATTGTTCGATCTACCAATATAGCAATCGATCAGTAAAACAATTAGGCAATTTGAAGATGGAGCTACGATGTAATAATTATTCAATGTAGCAATGTATCAATTGGATAATTTGAAGATGAGACAATTTGATGATTTGAAGATGTGGAAATTCCATTAATACGGAAATGTGGTGATTGTTCGATCTACCAATATAGCAATTGGTCAATATATCAATTGTTTAATTTGGAAATTTGACAATTGATTGATTTGAAGATGGAGCTACGATGTAATAATTGTTCAATGTAGCAATGTATCAGTTGGATAATTTGAAGATGAGACAATTTGATGATTTGAAAATGTTGAATTTTTCTTAGTACAGCCATGGATCAATTAAAAAATGTACCAATGGACCAATTTGTAAATGGGACAATCTGTTGATTTGAAAATGTAGAAATTCCGCAATAGGGGTGGTTGCTGGAACTGATCACTGCTGCTGCGCAAAGACTCGTGGTCTTGTACGCTGCTGCGCAAAGTCTCCCGACTTTGAGCTCTCTTCCCTTGCAGGGGCGTGCCCATGCTGGGTTTAGTGCAAAAAAAAGCACCTACCGTAAAACGGTAAGTGCTTTCAAAAAAAGGCGGCGGCCTATTAGTGACTGCCCGATACTGCAAGCTTGGCGAAGCAGGAACGGCTGCAGGAACCAATCACGCCATCGGCGTGCCTATTTGGATATATTGCAAAAAAAAATCCCCCCATCGTAAGATGAAGGGACTTCAAAAAAAGGCGGCGGCCTACTCTCCCACTTGGTGTAGCAGTACCATCGGCGCAGACGGGCTTAACTTCCCTGTTCGGAATGGTAAGGGGTGGGCCCCGTCGCCATGGCCACCTAAAACTGTCAGTGTTTTTCCATAACCCTTGGGCCATGGTCTGCCCGAACTGCATTGCAGGGCGGGCCACCTAAAAACTTCTATACTTTAATGTCCGGTACCCTACAGCGGGTGCTGAGCGTAGCCGAAGCATGACATAATAATGGGACAGGGCGGCCTTTTCGGTCGCACTTATGTAAGGTAATCTACAAGAGACGTGTTGTTAAAAAAAGGTTTGTTGCGCCCCGCGGTTTCCCGCGGGACGGCGTTTGCGCAAGCCAACGGGCAATTAGTACCACTCGGCTACGGACATTGCTGCCCTTCCACCTATGGCCTATCGACGTGGTCATCTCCCACGGCCCTTTAAAGAAATCTCATCTTGTGGCGGGTTTCGCGCTTATATGCTTTCAGCGCTTATCCCATCCCGACATAGCTACCCAGCAATGCCCCTGGCGGGACAACTGGTGCACCAGCGGTCGGTCCAACCCGGTCCTCTCGTACTAGGGTCAGGTCCACTCAAATTTCTAACGCCCGCAGTAGATAGAGACCGAACTGTCTCACGACGTTCTGAACCCAGCTCGCGTGCCACTTTAATGGGCGAACAGCCCAACCCTTGGGACCTTCTCCAGCCCCAGGATGTGACGAGCCGACATCGAGGTGCCAAACCCCCCCGTCGATATGAGCTCTTGGGGGAGATCAGCCTGTTATCCCCGGCGTACCTTTTATCCTTTGAGCGATGGCCCTTCCATGCGGAACCACCGGATCACTATGCTCTACTTTCGTACCTGGTCGACCTGTATGTCTCTCAGTCAAGCGCCCTTGTGCCATTGCACTCTGCACACGATTGCCAACCGTATTGAGGGCACCTTTAGAAGCCTCCGTTACTCTTTTGGAGGCGACCACCCCAGTCAAACTACCCACCACGCACTGTCCTCCCATTAGGGAGTTAGGCCCCGGACAAACAAAGGCTGGTATTTCAACAATGACTCCACCACACCTGGCGATGCAGCTTCAAAGTCTCCCAGCTATCCTACACATTGGTTGCCCAAGGTCAATACGAAGCTATAGTAAAGGTGCACGGGGTCTTTTCGTCCCACTGCGGGTAACCGGCATCTTCACCGATACTACAATTTCACCGAGCTCATGGCCGAGACAGTGTCCAGATCGTTGCACCATTCGTGCAGGTCGGAACTTACCCGACAAGGAATTTCGCTACCTTAGGACCGTTATAGTTACGGCCGCCGTTTACTGGGGCTTCAATTCAATGCTTCTCCTTGCGAATGACATCTCCTCTTAACCTTCCAGCACCGGGCAGGTGTCAGGCCCTATACTTCATCTCTCGATTTTGCAGAGCCCTGTGTTTTTGATAAACAGTCGCCTGGACCTCTTCACTGCGGCCACGCTAGAAGCGTGGCGACCCTTCTCCCGAAGTTACGGGTCTATTTTGCCTAGTTCCTTAGCCATGAATCTCTCGAGCGCCTTAGAATACTCATCCCAACCACCTGTGTCGGTTTGCGGTACGGGCTGCTTCACTTGGTTTTCTCGGAGGATGTTAAGCTGGATTATCACCTTGGCCGGAGCCTCAGTGTACTATCGGGGCGTCACCGCTCCCTTCAACGTACTATTCCGTCAGTACGCACCAACGCCACATCCCCGTCACTTTTAATGTGAGCAGGTACAGAAATATTAATCTGTTGTCCATCCACTGCCCCTTTCGGGTTCGTGTTAGGTCCCGACTGACCCCCAGCTGATTAGCATAGCTGGGGAAACCTTGGTCTTTCGGCGTGCGGGTTTCTCGCCCGCATTATCGTTACTTATGCCTACATTTTCGTTTGTAGCTCCTCCAGCAACCCTTACAGATCGCCTTCAGCGGCACTACAATGCTCCCCTACCCCTCTGTACCGAGTACAGAAGTCACAGCTTCGGTGATATGCTTATGCCCGATTATTATCCATGCGGAACCGCTCGACCAGTGAGCTGTTACGCACTCTTTAAATGAATGGCTGCTTCCAAGCCAACATCCTGGCTGTCAGTGCAGTTCCACCGCGTTATATCAACTTAGCATATACTTTGGGACCTTAGCTGGTGATCTGGGTTCTTTCCCTCTCGGACATGGACCTTAGCACCCATGCCCTCACTGCGCACAATCATTTCATAGCATTCGGAGTTTGTCAGGAATTGGTAGGCGGTGAAGCCCCCGCATCCAATCAGTAGCTCTACCTCTATAAAACTATGTACACGCTGCACCTAAATGCATTTCGGGGAGTACGAGCTATTTCCGAGTTTGATTGGCCTTTCACCCCTACCCACAGGTCATCCCAAGACTTTTCAACGTCAACGGGTTCGGTCCTCCACTGTGTGTTACCACAGCTTCAACCTGCCCATGGGTAGATCACACGGTTTCGCGTCTACTACTACTGACTATGGCGCCCTGTTCAGACTCGCTTTCGCTACGGATCCGCACCTGAAGTGCTTAACCTTGCCAGTAAAAGTAACTCGTAGGCTCATTATGCAAAAGGCACGCCGTCATCCCGCCGAGGCGGGACTCCGACCGCTTGTAGGCGTATGGTTTCAGGATCTTTTTCACTCCCTTGTTCAGGGTTCTTTTCACCTTTCCCTCACGGTACTGGTTCACTATCGGTCTCTCAGGAGTATTTAGTCTTGGCGGATGGTCCCGCCGGATTCACACAGGGTTTCACGTGCCCCGCGCTACTCAGGATACCACTATGGATAACGTCCTTTGCCTGTACCGGGCTATCACCGTCTACGGCCCCTCTTTCCAAAGGGTTCCAGTTCATCGCGCATCCAATATCGTGGTCCTACAACCCCACAAATGCCGAAACAGTTATGGTTTGGACTAATCCGCTTTCGCTCGCCACTACTCACGGAATCACTTTTGTTTTCTCCTCCTCCGGCTACTTAGATGTTTCAGTTCACCGGGTTTGCCTCCCTTACGGGATACCATACCTTCAATATGGTGGGTTGCCCCATTCGGATACCTGCGGATCATATCGTATGTGCCGATCCCCGCAGCTTTTCGCAGCTTATCGCGTCCTTCTTCGCCTCTGAGAGCCTAGGCATTCCCCATACGCCCTTATCCAGCTTGTCGCCAGACCTTTATGTTATTCGCGGGCCCAAATTCCGCGGCAGCGTCCTAAGGGCCCTCTCTCGTATTCTTGTACTTTACTTTACTTTTGTGTTTCTTTTTCAGCGTACGCAAAGACCTGAATCTTTTGCGCACCCTGTCCCAATATGTCAATGAACGTTTATCAGTCCGCAGTAACGGTATCCAGACAGCAGTACAAAACTGCTTACTGTAAACCGATTTCTGTTTACTGTTTTGTGGAGAATATCGGAGTCGAACCGATGACCTCCTGCGTGCAAGGCAGGCGCTCTAGCCAGCTGAGCTAATCCCCCGTTTTCCTATAAGTCGGCAGTTGCCAGTCAATAGTCGGCAGGTTTCCCAACTTCTAGAATTTCCAATACTTCAATCTTAATGAACGTTTCAAAACTTTAAACTTTTAAACTTAAAACCTTGAACTTGCAGCATCGCTGCATCGTAGTCTCAGGCAGACTCGAACTGCCGACCTCTACATTATCAGTGTAGCGCTCTAACCAGCTGAGCTATGAGACTCACTATAGTTTTTTATGTTGTAAAAACAGAAATCGAAAAAACGGGCCCTTGAAAAAGCCGACATGGGCAAATTCTCTAGAAAGGAGGTGTTCCAGCCGCACCTTCCGGTACGGCTACCTTGTTACGACTTAGCCCTAGTTACCGATCTTGCCCTAGGCCGCTCCTTGCGGTGACGGACTTCAGGCACTCCCGGCTTCCATGGCTTGACGGGCGGTGTGTACAAGGCCCGGGAACGTATTCACCGGATCATGGCTGATATCCGATTACTAGCGATTCCAGCTTCACGGGGTCGAGTTGCAGACCCCGATCCGAACTGTGACCGGTTTTATAGATTCGCTCCTGGTTGCCCAGTGGCTGCTCTCTGTACCGGCCATTGTAGCACGTGTGTGGCCCAGGACGTAAGGGCCGTGATGATTTGACGTCATCCCCACCTTCCTCGCGGTTTGCACCGGCAGTCCCGTTAGAGTCCCCATCTTTACATGCTGGCAACTAACGGCAGGGGTTGCGCTCGTTATAGGACTTAACCTGACACCTCACGGCACGAGCTGACGACAACCATGCAGCACCTTGTGATCTGCCCGAAGGAGGCTCTATCTCTAAAGCTGTCAGACCACATTTAAGCCCTGGTAAGGTTCCTCGCGTATCATCGAATTAAACCACATGCTCCACCGCTTGTGCGGGCCCCCGTCAATTCCTTTGAGTTTCATCCTTGCGGACGTACTCCCCAGGTGGGATACTTATCACTTTCGCTTGGCCGCCCAGATTTGCATCCGGACAGCTAGTATCCATCGTTTACGGCGTGGACTACCAGGGTATCTAATCCTGTTCGCTCCCCACGCTTTCGTCCATCAGCGTCAGTATATGGTTAGTAACCTGCCTTCGCAATCGGTATTCTATGTAATATCTATGCATTTCACCGCTACACTACATATTCTAGTTACTTCACCATAACTCAAGACCACCAGTATCAAGGGCAATTCTACGGTTGAGCCGCAGACTTTCACCCCTGACTTAATGGCCCGCCTACGGACCCTTTAAACCCAATGATTCCGGATAACGCTCGGATCCTCCGTATTACCGCGGCTGCTGGCACGGAGTTAGCCGATCCTTATTCTTACGGTACCGTCAGAGGGGCACACGTGCCCCTTGTTCTTCCCGTACAAAAGCAGTTTACAATCCATAGGACCGTCTTCCTGCACGCGGCATGGCTGGATCAGACTCCCGCCCATTGTCCAATATTCCTCACTGCTGCCTCCCGTAGGAGTCTGGTCCGTGTCTCAGTACCAGTGTGGGGGATCCCCCTCTCAGGGCCCCTACCCATCGCTGCCTTGGTAAGCCGTTACCTTACCAACTAACTAATGGGACGCATAGTCATCCTGTACCGTAGCCTTTAATGTACAAGCGATGCCGCTAATACATACCATGGGGCATTAATCCAAATTTCTCTGGGCTATTCCCCAGTACAGGGCAGATTCTATACGCGTTGCGCACCCGTGCGCCGGTCGCCGGCGGATAAGCAAGCTTATCCCCGCTGCCCCTCGACTTGCATGTGTTAGGCCTGCCGCTAGCGTTCATCCTGAGCCAGGATCAAACTCTTCATCGTTGATTCTTATATAACTTCGATCAACCCATAAAGGCATTTTTCCCGGCCCGTTATTTCGATTTCTTTTTCTGTGCCGCCTCCCCGTTTCCAAGAAGGCGGCACGCTGTCTTTACAATATATCAATGAACTTTTCTACTTATTTTTTACTATCGCTCTTTCTCTAAGCGGGTGCAAATGTAGCATACTTTTTTTGTTTACACAAAACCTTTTTCGAATTATTTTTAAAAGATTTTTTGTTTCCCCCGTAACAAGCTGATTTGCAGCTAAAATATTTATATAATTTTTTTTGCGTTTTCAGAGACCACCCTAAAAACTCCAGAAAAAATAAACATTGAGCTATGAGAAGAAATTCCAAACCAATCCAAATCGTATCACAAAATCCCTGTAAGGATAATTGGGAGCGGCATAAAAATTATTGCCAGAAAAAGAAGAGTTAAAATGTTCTGCCTTTAAGAATATCCTTGTTTGCTGCACTCGGGCATTAATAAAAAAGTCCAGCATAGGAAAACCTCCCAATTCCTCCTGGTTCTGGGAATAGAATTCTCCCAATACCGGATTATAGGCATCTGCATTATAGGATGTAAAATATTTGAGGGTCACCCCTGTTTGGAAGTATAGGGCCTTTTTAAACCCGAAGTTGGAATAATACAAGGTGTTTCTTGTAACTACTTCCGGCACGTTTAAAACACTATTGCTCTGGGAAACATTTTGATACATTACCGTATTGTTCAGCGCAAACCCCTTCCATTTAAATTCCTTTTCATATTTGACCTTAATAATATTAATGGTACTTCCCTCCTGAAAGGGTTTAATAAACGCCTGTTCCTCTCCTTCAGCCACAGTTTGGGACGGATCCGAAGCAAAGTAGGTGTAATTGTCCAAAGAAGTATATTTAGCCATTAAATCGCCAAAAACCTTGGATTCCAGATCAAATTGAAAACCGTTGTTGTTTATCTTATTAAAATCCCCAGTATGTTGCCAATTGTAATTACTGTAATCACTCTGATATAACAGAACATTAAAATTGGGCATATGCGAAGACGAGTGTATAGAAAATTTAAACTTGTTGTTCTCATTAATGTCATAACTGGCAAAGGCATCCAATAAATTTCCGGACAGATCCCCTGAGATATTGGCCTGGGCCGAACCATTCAACCGAAAACCACCAATCTTCTTTACATATTTGGCCCCGGCAGCGATTTCATCACCCTTTAACTGGCTTTGGATAAGCTGGGTAGGTGTTTGCAATACCGAATTAAAAAAATAATTGTACCCATAATGATTAACAAACCCTGTCAATTCCCCTAATGTCTTATTGGAGAATTGGGCATAGACCTGATTATAGGTAGTTTTTAAACTGGCCTTATCCGATATACCGGAGTCATAGGCCTCTCCAAAATAATCGTTTTGGGCGGTTTGTTTATATTGATAGTATTTGGTCTCATAACTAAACTCATGCCCAAGCGCCAAAGAAGTTGTCCTGATCTTACCCGAATCCTTTTTACTGCCAAACAAAATGTATTGATGATCCAAATAATACCTCTTTCCCAATAGCCGGTTGCTGGCATCTGTAAAAAGTACATCCAACCTGGAACGGTCGCTAAAATCGGAGTCCCCGGATTCAAACTGCAATTCCTTATTGGACAATCCCCCATTTTCCTCAAACAAGGAGTTTTGGGCCGCCCCATGCGCTCTAAAATTGTAGCGCTTATCCTTGGATTCATAATTGGCCGTCATCTTGAAATTCCCGGACTCGGCCTCACTATACTGATATTTGCCCAAGGACCTAAAACCTTTAAATGCTATAGAAAAATTTAATCTTGGTGAGGTATTAAAAGCCAATAAGGCATCCAGTAGCTGTCCTTGTTCAAAAGTGGTCTTGAACATTAGGTCGCTCATAGGGGTCGCCACATTGTAATAATCAATATCCCTAACTTCCATATAGTTATAATGCTTCGCACTGGCACCCAACTTGGGATAGGTATCCTTTACATCAAAATCAACTCCCAATTTATTATAAGGCTGCCCTACGTTGGCAAATGGCATCAGCTCAAAATCGTCCCTCCGCAAAAAATTGTACTTATATTCCTTCTGTATGGAGATCGTAGTATCAAGAAAAGTAGTATCCCTTTCGTAACTTATAATCTTGTAATCCCTAATGGTCACCTCCTGACTCTTATCTTCCCCATTTTTTTTAGGTGGAAGATTTCTGACTCTACGGTCCATTCCGGCCTCCTCGTTCCTTGAGGGGGGAATAGAATCTTCTTGTGCACTAATGGCCTGACCAAAAAACACTATTAAAAGTGTCAACAAATATCTCATGCTACAAACTTACGTCGACAAAGTTAATTTTTTTGTCCTTAATGAAATGTGAAAGTTTGTTTTAACTCATTAAAGTATCAATTTCGATCCATTACATTAATGAAAACAATTGAAGTAATTATCTTCGCCAAAAACATTCAATATCATTATGGAACAATTTTGCCATTCTTACTTTGAAGCCGGAACGGATGAAGCCGGTCGTGGTTGTTTGGCAGGACCTGTAACCGCTGCGGCCGTTATTCTGCCTAAAGATTTTACGAATGACATCATTAACGACTCAAAAATTCTGTCTGCTACAAAAAGGGATATATTGAGGCCAATTATTGAAACAAATGCCTCCAGCTTTGGAATTGCCCATATATTTCCAGATGAAATTGACAAAATCAATATTTTGAACGCGTCTTTTCTCGCAATGCACAAAGCCCTAGATCAATTGGAGACCAAGCCCGAATTTATCATTGTGGATGGGAACAGGTTTACCCCCTACCACAACATCCCCCATGCCTGCATTGTAAAAGGGGACGGCAAATACCTCAGCATTGCCGCTGCATCCATCCTGGCCAAAACCTTCAGGGATGCCTACATGGAGAAAATTCATTTGGAATACCCCATGTACAATTGGTTAAAAAACAAAGGCTACCCCACCAAGGAACACAGAGAGGCCATACGTAAGTACGGTATCACCAAATATCATCGAAAAACTTTTAGACAATTACCAGATCAATTAAAACTGGACGTTTAAAAATCCTAAATTTGTTCAAAGCTTTATTTATGAAATTCAAATTACTTACTGTACTCTTTATACTCTTGATCGCATGCACAGAACAAAGCACTAAGACCTCACCAATACTCTACTACGTTCCCCATAACAGTGCCATTATTATTAAATTAAACGACAAGCCCTCTTTTTCCAGTGAACTGGAGAACAGTGACCTTCTCAAGACCTTATCCCTTACACCCCCCTATACCTCCATACTGGAAAAACTAGAATCCTTAAAATATATCCAGCCCAATGGAGAGAGTATTCTGGCCTTCGTGGAATTGGGAAAGGCAAATTTTGAACTGCTATTAATTGCCCAAAACAGTGATGATCTTTTTCAAATTGAGGATGGCAAGAATAAAGTGGTTGAAAACATAAGTTATGAAGGGAAAAACTTTGACAGCTACACCGTGGACGGGGCCAATTTCTTTTCCACGGTTTTGGAAGACAAAATAATTGTAAGCTCCGCGCAGATGCTGATCGAAAACATTCTTCGCAATGAAAGGGACTTAACAGCTGACGAATCCTTGAATAAATTGTATCAAATCGCCAATAATCAGAGTAGTGCCAATATATTTATAAACACCAATAAAAGTAATCCCTTGCTTAACCACATTTTGTCCGATGGGCATAAAGTGGATATATCCAAGTTTACGGACTGGGTATCCCTGGATTTTAACACCAATAAGGACCACCTAAAACTAAATGGCATTAGCATGGCCAACGATTCTATTATCAATTACAGCAATCTTTTTAAAAACAGTCATGCCCTAACTCCCAAGACGCCCGCTCTGGCCCCAATGGCCTCCGATGCCATTATGGCCTTTACTTTTGACAATTACGAAAACTTTGCCCTAAACCAAAAAAGATATTTGGACAGATCCATTGTTATAGATACCACCTTTAATGCTGTGGAAGAAATTGGATTTGTATACATGAACAAGGAGAAAGCGGTTATTCTGCATACCTACGGTTCCGAGAATATCCTGAACTACCTGGATAAGTTGGAAAAAACTTCGGAAGAATACCAAGGTAATGAAATTGTTGGGCTCTCCAAGTCGGATTTTCTTAATCATTATTTCAACCCACTAATACAGGATTTTGAGGCCAATTATTATACCATCATAGAAAATGCGTTTGTTTTCTCCCCGAATCCGGAGACCTTAAAGACCTTCATTGGAAATTTTAAAAATGTTTCCACTTTTGAAAAAACATCGGTTTACAAAACAGCAAAAGAACAGTTGGCAGACGAATCGTCCATGCTTTTTGTATCCAATGCAGATGGTATTGAATATTTTTTGGATCAATACACGGACAAGGGCATTTCCAAAAACGTTAAAATCAAAGAACTATCCCAGTATTCCTTTGCCGCGCAAATGGTTGCGGATGACAATTTTCATCACACCAACATACTTTTCCAAAAAATTGCCCACGAAACTACATTGAACAAAACCATTCCCTATTTCACCCTGCAGCTGGATACAGAAATAGTGACACCACCTCAATTTGTAAAAAACCACAGGACAAATAAGGACGAAATTATAGTCCAGGACCAAGACAACAACCTCTATCTAATTTCTACGGACGGCAAGGTAATTTGGAAAAAACAATTAAGCGGTAGAATACAAGGACGTGTAGAGCAAGTAGACCTTTACAAAAATGGAAGACTGCAATTGGCCTTCACTACGGATAATCAGTTTATGATTGTAGATAGAAATGGTAAGGACGTGCCTCCCTTTACCTTCTCATACGAAGGTGGCAATTTAAACCCCTTGGCCGTATTTGATTACGACCGCAAAAAAGATTACCGGTTTTTGGTCACCCAGGGAACAAAACTATTTTTGTACAATAGCGCGGGCCAGATTGTAAAAGGCTTTAAGTACACTAAGGCAGCAAACCCCATACTGGGGACACCCAAGCATTTAAGGGTAGGAAAAAAGGATTATTTGGTCATGAAACAGGAAGGTGGAGAATTGAAAATATTATCCAGGACCGGTGACACACGGGTGAATGTATCCAATAAAATAAATTTTTCAGACAATGAGGTTCTTCTGCATAAAAACAAGTTTACGGTTACCGACACCAAAGGCCATCTTTTCCAAATAGATGAAAAAGGAAAAACAACCACAGCCAATCTAAACCTACTCCCAGACCATGGTTTGGATGCCACAAGTAACACCTTGGCGATTATGAACGACAATGTACTGACCATAAGGAGCAAAAAAGTGGAATTGGATCTTGGGGTATATTCCAAACCGAGGATTTTCTATTTGAACGACAAGATATACATCAGTGTTACTGATATTCAGAACCAAAAGATTTATCTTTTCGACAGTCAGGCAGAAGCCGTTTCCAATTTTCCTGTACCCGGGAATTCCAGTATTGATCTCATTGATATGGACAACGACCATAAGCTGGAACTTGTAGCAAAGGACCAGGACAACTCCATCATCGTATACAAAATAAATTAGGAAAAATAAGGAAGCAATATCTCAACCATAATCCTGGATTAAGTAAGCTTTTTCGATTTTTTCGATAGGAAAAATATTCTTTTAATTTCTCATTAATCTTACATTTTAGGGCTTCACTATCCCCTGCCGTATCTCTTTTCTTGCAAACTTTTTTAATGTAAATGTTAACCATTGGTTTTAACGCACCATTAATACATAAAAACAGGCAAGATATACACCTCTGAAGGCACAAGCCTTAAATTTTGTTAATTTTAGTTAATATACTGACCTAAAGTTGATTGAGGTAAAAAACACTGCGAGAACATTAAAATTAAAGATTATGAATCCTTTCAAAATATTCCCCAGAGCAATTCCCGCTTTTCTATTGCTATTCTTCTTTTCCACCGCCCTTCAAGGACAAATATTGAAAAAACTGGGAAAGCGGGCAGAAAGGGCTGTAGAACGGACTGTAGAAAACAGGGTAGACAGGGAAGCCTCAAAAAAGACAGATGAAGTATTGGACAGCATCTTGGAGCCCGGCAGCAAGGGTCCTTCCACCAACCCTCAGGTTGAGAACCCACTACCTCCAGCTGGACAGGAAAATCCGGGAGGTAATATTGGCAATAGTAAAGATATGCCCTCTACGGGTGGCGTAAAAACCATTGAGGTATACAGTAAGTTTGACTATGTACCCGGTGACAAACCTCTGTTTTATGATGATTTCTCGAATGAGTTCATTGGAGATTTTCCTTCCAAATGGAATACCAACGGTGGCGGGGAAGTTGTATCCATAAATGACTCCAGTGAAAAGTGGTTAGAATTGATTTCTGGATACAACATTTATTTTATTCCAGACATACCAAATCTACCTGAGGAATACACCATTGAATTTGATGTAATGGCCCTTGGATTGGACAACAAGACTTCTTCTACGGCATTTCTTAGAGTAGCACTAAGTGATGACGACAAATTTAAGGACGGTGCCAATTTCGTACATGCCCATATCCCTTTTTGCTTATATTCCCCAATAGGCATCACCATGGCCAATCACATTAATAACAAAAGGGAAATATACAGTGTAGTCAAGGCCGATCTAAGAGATGAGATTGTGGACAGACCACATATTTCCGTCGCCGTGAATAAGCAGCGGTTTCGATTATGGGTCAACGAAGAAAAACATATCGATATCCCTAGGATGGTTCCTCAAGGAGCTATATTGAAATCTTTAAAATTTCATATGAACAATTTTAAGGATGGAAAGGAACGTATTTTTATCTCCAATTTGAAAGTTGCAGAAGGAGGGGTAGACCTTAGACGGAAATTGATTTCCGAGGGGGAAGTCTCCACCAATGGTATTTTGTTCGATTCAGGATCGGCCAACATCCAACCACAATCCATGGGAATCATTCGACAAATTTCTCAAGTTTTACAGGAAGAAAACGGAATGAACCTAATGATCATTGGACATACAGACGCCGATGGCCCAGAAGATACCAATTTAAGCCTGTCCCAAAAGCGAGCTGCAGCAGTGAAAAACGCCTTGGTTAGCGTTTATGGTATTTCAGACAGCCGTTTGCAAACCCAAGGCAAGGGAGAAAACGAACCCATAGGGGACAATAATACTCCCGACGGCAAAGCCCAAAACAGGCGTGTAGTTTTCAAAAAAATATAACGTTAAACATATCCATCTTAAATAAAAAATATGAGAACACTTATCCTAATTTATAGCCTTTTCCTTGTTTCCTCAACAGCATTGTCCCAGAACTGTAGTAAATACTACCCAATGGAAGAAGGTACAAGTTTTCAATATACCATGACCAACAAAAAAGGAAAGACAGAAGGAATAACCGACTACTCCATTACAAATGTTGAAAATTCAGGTGGCGTTACTACCGCCACAATGAATATGAAGTTTACCGATGAAAAAGGAAAGGAAATATTTGTATCCGATTACAAGCTTAACTGTACAGGGGATGTAGTCAAGATAGACTACAATTCACTGGTACCGGCACAAATGATGAAACAATATACGGATATGGGGATGGAAATGGAGATTAGTGGAACAGACATAGAGTTGCCCAACGACCTTAGTGTCGGACAGGGCTTAGACGACGCCAATGTAGCCATGTCCATCAAAATGACTGGCATGAACATGAATATTAAAGTGGACCAGCTAAATAGGATAGTGGAAAAAAAAGAAAGTGTCAACACGCCAGCAGGAACCTATGAGTGTTACGTGATAACCCAGGACAATGTTTCTGAGACCATGGGCGTAAAACAAACAATGCAATCCAAGTTATGGCTTGCAGAAGGAGTAGGAATGGTAAAGCAGGAAACCTACAATAAAAAAGGTGATCTTACCACCCAAATGCTTCTCACCAAGTTCAATAACTAAATTGGTAGAATTTAAGAAAAACAAAAAACCGAGGCTTACACCTCGGTTTTTTGTTTTATAATTTCTGCTTCAAAAAGCGTTTCAAAATGCTTCAGCAGCTTTTGTTTCACCTCGTTCATATCCACTTCCTTTTTACCTAGCTCTACATTCAACGAAGTTACCGCTTTGCCTTTGATCCCACAGGGAATCATCAGATCAAAATAGCCCAGATCGGCATTTACGTTCAAGGCAAAACCATGCATGGTAACCCACCTACTGGCTCGTACGCCCATGGCACAGATCTTTCTGGCGAATGGGGTACCTACGTCCAACCAAACTCCGGTTTCCCCGTTGGATCGCTCTGCGTTTAGCCCGTAGTCGGCCAAGGTAAGAATCACCATCTCTTCCAAAAACCTGAGGTATTTATGAATGTCTGTAAAGAAATTATCAAGATCAAGAATAGGGTAGCCCACAATCTGTCCAGGCCCGTGATAGGTGATGTCCCCACCCCTGTTTATTTTGTAGAATTTTGCGCCTTTTTCGGTAAGTACGTTTTCATCTACCAATAGGTTATCCATATCCCCGCTTTTACCCAAAGTATATACATGCGGATGCTCTACAAACAAAAAATGATTGGGCGTTTCCAGCTGGGAGCCCTCCCTCCTATTCTTAATTTTTAAGTCCAAAATAGACTGGAACAATTCTTCCTGGTAATCCCAAGTTTCCTTGTAATCCTTGTGCCCCAAATCTTCTAAGAGAATACTTTTGTTCATCCTGCAAAGATACAAACTCCCACCATAAAGCAAACTACACGCTTTTAGTTCGGATTGTTAAGGATGATCAAGGCGGCGATAACACCGGGCACCCACCCGCAAAGGGTAAGCAGAAAAACGATAATAAAAGATCCGCACCCCTTGCCAATTACGGCCAAGGGTGGGAAAATAATGGCCAACAAGACCCTAAAACAGCCCATGCTTTTTTCGATTTTTGATTGATGCCGTCCTTTGGCGGGACAGATGTACCAATAAGACTAAAAAACAGACATTTTGTTACAAGGAATTGGGAATATTTTGAATACACTGTTTTGAAAACAATCAATTCCAATTTTTGGATTGATAGATTAACGCAGAGTGCCTATATTTGCAGCCTTAATTTATAAGAATATGCAACTTTCGGAACAAGAAGTAATTAGAAGGGAAAAACTTGGCAAGTTACGGGAATTGGGCATCGACCCCTATCCCGCAGCACTTTACCCAGTAAATAGCACTTCTAAAAATGCCAAGGAGAATTATGAGGAAGGCAAAAAGGTAGTTCTTTCCGGAAGGCTTATGTCCAGAAGAATCCAAGGCAAGGCTTCCTTTGCGGAACTACAGGACAGCGAAGGCCGTATACAGGTCTATTTCAACAGGGACGAAATTTGTACTGGGGATGACAAGACCTTGTACAATGATGTGTATAAGAAATTATTGGACATTGGTGACATTATTGGCGTAGAAGGGGAGCTTTTCACCACTCAGGTGGGCGAGAAAACCGTCATGGTCAGGAATTTTACCTTGCTGAGTAAATCCCTACGTCCTTTACCCTTGCCAAAAGTGGATGCCGAAGGAAAAGTCTACGATGAATTTAACGACCCAGAATTGCGTTATCGCCAACGATACGTGGATTTGGTAGTGAATCCAAGCGTTAAGAAAAATTTTATAAAGCGTACCAAGATCACCAATAGTATGCGTCAGTTTTTTAACGATGCCGGCTATTTGGAGGTAGAGACCCCTATATTGCAACCCATTCCGGGCGGGGCTGCGGCACGTCCGTTTATGACCCACCATAACGCCTTGAACATCCCTTTATATTTAAGGGTAGCGAATGAACTTTACCTAAAAAGATTGATTGTTGGTGGCTTTGATGGTGTTTACGAATTTGCCAAGGATTTTAGGAACGAAGGTATGGATCGTACCCATAACCCCGAGTTTACGGTTATGGAGCTTTATGTGGCCTACAAGGATTACAATTGGATGATGGACATGACCGAAAAGCTTTTGGAAAAGGTGGCTATCGATTCCAACGGCACATCCAAAGTAACCGTAGGCAAAAATGAGATAGAATTTAAGGCCCCTTACCCTAGGGTTCCCATTTTGGAAGCCATTAAAATCCATACCGGTTTTGATGTAGCCGGGATGAACGAGGTGGAACTTAGGGAGGTTGCCAAAAAATTAAATATTGAGGTGGATGATAGTATGGGAGTTGGCAAGCTTATCGATGAAATTTTCGGTGAAAAATGTGAACATCACTACGTACAGCCCACCTTTATCACAGATTACCCCAAAGAAATGAGTCCATTGTGCAAGGAGCACAGGGACAATCCCGCATTAACGGAACGTTTTGAACTGATGGTAAACGGAAAGGAATTGGCCAATGCCTATTCCGAGCTAAACGATCCCATTGACCAGCGTGAAAGGTTTGAGGAACAACTTCAACTTTCGGAAAAAGGGGACGACGAGGCCATGTTCATTGATCAAGATTTCCTAAGGGCCCTGGAATACGGAATGCCTCCAACAAGTGGCATCGGTATCGGCATCGATCGATTGGTAATGTTGATGACCAACAATGCCTCTATACAAGAAGTTCTTTTCTTCCCACAAATGAGACCGGAGAAGAAACAAGTAGAGCTTAGCGAGGAAGAAAAAGAAATCCTTGCCATTTTAAAGCCGGAAGGCAAAATGGCACTGGATGAGCTTAAGACCAAAGCAGGCTTAAGTGGAAAAAAATGGGACAAATCCATGAAGGCCCTTTCCAAGCACGAGTTGATCAAGGTAGCCACCGAGGGCGATACTAAAATGGTGCTGCTAAAGAAATAATTAGGCAAAGTTTTCCTTAAACCAATTTTAAAAATCTTTAATGCTTGCAGATCCTTTACCTCTAGGTTGGGATATGTAGGCATTTTTTTATTGTTTAACCTATAAATTTCCCGGCAAACAAATAATTCAACTTAACAATTCTCAAAATAGGCCTTATTTAACAATTCCATGTTCTATTCTTAATTAATACATTTTTTGACAATATTATCTATAGATTCGCATAATTATTCTTATTATTAGTGGAGTTTTATTCAACAAAGTAAAAACCATGAAAAATAAGGCATATTTATTCCTATTGATATTGGGGGCAGTTGTGCTTGTTGTTTCCGTTTGGAATATGTTGCAACCTTCCGATACGGTTGATTTTAGTGCCGATATAAAACCCATCTTAAACAAGAACTGTATTACCTGTCACGGCGGGGTTAAAAAAAGTGGTGGTTTTAGTCTTTTATTCGAAGATGAGGCCTTTGCCAATACAGAATCCGGGACTCCGGCCATTATACCTGGTAATGCTGCCAAAAGTCCGTTTATCCAACGATTAAAGGAAGATGACCCAGAATTACGGATGCCCTATAAGAAGTCCAAACTATCAAAAGAGGAAATTGACCTATTGACCAAATGGGTAGATCAAGGCGCTAAATGGGGCAAGCATTGGGCCTATTCTTTGCCTGAAAAAGTGGAAATTCCGGAAACAACGCAATCCGCAGGTATCTCTTCAGGGGATTCTCAGGGTTTTATCCAAAATGACATAGACCACTTTATTTTAAGGACTTTGGAAAATAACAACTTGGAACCTAGTCCTGCAGCAGAGCGCAATGTAATAGCCAGAAGACTTTCCATGGACATAACCGGACTTCCACCAGACGATTCCTTGTTTAATGATTTTACCGCCGGAAAGATTACCTATGAAAATATGGTGGACGAGCTGTTGTCCCAAGATGGTTATGGTGAAAAGTGGGCCAGTTGGTGGTTGGACCAAGCCCGCTATGCCGATACCAAAGGTTATGAAAGTGATATGGGGAGGACTATGTGGCAATATCGTGATTGGGTAATAAGGGCCTTCAATCAGGATATGCCCTATGACCAGTTTACCATTGAGCAGTTGGCCGGTGATCTTTTACCTCAACCATCCGTTGACCAACTCATTGCAACGGCTTTCCATAGAAACACCATGAATAACGGAGAAGGAGGAACAGATGATGAAGAGTTTAGGGTAGCTGCGGTAATAGACAGAGTAAATACCACTTTTGAGGTATGGCAGAGCACCACTATAGGCTGCGTACAATGTCATAGTCATACTTATGACCCCTTTAAAAATAAAGAGTATTACAATCTCATGGCATTTTTCAACAATTCCAGGGATGAAGATACTTCTGAAGATGAACCTACTCTAAAATTTTATACTCCGGACCAAAAAATGGAGATAAAAAAGATAGTAGATTGGATTTCCAACCACGGCAGTCCCCAAATTGCCGAAAAATATCAGAACTTCCTCACCTACACCGAACCAATTTACCATTCGCATTTAATAAAAAAATTCGAAAATGGTAACGTAGAAGGAAGGCTTTCCTTAAGGGATAATGGTTTCTGTTTTTTAAATAATGTATACACTCAAGGTGCGGGGTATATGTATTTAAAATATTCTTCGGGATTAGACGGCACTACTATGACGATAAGAAAGGATAATGCCGAGGGAGAAATTCTATCCCAGTTTGTCATTAACAAAACTTCTGGCAACTTAGTACGAAAAGTTCCATTTAAAAAAACCAACGAAAAGCTAAACCTTTATATAGAAACGGATAACAATAGTGTCTCACCTAAATCTGCCTTGGGATATTTTACATGGTTTGCCTTTCTTCCCGATATGCCTGATGATCCGGTAGCCGAATATTCTACCATTGAAGATACCTTATTAAAATTATTAAATACAGATACAGCCTCCTTACCTATAATGGTTGAAAACCCGGACTATAGAAACCGGATCACCCAAGTTTTTGAGCGGGGTAGTTGGCTTATGAAAACCGATACAGTACAACCAGGAACTCCCAAAAGCCTCAACGCTTGGAACGATGCCTGGCCAAAAAATAGGTTGGGACTCTCCAGATGGCTTGTCAGTAAGGAGAACCCGCTAACGGCTAGGACTTTGGTCAATAAGGTGTGGCAGCAAATTTATGGCCGGGGCATAGTAGCTTCCTTAGAGGATATGGGCTCCCAATCCGATCCGCCTTCCCATCCAGAATTATTCGATTGGCTGGCTTTAAGATTTATGAACGAGCACAATTGGAGTATAAAAGCCTTGGTGAAAGATATTGTGATGAGCGGCACTTACAGGCAGAGTTCCAAAAACAACGCCAAATTATACAATTTGGATCCTGAAAACCGACTCTATGCCCGCGGCCCTAGAATACGCTTAAGTGCAGAGCAAATTCGCGATCAGGCCCTGGCCGTATCAGGGCTTTTAAGCACCAAAATGTACGGTCCAAGTGTTATGCCACCCCAACCGGATGGTATTTGGCAAACGGTATACAATGGTGGTAATTGGGTGGAAAGTAAAGGAGAGGACAAGTATAGGAAAGGCGTATACACCTATTTAAAAAGAACCAGCCCCTACCCTTCCTTCCTCACTTTTGACGCAGGCAGCAGAGAGGTATCAACGGTACGTAGAACGGTGACCAATACCCCATTACAGGCCTTGGTTACCCTAAACGATCCAGTATATCTGGAAACTGCCTATCATTTGGCTAAATTTATGGGCCAGAGCAAAGGTGTAGACAAAAGCATACGGGAGGGATACAAGAAAGCCGTTTTGGCGGACATTAGCGAAGAAAAATTAAGCGCCTTAAAAGAATTGTACAACAGTTCCCTTTCCGATTTTCAAGAAAAACCAAAGAATGTTAAGGAATTTATTCCTTTTGAAACCGATACAGATGCCAATTTAGCAGCATTGACCGTAGTGGCCAATGCCATTATGAACTTGGATGAGTTTTTAACAAAATCGTAGTTATGAACAGTTTGGACCGATTAATAAAAGAAAAGTTACAACGGGAAATACAGGCAAAGACCCGAAGGCATTTTATAAAGGATTGTGTTGCCGGGATGGGAGGTTTGGCCTTAGGTTCCCTTTTTATGTCCTGTAACTCTTTTCTTGGCAACAATGACAAAGCTAAAATTGCACTAACCGAAAGGGACATCAACCCCTTAGCTTCCATGGCTCCCCCTTTCCCTGCCAAGGTAAAATCAGTTATTTATTTGCATATGGCGGGAGCTCCCTCCCAACTGGAAATGTTCGATTACAAGCCTACCCTTCATAAGCTGAACAATCAGGCCTGTCCGCAATCCTTGTTGGAAGGTCGAAAATTTGCCTTCATCCGCGGAGTTCCCAAATTACTTGGACCACAGGCGGAATTTAAGCAGCACGGGGAATCCGGTAATTGGGTCTCCAACTTTCTGCCCCACTTTTCAAAAGTAGTGGATGAAGTTGCCTTCCTTAAAGCGGTAAATACAGATCAATTCAATCACGGGCCCGCCCAATTGTTCATGCATACCGGAAGTCCCAGATTGGGCAGGCCAAGTATAGGATCTTGGGTCACCTACGGTTTGGGGTCCGAAAATCAGAATTTGCCAGGCTTTGTGGTACTTACCTCCGGAGGAAAAACACCGGATGCCGGAAAAAGTGTCTGGGGCAGTGGTTTTTTACCCTCGGTGTACCAAGGAGTCCAATGCCGATCCAAAGGAGATCCGGTACTTTATATAGACGACCCTAAAGGCATTACCCGAAACCTTAAAAAAAGTACCATAGATGCTATAAACAACATCAATAAAAAAGAATTTGACGAATATTCCGATCCAGAGATCCTGGCCAGGATCAATCAGTACGAAATGGCCTACCGTATGCAGACTGCAGTACCAGAGGTCATGAACATCAACAATGAACCAGAGCATATAAAGGAAATGTACGGGGTGCAACCCGGAAAGGAATCCTTTGCCAACAATTGTCTATTGGCCAGAAAACTCGTTGAGGACGGGGTACGATTTGTACAATTATTCGATTGGGGATGGGACAGCCATGGCGACAGTCATTCCAATGCCGTTGATCTTGGGTTAAGAAATAAATGTACAGAAATAGACAGGCCAATTTCAGCACTACTTCTAGACCTTAAACAAAGAGGATTATTGGAAGAAACCTTGGTGGTCTGGGGAAGTGAGTTCGGAAGGACGCCTATGCAGGAAAACAGGGAAGGAAAAGAAATGGCCTTTAAGGGAAGGGACCATCACGGGGATGCCTTCACCATGTGGATGGCCGGAGGGGGCATTAAAAAAGGTGCTAGCTGGGGACTCACCGATGAAATTGGATTTTCCGCTTTGGAAGGACAGGTCTCGGTACACGATGTGCACGCCACTATGATGCACCTTCTGGGTTTTGACCACGAACAATTTACTTTTGACTTTCAAGGAAGGCCCTTCCGTCTTACCGATGTGGAAGGTCATGTAATACACGAAATTCTTGCCTAAAACACAAATCAACCAAACCAATAAAATGCAATTATCTATCCTCCTCTTTCAGAACTTATCATCTTACCATAGCCAGGTAGCATTTAAAAAAATAGCCCAAAATTGAATAAATAGCTGATCTATGGATGTTATTCAACAATTAATAGGGCGCTTACACCCCCTTGTAGTGCATTTACCAATAGGATTCATTCTTGCCGCCTTACTGTTGCAATGGTATGATAGAAAGAATAATGAATGGTCCAAAATAATTGGAATCCTATTTCAATGGGCATTTATTTTCGCGACCATAGCCTGTATTAGTGGCTATCTGCTTTATAAAGGCGAAGGATATTCCTTTGATACTGTAAAATTTCATTTATGGCTGGGTATTGTTACCGCCCTGTTTTCTCTGTTGATGTATCTTAGGTTGGCAGCACCCTCAAAAATCGATTTTATAAAGCGAGTGCCGGTGGTCCTTTTTTCCTACTCACTATTATTTCTAATATCGTTCACCGGGCATCTTGGGGGAAATATTACCCACGGATCGGACTACCTCATTGAACCTCTGCCCAACAGTATAAAATCCCTATTGGGCGTTGGCCCGGAAGTTTATGAAATGCCTACCCTGGAAGAAGAAAATTGGGAAGAGGCAATACTTTACACAGACCTTGTACAACCCATCCTCAATACTAGATGCGTAAGCTGTCACAACACCAAAAAAGAAAAGGGGGAATTGCTATTGGAGGAAGAAATTGGAATTCTTAAGGGAGGTGAAAATGGGGCGATTATTGAGCCGAACGACCCCGAGAACAGCGCCCTCTACGCCAGATTAATATTGCCACTGGACCATGAAGACCACATGCCACCAAAAGATAAGGATCAGCCCTCCAAGGAAGAATTGGATATTATTAAAACTTGGATAGCCAATGGCAATTCTTTTGACAAGAGTATTGGGGAAATGGGCTTAAAAAAGGAATTGTTCCACTCGTTTTTTCCAAAGAAAAAAGATGACACCTACCCGGACGTAGTGGTTGCAGAAGTATCTGCAGATACCATTTCGGCCATAAAGAATAAAGGCTTCCACGTAGAAAGAGTCAACGAAGAAAGTAAGTTCCTAAAGGTGTCCTGTATCAACAAACCTACTTTTTCGGATGGAGATTTTGAGCTGCTGACTTCGCTTATAAATCAGATCGTATACCTAGACCTGGGTGAAACCCAAGTTACGGATGCCATTTTTGAGAAACTAAGCACCTTGCCCCACCTAACGGTATTAAAGTTGGACAATACTGCGGTAACAGGAAGAAATATAGAAACTTTGGAAAAACTGGAGTATCTTAAAAACTTGAACCTTATGGGAACAAATTTTGAAGAGGTACATCTCCCAAAATTAAAAGAGTTTAAAAAATTACAGATTGTATATCTGTTCAATACCCCTGTTAAAAAACCAGATCAAGTAAGCAAACCGAAAGAAGGGGAATTATTTATAGATTACGGAGGTTACGACCTTCCGAAAATAGCCACAGATTCCATAGTTTTTTAGTTTGCCACTAACCTGGCACTATCAACGTTAAATCCCTGTATTACATCGAAATACTGAAATAAGAGCGGCATTTCCACGTTAGTACTAATAGATCCCAAATCTATTTGTATGAAAAACTTCTACGCAATTGTTTTCATGTCATTTTTTGCACTATCCTGTACCAAAGAGGACGATAAGGAGGGCAACACTCCCGATGAGGAGATAGATTTGACGGCCTGTTTTACGTCAAGCACGGATACCATAGCCCTTGGAGAAGCTTTACAATTGACCAATTGTTCCGAAAATGCCGTTATTTTTTCCTATGATTTTGGTAATAATGAAATAAGCAACCAAGAAAGCCCTTCCGTAACCTATCAGCAAGGAGGCAGTTTTACAATTACCCTAGTTGTCTACGATGACCAAAAACATAGTAAAACCTTTACCAAAACAATTTTTGTGGAAACCCCAGTGGAATCCTATTACCTGTTCCCCGAAATTCCCCTAGGATATAATGGGCTACCAATAGAACTGGGCATTGACCCCCTAAATGGCAATATTTTCTATCTGGAAAAAATCGAGGATCTAGTAAACCTGACCATTTCCAAATTCTACTACAAAGAATTGGGAACCAACCTTATACCTACCTCAAATTATATTGCCGACCAACAGTTCAATACTGAAAATGCCTATGTAAATTTTCTGGGCAACGGTAACAAGAACATCCATTTTTCCCGTACCCTTCCGGAGTTATACGGGTCTCAGGAAGTAACCCTAAATAACAACTGGGCCCTAACAGCTACCTTAAGTTCTGCTACCAAATACCTTTATGGCTATTTAAAAGAAGGTGCAAATTCCATATTCTTCGGAACACAAAAAGACAATGGCACCTATAAAGCAGTTATTGAAAACAGGAATGCCAATGGCGATGCCTTCGATGTACAGTTTAAAACTGTTGGATCCAACAATGCCGTGCTGACCGACATGATCAAGACAAGCACTGGTTATATTGCTTTTGGAGCCACATTCGACAAGAATATCATCCTACCCTTCATTAGCAACTATAGCCCGATTCTAGTGTTTTTCGATTCCAATTTGACCGTTACAAAAACGGCAGAACTTAGTAATTCCGTCTTGGGGACGCAAATCACCGAAGCCAACCATCTAAACGGTGCTTACCACCTCATACAATTGTCCAATAGCAGCTTGGTTGCCTACGGCAATGGCGAGCTCAGCATTACAGATTCGGAAGGAAACCTTATCAAAACCCACTATTTTGATGTAGACAATAAAATCCAAGCAATGATCTCCTTGGGAGATTCTTTTATAATCTCAACAGGCGATGGCTATTTGCGCAAATTCGACCCTACCGGTACGGAAATCAAAAAATTAAATTACAAGGGGAGCTTTATTCCAGAAATATTGGAAATAAACAATAAACTATTTTTTGTTGCCGGTTACCGGACCAAGGATACGATTCTTAACATAGGAGAGCTATCGGTTGTAAAAACATTTTACGGTGCGGTGGACAAAGACCTTAATTTGATAAGCGTGGAGTCCATTTTCAACTAATTGGAAACAATATCACAAAAACTAAAACTACATATCAGTTTACATTTTTATAACTGCCGGAAATAACCTAGTTTAGAACACCATAAACCTCCCATATGGATTTGAGCAAAAAATTAGGATTATTATTAGGCCCTATCTTCTTTTTTATTCTTCTAAATTTACCTAATACCCTAGTCTCCGAAAAAGGCGATGCGGTAATCGCCGTGGCGGTCTGGATGGTAGTTTGGTGGATAACCGAAGCCGTATCCATTTCGGTGGCGGCCCTGTTGCCCCTTATTTTGTTTCCCCTCCTAAAGATTATGCCCATCAACGACGTAGGCGCCAACTATGGAAGTCCCATCATTTTTCTGTTTTTTGGAGGCTTTGTAATGGCCCTGGCTCTGGAAAAAGTGAACTTACATAAACGTATTGCCCTCAACATCATAAGAATTACCGGAACTACACCGAACAAGGTAGTCCTAGGGTTTATGATCGCTACGGCTGCTTTAAGCATGTGGATCAGCAATACCGCAAGTACTGTGGTTATGCTCCCCATTGCCATGTCCGTTATCGGACTTTTGGTAAACGATGCCGATGGCTTTACCAAGGATGATCGCAATTTTGCCCTCAATGTAATGTTGGGAATCGCCTTTTCCGCAAACGCCGGGGGCATAGCAACCGTTATCGGAACCCCGCCAAATTCAATTCTAATTGGTTTACTGGAAAACGAATACAATATTGAAATCTCCTTTCTTAAATGGATGGTTGTTGGATTGCCATTTTCAACCATTCTGGTAACCATTTGTTATCTAGTCCTTGTAAAATGGTTTTTTCCCAATAAGCAATTAAAATTTACAGGTTCCAAACAGATTATTCAGGAAGAATTAAAAAAATTGGGACCTACGAGCCGTAAAGAAAAAATGGTGCTCACTATCTTTGGAATAACGGTTTTCCTATGGATATTTAGAACATTGATCAACAGTATTTTTCCGTCCTTAGGATTATCGGACACCATCATAAGTATGATAGCCGCGGTTTCCCTCTTTGCGATTCCCTTTAACTTTAAAAAAGGTGATTTTATAATTGGCTGGAGTGATACCGAAAAATTGGCCTGGGGAATTCTAATATTGTTTGGAGGTGGACTTGCCCTGGCCGAAGGAATGTCTACAAGTGGTATTGTAGATATGGTGGCAAACGCAATTTCTACTAGCGATATAAGTATATTATTTACAGCATCCCTGTTAATACTATTGATGCTCTTCATGACAGAATTAATGAGCAATGTAGCTTTGGTTGCAGTCCTTGCTCCTGTTGTTGCAGGTATAGCAATAGGTCTTGGGGTTCCTGTACTTTATTTATTGATTCCGGTAACCATTGCCAGTAGCTGCGCCTTTATGTTGCCCATGGCCACGCCCCCCAATGCCATAGTTTTTGCCAGTGGATACATAAAGGTATATCAAATGGCAAGGGTGGGAATAGTTCTTAACCTAATCTCGGTGGTATTGCTTATACTATTGTTCCAATTCGTAATTCCCCTGCTCTTCTAATTTATAGGTTCTATTTAGACGACGGTGCCGGAAAAATCTTAAAAAAAGTAAAGCCTTTGTTTCCACAAAGGCCTTACAAAGCTTAATTCCATTAAACTATAAAAAGAAATTCTCTAATCTAATAGACTTGTACTATGTGAAAATGTTACAACCTCTATGTTATTTTTTTCTTTGCTCCAATAGAATACTGGAATTGGGGCCCTAAGATTCCAAAAGACCTATAATTCCGTTAATTATTTTGTAATTGGGCAATAATTCCAAACCACTTCCAGAATTTAAATTATTTTTAGTTCTTTGAAAGATTAGATGTATTCATAAAAATTGCCCGAAATATGATTAAAAATTTACTCGCGAAAGCGTTATTTACATTTGTACTTATAGGATGCTTCCATACTGTAGAAGCACAAATTTTTAAAAAGAAGGATGCGAAATCTGAATCGTCCGACACCAAGGAAAAATCCAAAAAAGGAGAAATAGAACCCTATGAAAAGGTAATCACCAAAGATGCCAAAACGGATAAGGGCCTTTTTGATGTGCATGTAGTAGATGAAAGTCATTACTACGAAATACCGGACTCCCTTTTTAACAAGGAAATGCTAATGGTAAGCAGAATTTCCAAAACAGCTACGGGTATTGGCTTCGGAGGTGGAAAAATAAATACCAAGGTGCTAAGATGGGAGAAGTTGCCCAAAAAAGTCCTGCTTAGGGTAGTAAGCTATGATATTGTTGCCGCCGATTCACTCCCGGTTAGTGAAGCCGTGGTAAACTCCAATTTTGAACCTGTATTATATTCATTCGATATCAAGGCTTTTAAGAAAGACAGCTTGCATCCTGCTACGGTTATCCAAGTGAACGATCTCTTTGAGAAAGATGTAAATGCCCTGGGCATGCCGGAACATTATCGCAAGGAATATAAGGTTTCACGTTTGGACGACTCCAGAAGCTATATAAGCACCCTAAAAAGTTATCCCTTAAATATTGAGGCAAGACATGTAAAGACCTATGTGGCCAGTAACCCTCCTTCCAATGGAAGTTTGGGGTCTATTTCGATTGAAATAAACAATTCCATGATTTTGCTCCCGGAAGAACCAATGAAACGCCGTTATTTCGATAAACGAGTTGGTTGGTTTGCCAGGGGTCAGGTGGATTATGGCCTGGATGCCCAGGAGAGCAAAACCGTGCGCTTTCTTGACCGTTGGAGGCTGGAAGTGAAAGAAGAGGATATTGAAAAATTTAAAAACGGAGAACTTGTAGAGCCCAAAAAGCCCATTGTATATTATGTAGACAGGGCTACACCAAAAAGTTGGGTTCCCTTTATAAAACAGGGCATTGAGGACTGGCAGATTGCTTTTGAGGCTGCCGGCTTCAAAAATGCTATTTTGGCCAAAGACCCCCCAACTCCCGAAGAAGATCCAGAATGGTCCCCAGAAGACGTGCGTTATTCCGTAGTTCGCTATTTGGCGTCCCCTATTCCCAATGCGAACGGACCCCATGTAAGTGACCCCAGGACCGGTGAAATATTGGAATCCGATATCAATTGGTACCATAATGTAATGACCTTGTTAAGAAACTGGTTTTTTGTACAAACTGCTGCCATTAACCCCGATGCCAGGGGTGTTGCTTTTAAGGAGGAGGTCATGGGCCGCCTAATTAGATTTGTGTCTGCGCACGAAGTTGGCCATACGCTAGGTTTGCCCCACAACATGGGCAGTAGTGTAGCCTATCCAGTCGATTCGCTCCGCTCCGCTTCCTTCACCAAAAAGTACGGTACGGCGCCATCTATAATGGACTATGCCAGATTCAACTATATTGCCCAACCAGGAGACGAGGGTGTAGCCCTTATGCCAGAAATAGGCATATACGACAAGTATGCCATTGGTTGGGGATACCGACCCATTTTGGATAAATCGGACAAAGAGGAAAAGCAAACCTTGGATAGCTGGATCCTAAAACACGCCGGTGATCCATTATACAGATTTGGTCACCAACAAGTAGGAGATGTGGTTGATCCAAGTTCGCAGACCGAAGATTTGGGAGACGACGCCATAAAGGCAAGTGCCTACGGTATTGAAAATCTTAAGCGAATAACTCCAAAACTAATTGAATGGACGGCCGAAAACGGAAAGGAATATGACGATCTAAACACCATGTACGGCCAGGTAATTTCCCAATTTAATAGATATATGGGGCATGTTAGCAATAATATTGGCGGTGTTTATGAGCAGTATAAGACCTATGATCAGGAAGGGGCTGTCTATACCCCTGTTGACAGGGAGCATCAAAGAAACTGCCTGCTATTTGTTCAGGAACAATTATTCCAAACTCCAGAATGGTTGATCGTTCCAAACATTTTTAATAAAATAGAGTATTCAGGTTCAGTAGAGCGCATAAGAAGCCTGCAAGTTAGAACACTGGACAATATATTGAGTTTAGGCAAAATGGCCAGGATGATCGAGAACCAAACTCTGAACGGTACAGAGGCCTATTCCCTGTTGGAAATGATGGGCGACCTTAGAAAAGGGCTGTGGTCCGAAACACGAAATGGGAGCAAAATTGACACCTATAGAAGAAATCTACAAAAGGCACATATTGAAAGGTTGGCCTTTTTGATGACCGCTGACAACGAAAGCAAAAAGGGAGATTCTGGAGGATATCAAAAATCCACGCCGATCAACACCGGTCAGTCCGATATTCGCTCAATTGCAAGAGCGGAATTGAATATTCTTAGAAAAGACCTAAAAAATGCAATCAATAGAACAATAGATCCCATGACTAAGTATCATTTACAAGATGCAGTGGACCGGATAGAATTGATTTTGGACCCCAACGCTTAGATCGATCACAATATAAGATCCACCTGAAATGTTTTAAAAATAACATTCAATATAATTAAAAAGGGCTATTTTAATAGATAGCCCTTTTTTAAACCTAAATTCTATATTTTTCCGTTGAACGGATACCTTTTGACGATTAAATGTAAAATTTAACAATATTTATTTTCCGGCATTTAATATTTTTCCTACTTTCAGACCTTTATTAATACCCCCCAATCTATGTCCTATAAAATAAAAAGCTTATTGTATTTTATTTGTTTTGTAGCTTCAGCTGTTTTGTACTATGCCTTGGAGCCCGAAAATAACAATAAAAACAATAGGGATTCGGCAGAAATCATTGAGCTCCCATCCGATAATTTGGATCTTGACTATCAGTTGGCAAAACTGGAGAAAATTCAGGAATAAGTCCACTTCTGCTCTCTTTTAAAATTCACGACCACATTTATTGGTCATTTTACAACAACTTTAAATAGGTTTCACAACATTGGCCAATTTGGAGGCAATAGATTATATATCTTAGAGGTATAATAAAAACCCCAAATCTATGTCCTACAAAATAAAAAGTCTCTTATATTTTATTTGTTTTTTCGTATCCGCATTGGTTTATAATAATCTGACTGACAATACTGAAGCAAATAAAGACTTGATCTCAATTGAAAAATCGGAAGTTACTACAGAAGCTTTGGCCAGTAACTCTGAAAACCACTTGATAAACGTACAATAACAACAATCCAATAATTTGTTTTGAAAAAGGGCATAAACCAAGGTTTATGCCCTTTTTAAATTTGCCAATACACCTATCCCTAATCCGTTAGGGACTAAATAATTTGCCTTCAACATTACTTATCCTCCCCTCACATCCATATATGACAGCTGTTAAAATTGCCATAAAATAAACCTTCCCGTTAAACCAATCCAATATCATATTGTCCTATATACAAAACAGTAAATAATAAATAATATGAAAAAGATAGTTGTATTAATTGTATTGATGGCCGGTATAACCGCCATGGCACAAAAACCAGAACGAGAAAGAGGCCACAGAGGCGATATGAAGGATATGAGCCCTGAACAAATTGCCACCCTGCAAACGAAGCAGATGACCCTGGCCCTGGACCTTAGCGATGCCCAACAAAAGGAAATTCAAAGTATAAACCTGGAAAATGCCGTGAAACGTTCGGAGAAAATGGATGAAATGAAGGCGAGAAAAGAAAGTGGCGAGGCTAAAAAATTAACTTCTGAAGAGCGTTATGCCATGAAAACTGCCATGCTGGATCATCAGATAGCCCAAAAAGAAAAGATGAAGAAAATATTGAACAAGGAGCAATATGAGAAATGGGAAAAGATGAAAAAAAACCGGGAAGGCCATAGAAAAGGTAGAGGAATGGAGGAAAAGGGCAAAAGGTCTGGAAAATAAAACTTCTTCCCCTCTTTAATACAGAAGGCTAAATAGGCAGATTGGTGTCTATTTAGCCTTCTTACTTTTATTGATCAATGTAGATCCTTGGCAATATTGGCGAGCGCGGCGATGGTCTCGTCCAAATCTTCATAACTTAGGGCATCGTTTAAGAAGTAACTTTCAAACGCACTTGGCGGCAAGTATATCCCCTGGTTGAGCATACCGTGGAAATATTTCTTAAAAACGGCATTGTTGCCTTTGGCCGATGTTTCAAAATCTACCACTGGTTCTTCTGTAAAATGTATAGAGATCATGGAGCCGAACCTATTCATCTGAAAAGGAATATGATTATCCGTCAACACCTTTGCCATTCCTTTTCCCAAGTATTTGGTCTTATCGGCCAAACTCCTAAAAACTTCAGGGTTATTGTTCAATTCGGTCAACATTGCCAATCCGGCACTCATTGCCAAGGGGTTTCCGCTTAAAGTTCCCGCTTGATACACTGGACCATCAGGAGCCAAATGCCCCATGATCTCCTCTCTGGCCGCAAAAGCACCAACAGGCAATCCTCCTCCAATAACCTTCCCAAAAGTAACAATATCGGCATCTACCCCCAATACTTCCTGGGCACCTCCTTTTGCCAATCTGAACCCGGTCATAACCTCATCAAAAATCAGCAATATATCCTCTTGGTCACAAAGTTCACGCAACCCCTTAATAAAATTTTCTTCCGGAATAATACATCCCATATTACCGGCTACGGGCTCAATAATAATGGCGGCAATTTCTCCTTTATTGGCAGCAGCCAAGGCCTTTACACTTTCCAGATTATTATACGCCGCCAAAAGGGTATCCTTTGCAGTGCCCTGGGTAACCCCGGGACTATTTGGACTACCAAAGGTAACCGCCCCACTTCCGGCTTGAATTAAAAAGGAATCCGAATGACCGTGGTAGCATCCTGCAAACTTTATTATTTTGTCCTTTCCCGTAAATCCCCTGGCCAAACGCACAGCACTCATGCAGGCTTCCGTTCCACTGTTTACAAAACGTATCTTATCTATATTGGGGACCATGGAAACCGCCAGCTTTGCCAATTGGGTTTCTATTTCCGTTGGCATTCCGAACGAAGTTCCCTTTTTTGCCTTCTCAATAACCGCATCTATTACGGGAGCATAGGCATGGCCCAAGATGAGCGGCCCCCAGGATGCAATGTAATCTATTAATCTGTTGCCATCCTCATCATACAAATATGCCCCTTTGGCCTCCTTCACAAATACAGGATTACCTCCAACGGCCTTAAAGGCCCTAACAGGGGAATTTACCCCTCCAGGAATATAACGCTGTGCTTCAGCAAATAAAGCACTGCTTCTTCTATAAATCATAGATTATCTAATTTTTTCAGATTTAACCGTCAATTTTTGGCCCTCGGCCAAATTACTATTGTTCATATTGTTCAACTTCATCAATTCCGGGATGGAGACAAAATAGCGCTTGGAAATGGAATATAGGGTATCTCCCTTTTGAACCACATGAATTTTATGTTCGTACTGTTTCGGTTCCTTTTTTACAATTGCCCCAGACTTTACAACCGTCCTGTCATATTTATCCAATTCATAACGCTCTATAAGCGCGATCAACTTATGGGGATATTTACGGTCCGTTGCATAACCGGCCTCTTTTAAACCATAGGCCCACGCCTTATAATCATCGTGATCCAAGTCGAACAAAAAAGCATATCTGGCACGGGAGGACAAGAATATACTATGATCCCTAAAGGAATACATGGGATGGTTATATTTCCTAAAACATTCCCCTTTTTCATCGTCATCATGAAAATCATAATCCCCTTCCCAACCGGTATGGCATTTTATTCCAAAATGATTATTGGTCTTGGCGCCCAGGACGCCTCTCCCTGCACCACTTTCCAGGATGCCCTGTGCCAAGGTAATACTGGCAGGTATACCATAAGCTTTCATTTCAAATTGGGCTATTTCCGCAAAGGTCTCTATATATTCCTCAGTAGAATTAACCGTGAACTTTACAAATTTGCCATTGTCCTCCGGCAAGGCATAGGCTGCCTCAGTTTTGGATTCGTCTAGCGGTTTGGACTCCGGTCCGGTAGTAACTGTAGTGGTCCTTGGATCTGGTTTTTTAGCATAAGTGGTTCGCTTTTTAACACCGCAACTCACTAGAAACAAACCCAATATTGTTGTTAACGCTATTCTTTTTATCATACTTTTATTAATGGAAGATTCTTCTTTTTTAAAACTAAATTCATTCCTGCTATCCCCTGCAGACCACCACTGTGTATCGCCAAAATTTTGGTTCCTGGTTTAAAATAATCATTTTTTACCAAATCCAAAATACCATACAAAAGCTTCCCTGTATAAATAGGATCTGTAGGAATATTGGTCTTGTCCTTAAAATAATTAATAAACCCTATAAGCGCTTCAGAAACTTTGGCATAACCCCCAAAATGATAATCGGTATTGATTTCCCAGTTTTCTTTGGCCGTAAAATTACGAATATCTTTTTTCAAAAAATCACCTTTTAGGGAAGGAAAGCCTATAATTCTCTGATAATGAAGTGAAGAATTAATAATTCCGGCCAAGGTTCCACCGGTTCCTACACTGGAGCAAAGCACGTTAAAATCCTTGTCCTCTGGAGTCAATATCTCCTCACACCCCTTAACGGCAAGCGAATTAGTGCCGCCCTCGGGAATCAGGTAATAGGGTCCCAATTCCTTGTCCAAAAGCTCCAAAAAAGAAGGTTCTGTCTTGCGCCTATACGCCTCCCTTGAAATAAACTTAAAATCCATACCATGTCTATGAGCCTGTGACAAGGTTGGATTAAGCATCCAATTTTGACTTAGTTCCTCCCCCCTGATAACCCCAATGGTCTTAATCCCGAACAAATTTCCGGCATATGCAGTCGCGGCAATATGGTTGGAATAGGCCCCACCAAAAGTTAAAATGGTATCCAAGCCCTTTTGCTTGGCATCTAAAATATTATACTTAAGTTTTCGGTATTTATTTCCGGAAATAAACGGGTGTATCAGGTCTTCCCTTTTTACCACCAAGGAAACCTGTTTTTTGTTTAGAATAGAAAGGTCTACTTCCTGATTTATTGCCTGCACTCCTAGGGCTTTTGACCCCAAAGATATTTAATAAAACTAAAAGTACTTCTCTCTTGCAGATAATATAAATTAGTTTCATTAGCGTAGGCCTCCCTTTCAAAGCTTATATTTTGATAGGCCTTGTAAGCATCAAAATGAATGAGGTACCTTATAATGCCTTCCAATAAATACAAGAAATAAAAGGGGACAATCAATAGTTCCCTTTGTTGCCTTAGGTGTATTTTTTCGTGATTAAGAAGCGTAGCATCCTTTTTTAAAGAAGAGTTCTTCAAAATAATGAAGGGCCACAGGGAGAGACCAACATAGTTCTTGTAAAATAAATGTTTAAAAACTAAAATCATTCTTTCGGATAAATATCACGCATATCAAAGATAAATGGGCAATTCGTAAAAACTTTCCATAATCGACTTACTACGAACAAAATAGGTTCAAATACAAAAAGTATGCTAAACTTTGTTAAATGGATCCCAACTTAAATGACCAGCTTAAATTATTTGGTATAAATCCCATAAATTTACATCGATGAAGAAATTTATACCACTGGAGGAAGGGGATTTTTACCTTTCAGAGGAAGGATACAAGGTTTTTACAAAACAATATCATCTAAAAAGGGGGTATTGTTGCGAAAGTGGCTGCAGACATTGTCCTTACGGCTATAATCAAAAAACGAATGCACGGGGCCATAATTAAGGTATTCGGCATGATTTTTGAGTTTGGTTACATTGAATATTACAAGTACTAATTCAAATATAATAGCTATGAAAAAGATTAAATTTTTAGTCGTTCCGATCATGGTACTGCTCTTCGCCAGTTCCTGCACATCGGTACGTGTATTATCGGATTATGATAAAGAAGCAAATTTTAATTCGTTCAAAACCTATGCCTTTTATAAAACTGGGATAGACAAGGCCCAGATTTCAGATTTGGACAAAAAGAGAATATTAAAGGCCATTGATGCAGAAATGAGCTCTAGAGGTTACGTAAAATCTGAAAATCCTGATATGCTATTGAGCATTTTTACCAAGGAAAGACAACAGGTAGATGTGTACAGCAACTATTGGGGCGCAGGCTTTTATGGTTGGGGCTGGTCCCCCTTTTACTGGGGATCTCCATTTTACGGAGGAAACAATGTTAGCACCAGGACCGAAGGCTCTTTATATATAGACATCATAGATGCCCAGAACAAGGAACTGGTTTGGCAAGGAAGGGGTGTTGGCACCTTGAACAACATTAGAAATATGGAAAAGAAAGAGAAAAGGATCAAAGAATTCGTTTCTGAAATATTGGAAGCCTATCCTCCCGGATCAGCTGTGAATTAAATATTTTACATAGAAAACACTTAATACCTAGAGCATCTTTAGTTGATTTTTTAGATTAAATTCTCCCTAATTCCCTTCCCATTCAGGAAGGGATTTTTTTTTGATTCCCCTCCAAAAGATAGGTTATCCAAAACTGCCATTAAACCATTTTTTAAGTGCCTTTTTACTTTCTTTAGCCATGTAATTACAAAAGGTCATTCTTGGGAGACACGGGCGCATTTTGTATCTTTAAAAGGAATAAAACACAATCTATGTCCTTTGAAAGCAACTTCATATTGGATAAGCTTCCCGAGCATTTGAAGCAATACATAAAACCGCAAAATTATGAGGATTATTCCCCTATAGATCAGGCGGTATGGCGATACGTAATGCGAAAAAATGTAGATTATCTAAGTAAGGTGGCCCATAAAAGTTATTTGGAAGGCCTAAACAAAACGGGGATTTCCATAGACTATATTCCCAATATGTACGGTATGAACCGTATTTTAAAAGAAATTGGGTGGGCTGCCGTGGCCGTGGATGGCTTTATTCCCCCTTCTGCCTTTATGGAATTCCAGGCCTACAATGTCTTGGTCATTGCGTCGGATATTCGACAATTGGAGCATATTGAATATACCCCCGCACCCGATATTATTCATGAAGGAGCTGGGCACGCCCCTATAATAGCCAATCCTGAATATGCGGAATACCTGCGTAGGTTTGGGGAGATTGGATGCAAGGCCATTTCCAGTGCCAAAGATTACGAACTATACGAAGCCGTAAGACATTTGTCCATTATAAAAGAAGCCGAAGGCACCCCTCAAGAGGACATAGATAAGGCCCAAAAGAAAATTGAGGACCTGCAATTGAATATGGGGGAACCCAGTGAAATGGCCCTGATTCGAAATCTTCATTGGTGGACCGTGGAATACGGGCTGATTGGTACTGTGGAGCGACCAAAAATATATGGTGCGGGTCTACTATCCTCTATTGGAGAAAGTGCCTGGTGCATGACCGACAAGGTCAAAAAAATTCCATATTCCCTAGAAGCAGCACATACTTCCTTTGATATAACCCAACCACAGCCCCAACTTTTTGTTACCCCGGACTTTGCCTACCTCAACCAAGTGTTGGAGGAGTTTGCCAACACCATGTCCTTGAGACAAGGTGGCTTAAGTGGCTTGGAAAAGCTTATCAACTCCAAGGAAATGGGCACCGTAGAGCTAAGTACTGGCCTGCAAATATCAGGACATTTTGAGAGTGCCATTGCCCATGAAGGAAAACCGGTCTATTTACAGACCAAAGGCAATACGGCCCTTGCCTACCGTGAAAAGGAATTGATAGGACACAGTATTAAGCAACATCCCAACGGTTTTGGTGCGCCAATAGGAAAATTGAAAGGCATAAATCTTGCTATAGAGGATATGAGTCCCCGCGACTTAAAGGCCTATAATATCTATGAAGGCGAAAAAGTGGACCTTGAATTTATAGGAGACATAAAAGTTTCAGGGGAAATTATTACGGGTACCAGAAACCTAAAGGGAGAAATTATTCTGATTACCTTGGCAAATTGCACGGTTACCCATAATGATAAAATCCTCTTCCATCCGCACCAGGGCTTATACCATATGGCTGTGGGGGAAAATATTGTTTCTGTATTTAATGGTCCTGCGGATTTAAAAAGTTTTGACCTGGTTACGCACAAAGTAACCGACACCACCTTAAAATCGGCCAAAACTGAAAAAAGAAAACAATTGGAACAATTATACAAGCAGGTCAGGGAATTTAGGGAAGGTAAAAATGTAACTATCTCCAGAAACAAAGTCTTCCAGGAAATAAAAGCCAACCACCCAGAAGATTGGTTGCTTTCGGTTGAATTGTACGAATTGGCAAAAAATAATGGCGACGGAATTTTTGCCAAAGATCTGAAAGCACACTTGGAAGCCCTTAAGTTCCAAAAACCACAATTAGGCCATCTGATAGACGACGGACTGGAGTTGGTAGACAAAAGTTTGGTTGTATAAACTAGGTCATTAGTTTCATTTGGATTCCCTATATTTATGCCGCTACCTTTAATAGATCTAAAATGAAGCTCTTAACTTGTTTTGTGTGTGCCTTTTTTATTTTGTCCATGTCCCCTCTGCTATCCCAAACCAATTATGACGAAAGCAAGGTCCCTTACTTTGAGGTGCCAGATCCGCTGACGACATTTAAAGGAAAAAAGATCAAATCGGTTAAAAAATGGGAAAAAGCAAGACGGCCGGAGCTACTTCATTTTTTTGAAAACAATGTATACGGCAAGATCCCCAAAACCCTTAAGATAGACTCCTATAACATTTTGGAACAGGACGACAATGCTCTTAACGGAAAAGCCAAGCGCAAGCAGGTAGAACTTACTTTTAAGAACAATGGCAAAACCTTGAGCTATACCATTTTGCTTTATCTGCCCAAGAATATAGCAAAGGCAGCCGTTTTTTTGGGCTATAATTTTTATGGCAACCATACGATTACGGAAGACAAGGCCGTATTGATTTCATCTGCCTGGGCCAATAACAATGAATCATTCCAAATTGAAAACAACACCTTGACCGAAGAGTCGAGGGGAAAAAGAACGAATCGTTGGGCAGTGGAAAAAATATTGGAAGCCGGTTACGGCCTAGCCACCATTTACTATGGCGAAGTAGATCCGGACAAAAATGATTTCTCGGACGGTATACACAGTCTCCTGTATCAACAAGACCAGAGTCGGCCCAAGCTGGACGAATGGGGCAGTATTGCGGCTTGGAGCTGGGGTATGGTAAGAGCGTTGGATTATTTTGAAAAGGATCCTGACGTAGATGCCTCCAAGGTAATATCTTTTGGCCATTCCCGATTGGGCAAAACATCGCTTTGGGCCGGGGTCATGGATAAAAGGTTTGCAGGGGTAATTTCGAACGACTCTGGCTGCGGGGGCGCAGCCATGTCCAAAAGAGAATTCGGAGAGACCCTAGCGGTTATAAACGAAAGGTTCCCACATTGGTTTTGCGATAATTTTAACCAGTACAGCAACAATGAGGAAGCCTTGCCGGTAGACCAACATCAATTATTGGCTCTTATTGCGCCGAGACCCCTTTATGTGGCCAGCGCCCAAGAAGACCAATGGGCAGACCCCAGGGGCGAGTTCCTTTCCGCTCATTATGCTACACAGGTTTACCACTTATACGATATGGAAGGAATAGAAACCATGGAAATGCCCAAGGTAAACGAGCCCATCCACAATACGGTCTCCTACCACATTCGCACCGGCAAGCATGATGTTACCGACTATGACTGGGAGAACTATATTAAGTGGGCAAATGCTTTTGTGAAATAATGGTCAACAATTCTATTCCGACCCAATTTAATTCAGCAACTTTAATTCATCAAAATTTTGGATGTTCCTATCCCCATAGGACAGTGTCCAACCCATTGAATTGGTAAGTACCAAAAATTTGGAAAGCTCGCTGAACAATCGGTTCTGTGCATTGGACTTTAAGGTAGAGGCCTCTATTTTTTTCAGGAGGGACGCATTAACATTCCGCTTAATTTTGTTGTAGTCCTCGGCATTGAACTGGTTTAAATAGTCTGCAGTAACATCGTAGTATTCAAAATCGGGGTTTATCTTAATTTCAGGTTCCGGGATACTTATTATCCGTAGGGTCTTGGTATCCTCGTTGATTTCGAATTTTACCAAACTTAAATCGTACCCCACAGTTACCTCGGCATTGACCACCACCAGTGCCTTTTTATCGGCAGTAATCAACGGGCCAAATAATTGCTGGGAATCCTTATAATTGTAAACTTCGGCAAAGTGCCCTTCGGTAACGATCAATTTGGAAACGTTATTGATCTGCTCTTGAATAAGCATGGAATTCTCTTTTAAAATCGACTTCTTTTCTTTCTCCTCAGAACAGGAACGAAAAATTAAAACAACAGCCAACGTAAGGATTACCCCGATAAATACTTTCTTCATGCACTAAAATTTCATATAAGGATACTTCTTTTGAAGGTACGTAATTTTTTGATCAAGTGCCTTAAGGAAATCCTGATGCTTTAGTGATTCAGGATTAAAAGGCCTGTGATTTAAGCCACTTTGCACAGCAGCCACCTTTTCCATAGTTGGCCACGCCTCTTGGGCGATCCATACAGAAACAAACTTTTCCCAGATATAGGTAATCGCCAGATCATTGGGATGCACCAGATCATTCCCGTAAAAGCGATAATCCCGAAGTTCGTCCATCATTAGTTCATAACTGGGGAAATACAAGGCATTCCCTTTTTTTATTATTTGATGAACAGCACTGATTAAATGTGCCTTACTTAGTTGATTTTCCAGAATTCCATCCTTTAAATGACGCACTGGCGAAACTGTAAAAACAATCTGGGTTTTTGTATTTATGGTTTGAATCTGGTGTATAATAGCTTCCAAACTTTGTACGATTTTTTCAATTGAAAGTAATTCTTTCTTAAAGGCCAACTGTGGAACCTTATGGCAATTGGCAACTTCTTTTCCACTCTCCTTCAATTGATAGGTCCATGCGGTCCCTAAAGTAATGAAGATGTGGGAAGCCTTGTTTATATATAATTTTGTTTCCGATAAACCCGAGTTTAAGCTACCGAGCAAATCTTCTTTTGCAACAGAGGACAAATCGGAATGTGCATCATAGCATTGCCAGCGCTCATTCAAAAAAAACACTTCTTCCTCTGTGTATGACTCTTCTTGAATTGCCCTGGAAATCAAGTTTTCAATTGCCAAAGGATGAAATAAAACTCCAAACGGATTTTGAAGTGCCCGGAATTTATAATACGCCAGCTTGTCCCCTATATTATTGGCAAAACAAGACCCCAACACTACTAATTGACTGTTATAATCAATCTGATTTTCAGCCTTTTTTAGAGGTATCTGTGTTTGAAGTTTCATTATTTAATTTTAAGCATTACCCTCCTTAAGCAACTCTAAAGCCTTCTTAAGATAATACAACTATTCAGATTCTTACTGCCGCCCTAAACTATATAAGCTTTGGCTTTCTCCAGCACCTCGCCAATCCCAGCTGGATTTTTACCTCCGGCGGTAGCAAAAAACGGTTGTCCGCCCCCGCCACCTTGAATGTACTTTCCAAGCTCCCGAACTATGGTTCCGGCATTCAATTTCCTCTGCTCTACCAATTCTTTGGAGATATAACAGGACAAAAGTGCTTTGCCCTCGTTCTCCGAGGCGAAAAGTAAAAATAGATCCTTTCTGTTCTGGCCCATCTCAAAGGAGATGTCCTTTATTCCTGCGGCATCCAAATCCACCTTCTTGGCCAAGAATTGAATTCCGTTCACTTTGGTAAGTTCATTGAGCAACTCGCCCTTCAAATTTTTAGCCTTCTCTTTTAATAGGTTCTCCAACTCTTTTTTCAACCTCAAATTTTCATCTTGCAAGGCCGTCAAAGCCTTAACTGGTTCCTGGGAATTGTTCAAGAGTTCCTTAATTTCCAAAAGGGTATTATTACTTTCGGAAAAGAAATCCTTGACCGCATCGGAGGTTATGGCCTCTATTCTCCGTATGCCCGCTGCCACAGCCCCTTCCGACCTAATTCTAAAATGCCAGATATCGGCAGTATTCTTCACATGGGTACCCCCACAAAGTTCTATGGATTGTCCAAAACGAATGGTCCTGACCGCATCGCCATATTTTTCCCCAAAAAGGGCCATTGCCCCTTGTTCCAAGGCCTTTTCCATGGGCACATTGCGCTGTTCCTCCAAAGGCAGGCCATTACTTATGCGGGCATTTACAAAACTTTCTATAGATGTAAGTTCATCCGTACTAAGTTTGGCAAAATGGGAAAAATCGAAACGCAGGTATTTGGAATGTACAGCAGAACCTTTTTGTTCCACATGGGTCCCCAGAATTTCACGTAGTGCCTGGTGCAATAAATGCGTGGCCGTATGGTTACATTCGGTTCTCTTGCGTTGCTTTGCATCTACCACAGCCTTAAATTTGCCCCCAGTGTCCTTGGGTAAATTTTTTGCAAAATGGACAATCTCGTTATTTTCTTTTTTGGTATCCAATATATATACCACATCGCCATTGGGGGCTTCCAAATACCCTTTGTCACCAACCTGCCCTCCCCCTTCGGGATAAAACGGGGTTAGGTTGAATACAATCTGATATTGCTCTCCCTCCTTCTTGGAAGTAACTTTTCTGTATTTTACAATTTTTACCGAGGTCTCCAAATTATCATAACCCACAAATTCCTGCTGCGGATCCTCGGCAAGAACGATCCAATCTTCTTTGGACACTTCAGATGCCGATCTGGAACGGTCCTTTTGCTCCTTCATGGCAGTCTCGAAACCTCTTTCATCCAGATCATATCCTCTTTCACTTAAAATAAGTGCTGTTAAATCGATAGGAAATCCGAAGGTATCATAAAGCTCGAAGGCTTTTCTACCATCTATTTTTTTGTCCTTGTTTTCGGCAACTATATTATCCAACAACAATAATCCCTGGTCCAAAGTCTTTAAAAAAGAATGTTCTTCTTCCTTGACCACATTTTCAATTAACTGTTGCTGGTCCTTAAGTTCTGGAAAGGATTTCCCCATGGTATCGGAAAGCACCTTTACCAATAGAAACATAAAAGGTTCCTTGGTGTTCAAAAAGGTGAAACCGTAACGAATGGCCCTTCGCAAAATTCTGCGGATTACATAGCCCGCGCCCGTATTACTGGGCAATTGTCCGTCCGCAATGGAAAATGAAACCGCACGTATATGATCGGCAATTACCCTTATGGCAATATTTATTTCTTCATCCTTCCCATATTTGGAATTGGTAATAGTCTCTATCTCCCTGATTATAGGGGTAAATACATCGGTATCGTAATTGGACTGCACACCCTGCATTACCATGCACAAACGTTCAAAGCCCATTCCGGTATCCACATGTTTGGCCGGCAAGGATTCCAATTGTCCGTTGGCCTTCCTATTGTACTGCATAAAAACCAGGTTCCAGATCTCAACGACCTGGGGGTGATCATTATTCACTAGCGAAGCACCGGATACTTTGGCCTTTTCCTCGGCCGAACGGATATCCACATGTATCTCCGAACATGGTCCACAGGGTCCTTGGTCTCCCATTTCCCAAAAATTATCTTTCTTGTTCCCAAAAAGAATCTTGTCCTTGGCGACTATCTTAGTCCAAAGCTCCAAGGCTTCCGTATCTTGGTCCAATTTATCGGCATCCTCACTTCCCTCAAAGACCGTTACGTAAAGGCTGTCCTTATCAATCTTGCACACTTCTGTTAAAAACTCCCACGCCCAGGCAATGGCCTCGGCCTTAAAGTAGTCCCCAAAACTCCAATTCCCCAACATTTCGAACATGGTATGGTGGTAGGTATCCTTCCCCACCTCTTCCAAATCGTTATGCTTGCCGCTAACCCTCAGACATTTTTGAGTGTCGGCCACACGAGTGTACTTAGGAATTGAATTTCCCAAGAAAAACTCCTTAAACTGATTCATGCCCGCATTGGTAAACATTAATGTTGGATCATCTTTGATGACCATAGGTGCAGAAGGAACAATTTTATGGTTTTTTTCCTTAAAAAATTCTAAAAACTTGGCTCTAATTTCTTGGGATTTCATGTAAATTGGTAAGCTTTTTATATATTTAACGGTTGTTAGAAAACATTTTGCAAATTTGCAAGTTATCTATAAACACGACCACAAAAATAGGATAAATTAGATACATGTCTAAGGTAAAATATTATTACGACCCGGACACCCTATCTTACCGTAAGATAGAACCCAGAAAATCCAGAAGATATAGAAATATTGCTCTATTTTTTCTAGGGTCATTTCTATTTGGATTTTTAGGCCTTATATTGCTCTTAAATACTAATTTGGTAAACACCCCACGCGAACTTTCCTTGGCCAGGGAGGTAAAAAATTACGAACTTCAATTCGAATTGCTGGGCAAAAAAATGGAGCAGATAGAAAATGTACTGGCCAATATTGAGGACAGGGACAACAACATCTACAGATTGTATTTCGAGGCCAACCCCATTCCTGAAGAACAGAGAAGAGCAGGATTTGGAGGTGTAAACAGGTACAAATCCCTTGAAGGCTTCAACAATTCCGATATGATCATCGCCACTACCAAAAGGCTGGATATTATCCAAAAACAAATGGTAATACAATCCAAATCACTTGATGAAATTACCAAACTGGCAGAGGAAAAAGAGAAGTTATTGGCGGCAATTCCTGCCATACAACCTATAAAAAACGAAGATCTTACGCGGATGGCATCTGGTTACGGTTGGCGATCCGACCCATTTACCAAAGCTAGGAAAATGCACTGGGGAATGGATTTCACTTCCCCTAAAGGTACTCCTATTTATGCCTCGGGCGACGGAACTATTACGCGGGCAGACAACAATGCCTCAGGCTACGGGAAACACATAAGAATAGATCACGGTTATGGATATATGAGCCTTTACGGTCATTTAAGTCAGTACAACGTCAAAGCCCGCCAAAAAGTAAAAAGGGGCGACCTCATCGGTTTTGTGGGCAACACTGGAAGATCAGAGGCGCCACACCTTCATTATGAGGTTTGGAAAGATGACGAACGCATTAACCCCATCAACTTCTACTACGGCAGTTTAACCGCTGAGGAATTCGAAAATATGTTGAAATACGCGAACCAAGAAAACCAATCCCTGGATTAATGCACATAGATCTTCCGGAAAAACGATATTATGGCATTGGTGAAGTGGCCGATGCCTTTGATGTGAACACCTCACTTATCCGTTTTTGGGAGAAGGAGTTCGATGTGCTCAAGCCTAAAAAAAACGCAAAGGGCAATAGAAAATTCACACCCCAGGACATTAAAAACCTGCAACTTATCTACCATTTGGTAAAAGAGCGCGGTTTTACCCTGGAAGGTGCCAAAACCCATTTAAAGGAAGATAAATTAAAGACTTTATCTACCTTTGATGTAATCCAAAAATTGGAAAAGGTTAAGGCAGAACTGATCAAAATTAAGAACCAACTATAAATAACACTAAATACACTGATCATGAAAAAATGGTTAATTCCAGTAATTATCCTTGCCGTTATAGGAATAGGTTTGTACCAATGGGCCGTAGGCTTTAACAACACAGCTATTAAACTTAAAGAAACCTCTACCCAGACATGGGCCAATGTGGAGAGCGCATACCAAAGACGAAACGATCTTATTGGCAACCTGGTCAAGACGGTACAAGGTGCAGCGGATTTCGAAAAAGGCACCCTTACAGCGGTGATAGAAGCTAGGGCAAAAGCCACCTCCGTTAGTATAGACCCCACGAACATAACCCCTGAGCAACTGGCAAAATTCAATGAGGTCCAGGGCGGACTTAGCGGTGCCCTAAAAAGTCTTTTGGTAACCGTGGAGCGTTATCCTGACCTGAAAGCCAACCAAAATTTCCTGGAACTGCAGTCCCAATTGGAAGGTACGGAAAACAGAATAAACATAGAACGAAATCGCTTTAACGAAAGCGTTCTGCCTTATAACAATCACATAAAAACCTTCCCCAATTCGGTATTGGCAGGCCTATTTAATTTTAATGAACTGGCTTACTTTAAATCGGAAGCCGGTGCAGAGCAGGCTCCAGACGTGAACTTCGAATTCAACTAAAAACAAGATGTCCAAAGTAGAAGATTTTTTAACGGCCAATGAGGAATTGGAAATAGTGAATGCTATTGTAGAGGCCGAAAAAAATACTTCCGGGGAAATAAGGGTCCATATTGAACCTATGTCCAAAAAACCCCATTTTGAACGGGCCCAAGAAGTATTCCACTATTTAAAAATGGACAATACCAAAGAAGAAAATGGGGTATTGATCTACATTGCAGTACATGACAAGAAGTTTGTTATTTATGGCGATAAGGGCATAGACCGGGTAGTACCCGATAATTTTTGGGACAATACCAAAACGATTCTGGAAAATCATTTTAAAAAGGGAGATTTTAAGCAAGGTATCATAGCAGGAATACTCATGGCCGGCAAGGAATTGGAGACCCATTTCCCTTGGCGACATAATAACACCAACGAATTAAGCAATGAAGTATCTAAAGGGTAGTCTCTTATTCCTGGTATTATGCAGCTTCTCCATAACTGTTGCCCAATTTAAAATTCCCGAAAAACCTAAGCTTCAGGAACAAACTAGCGTTTATGATTATATAAATTTACTCTCTACCGAACAAAAAACCAGTCTGGAACAAAAGCTTATCCGTTATTCGGACAGCACTTCCACCCAGATCGTAACGGCCATTATCTCCTCTACCCAAGGAGAAAATATAAACTTTTTAGGTGCCAACTGGGGCCATGCCTGGGGAATTGGTCAGGCCAAAGAGGACAACGGTATTTTAATTTTATTGGCCAGGGACGACAGGAAAATTGCCATTAATACAGGCTATGGAATAGAGCCCCTGCTAACAGATGCCCTTTCCAAACGCATTATAGAAACTGTCATTATACCAGAATTCAAATTGGGCAACTATTACGACGGACTCAACAAAGGGGCGGATGCCATTTTTGATGTGCTCAATGGAGAATTCAAGGAAGAGCGCAGTTTCGACAAAAGCCCAGGGTTTCCATTTCAGACCTTACTCCCTTTCATTATTTTTATAGTAATCCTCATTATACTTTCCAACAAAGGAAGAAGAGGTGGCGGTAAAGGAGGCAACCGAAAGGGCATGGACCTTTGGGACATTATTGTACTCAGCAATATGGGCCGGGGCGGCTATAGATCAGGGTCTTCAGGAGGTGGCTTTGGCAGCGGAGGCGGTGGTTTCGGAGGAGGCTTCGGCGGTGGCGGCTTTGGTGGCGGTGGCTCCTCTGGGGGATGGTGATTTTTCAATGTTTCAATGTACCAATGTTTCAATGTACCAATGTACCAATGTACCAATGTTTTAATGTAACAATTGCTTAATTTGAAAATGGGTCGATTTGGCGATTTGAAACACATATAACCACAAAATCCACAATCCAGAAACAATTCAAACTAGAGACTAGAAGTAAAAAAAGGCGGAAGTGACCAGTGTCCAAAAGAATGTAACAATGGTTTAATGTGATGATTTGGAAATGGAACAATGAATCAATGTAACAATTTACCAATGTAGTAATGTAGCAATGACTTAATTTGAAAATGGGTCGATTTGGCGATTTGAAACACGTAGAACCACATAATCTTCAATACAGAAACAATTCAAATTAGAAACTAGAGACTAGAAGTAAAAAAAGGCGGAAGTGGCCCATATCCAAAAGAATGCAACAATGGTTTAATGTGATGATTTGGAAATGGAACAATGAATCAATGTACCAATGTACCAATGTACCAATGTTTTAATGTAGCAATGGCTTAATTTGAAAATGGGTCAATTTGGCGATTTGAAACACCTCGAACCACAAAATCTTCAATACAGAAACCCTTCAAACCAGGTACACCTCAAAAACATTAATTGTAATGACCTCTTCTACCTCCAACATCAGGTTTTTTGCCCCCAAACTGATCAAACTTATAGGTAAAGCTTGCCATAAAATATTGCTGCAGCACAGTACCTTGAAAATCCTGAATAAAATCTTCCCCTGTAGTCCTACGGGTATTTATATTTTGATCTAGCAAGTCATAGGCCAAAACCTTTAAAGTGCCCTTGTCATCCAGCACTTGAAGTCCCAAGCTCATATTCCAAAAAAGGGCATCCTTTCTAAATCCTGGACCCACATTGCCATTATAACTATATTTTAAATCATTGCCCCAAATTAAATTTTTGGGCCAATAGGTCGTAACCCTTAGACTGGCATTCTGGGAGGTGAATTTTATATCCTCAACACTTTCCAAATTATAGGTGGTATTGTTAAAGCCTATACCATATCCGGGTTCAATCTCTAACTGTTCCTTATAATTATAGGTAGTTGAAACATAGGGCGTAACATCAAAACTTTTTGCCTTTAATTCCACTCCATTGGTGAAACTTACCTGCCTACCATAACTCAATCTTGGCCTTACATTGAATTTAAGGGTATATAGACTGTCTTTCTTTATTTGCTTGGAATACCCTACACCCCCGTATCCGCTATAATTGCCATCCACATTGGTATAACGGGTAGTCCTTAAAAAATTATCGTCCGTTGTGGAGATAGCAGACACCCTATCCTTTTGGATATCAAATCCGGTATAAAGAAAAATTCCGGTTCTATCCTTCCAATTATAATTATTGTAATTAAAATCAACGCCATGGTTAATACTCGGCAGTAAATTGGGATTCCCTATTACCACGTTCAATGGATCGTTGATATTGGGCACAGGTTGTAATTGATTTACAGATGGCACATTTAGACTGGAGTTATACCTAAGGTAAATACGTTTGTTCTTACCTAAATTATACCTTACTCTAGTCCTGAACAATAAATTCTTATAAGAATTGGAAAAAGAGGTATTCTGAAGAAAGTCTTCATTCTTAAGTTCCGTCATCACATAGGAGGCATCGGCCCTAATATTCAATTTTTCTCCATCACTACGCACTCCAAAAGATGGTGACTGTTGAATATTTCCGAAAGTAAAATCAGAACTCAAGGCGGTATTAAAATCGGTATAACCATTAGTATTGGTATCAAAATCCATTACTTCCTTGGCATTGTCCCTTTGGTCGTTTCTATATTCATAGCCAAATTCCAAAAACAACTTGCTGGTCAAGGGCTGTCTATATTCCACCTCCAGTTCATAGGAATTTCTTTTATTGTCTATCTCCGAAAGTTGATCCAAGTTTTCTACACTTGGGTCGTCTCCAAATATCTCCCGGATAGAATTTAGGTTTGTAGTATTTACATTTTCAGAATTGTCATTGGAAAAATTAAAGCTGACCATTTTTCCAATGGTATCCAGCTTTTTCATAATGCCAAAACGGTTGGAAAAATTTCTTTGATGTCCGTCACTGACCGTTATCCTATCATTTCTGTTGATCAAATCCCCATTTTCATCCGTGGAAATCCTGTTATTACTATTAACGGAATTGGTCCTATTGATGCTCATGGAAGGCTCAACGGTAACCCGAAGGGTTTCATCCACGTCATAGTCTATATTTGCCGCCCCTCGGTTGGAATTGGTAGAACCCTCGAAATTGGATACGTTGTCCGTAAAATATCTACTATCGGGCAAGATGTTTTCCCTACTTGTTCTTTGGTCGTTATAGGAATCGCTATATCCAAAAAAGTAATTGGCATCGATCTTATATTCCCCCTTTTCAGAATTGGCATAACTGGTCCCTACGTTGGATGAAGTGGTTATTCCATTACCGAAATTATTGATTAGACCAGATTCCCGGGCTCCCGAATAGCCCCCGCTGGTATTTCCCACCATATCATAGATCTCATCAAAAGAAAATCCTGAATTGTTAATGTTGTTGGAGCTAGCAATAAAACTTACCCGCTTCTTATCGCTAAAGTAATTGAGCAGTCCGTTTACTTGATATCTTTCATCGGTACCATAACCTGCAGCCATTCTTCCCAAATAGCCTTTATTTTTATCCTCCTTTATGGTTAGATTAATGGTCTTATTTTCACCATCCCCGGCTTCCCCCGTAAACTCCTCGGTTTTGGTTTTGGTATCCATGATCTGGATCTTGCTTATAATGTCTTTGGGTAAGCTTTTGGTTGCTACCTTGGGGTCGTTACTAAAAAAAACCTGTCCGTTTACCAGTACTTGGTCTACTTCCTTGCCGTTCACGGTAATCTTACCGTCACTATCCACCTCTACCCCGGGCAACTTCTTCAGGACATCCTCTACAGAGGCATCTGGCTTTGTCTTAAAAGAATCCGCATTGAATTCCAAGGTGTCTTTTTTTATAGTGATCGGCACCCTATCGCCCACAACAAGAACAGCATCCAATTCCTGCGCCTGTTCCTCCAATTGCACATTCCCCAAATCTACCTGAGCCCCTAGTTTAACTTTAATATAATGAGGTTTGTACCCATTGTAGGAGAAAAATACATTTACCTCCTTGAGACTGGTATCCCCTTCCAGTTCAAACACTCCTTTTTGATCGGATACCGTATAGGAGACCAAAGTACTATCCTTTATAGATTCCGCATAAACCGTGGAGGCTTCCAATGGTGCCTTGGTCATTGCATCTACAATGGTCCCGCTCAACACAAAATCCTGGGAAAATGAAAGGCTAAAAAATAAAATGGAAAATAGAATAGAAAAGTGAAATTTCTTCATTTGGCAATACGGTCTTGGATTTTTGGTTGTATGGTAAGTCCCCAAAAATAACCCTTGACCTACTACTGCCCAAATGGTTAACAGAACTTTAAGACCGTAATAAAAAATTCTTGAAACCGATTTTCACTGAGCCAAGCCTTAGGTGCATTTCATGGGTTTCATTTTGGCCAAATGGACAAAACACCAAATTTTTATATTTCACAGCACCCCGAACAGCCTAAAGAAACAGTTCTGACCCTGCCTGACGAACAGGCAGGCCCGAAACAAAACCATCGGGGAATTTTAGAAAGAAGAAAAATCCAATTTAAATAAGGATATCTATTTCTTTCTCATAAATACCGTAACCGGCACTCCTGTAAAATCGAAATTCTCCCTTAATTTATTCTCCAAAAAGCGCTTATACGGCTCCCTTACATACTGCGGAAGATTACAGAAAAAAGCAAACTGTGGATAGGGAGTAGGTAATTGGGTGCAGAATTTAATTTTCACATACTTGTCCTTATAGGCGGGCGGTGGGTAGTTTTCTATAATGGGCAACATAATATCGTTCAATTTTCTGGTCACTACCTTTTTTTGTCTATTTTCATATACCTGAACCGCGGTTTCAATAGCCTTATAGATACGCTGTTTTGTAAGTACGGAGATAAATAGAATGGGCACATCGGTAAAAGGGGAAATGGCCTCCTTAATTTTCTGGGTGTATTCCTTAATGGTATTGGTTTCTTTATCCTCGACCAAATCCCATTTGTTCACCAAGATCACAATCCCCTTATTGTTTCGTTGTGCCAGCCAGAATATATTTTCCACCTGTCCGTCAAAACCACGGGTAGCATCCAACATAAGAATACAGACATCCGAGTGCTCAATAGCCCTTACAGACCGCATTACGGAATAAAACTCAAGATCTTCGCGAACTTTCGACTTACGACGGATTCCAGCAGTATCTACCAGATTAAACTCAAAGCCAAATCTATTGTATTTTGTATCTATACTATCTCTGGTTGTACCGGCAATGTCGGTAACGATATATCTTTCTTCCCCTATAAGGGCATTAATAAATGAGGATTTTCCGGCATTTGGCCTTCCAACCACTGCAAAACGCGGCAAGTCGTCCTTCTCCTTTTCCTTTTCCGGCAATACCTTTACCAAATCGTCCAGTAGGTCGCCCGTTCCACTACCATTTATACTGGCAATGGTATAATATTCACCAAGACCCAAGGAATAGAACTCCACTGCATCTTCCGCTCTTTTGCTGTTATCTACCTTATTGACCACCAAGAATACAGGCTTATTTACACGCCTCAACAAATTGGCTACATCCTCATCCATTCCGGTAACCCCAGACTCCACGTCCACCATAAAGATGATGGCATCGGCCTCATCAATGGCCAATTCTACCTGCTTATCTATTTCTTTTTCAAAAACATCATCGCTCCCCAGCACATATCCGCCGGTATCGATCAAAGAAAACTCCACCCCGTTCCAATCACTCTTTCCGTAATGACGATCTCGCGTAACCCCACTCACGGCATCAACAATGGCCTCTCTTCTTTGAATTAATCGATTGAAAAAGGTTGATTTGCCTACATTAGGTCTTCCTACAATGGCTACTATAGCACTCATACTTTTAATTTGATGCAAAAGTACTATTTATATCCGAAGAAAAAACAGTATCTTTTATCCTAATTATCAGCCGAATAGTTTGAAAGCCCTACCCAACGAAATTGTACTTAGACCCAGGTTCCAACTTAACCTAAAAGGTCCGGCCCAACCCTTTCTACAATTGTTTCAAGAAGCAGACGAGCCCCCTTTTATTGTTAAAATATCCGATCATCATGTTTTTATAAAGTTCAATAGGGCCGAAACCCATTTTTGGTCACCACAGTTACAAATCGAGATAGTGGACCAGGAGGACGGTAACAGTACTATTTACGGATTGTTTGGTCCTAACCCCACCTTATGGACCTTCTTTATGTTTGTCCATTTTGGAGTTGCCACCCTATTTATCATATTTGGGATTTGGGCCTATTCCAATAAAGCCCTGGGCAAAGAAATAGGCCTTCAGATGGGGTTAATGGCCTTAATGGTCGTAACCTGGATAGTTCTTTATGTATTTGGTAGGATAGGAAGAAAAAAGGGGAAGCCCCAAATGCATCAATTGCATGAGTTTATGCTAAGGCATATTCAGGTTCAAAGTTGAAAGTTTCAGGTCTAATGGAGTTGGCAGTCGCGGTAGACAGTGGGCAGAAACTGGGTCAAAGTTCCTAATTCTAGACTCTGGGCTAAGAAATTTGATCCATTATATTCCTATGAAGTTCCTTCCACCGAGAAGGCCTGTCCCGCGATTTAGGCAAGAGGTTAATGTGGATTCTCCGGCAAATGGCTCTGGAATATAGTCCCCTCCCTAACCCTCCCCCTAAGGGAGGGAACTTGTTGTGAGATATTAAAAATGTTCGTTGTAGGGATTTTCATTGATAATCAATTAGCCCCCCAAGCCCATCTATCAGAAGGCAAGTTACCTACAAATTCAAAAAAAGCTCCTTCCCCTACCAAGGGAAGGTGGATTCTCCGGCAAATGGCTCTGGAATATAGTCCCCTCCCTAACCCTCCCCCTAAGGGAGGGAACTTGTGGCGATTTTTTAAAAATGTTCGTTGCAGGGATTTTCGTTGATAATCAATTAGCCCCCAAGCCCATCTATCAGAAGGCAAGTTACCTACAAATTCAAAAAAACTCCTTCCCCTATTAGGGGAAGGTGGATTCTCCGGCAAATGGCTCTGGAATATAGTCCCCTCCCTAACCCTCCCCCTAAGGGAGGGAACTTGTTGTTAGATATTAAAAATGTTCGTTGCGGGATTTTCATTGATAATCAATTAGCCCCCCAAGCCCATCTATCTAAAGGCAGGTTCACTACAACTTCAAGAAAAACTCCTTCCCCTATTAGGGGAAGGTGGATTCTCCGGCAAATGACGGAGAAGACGGAAGGGGTGCCAGTTAATGGCTCCGAAATATAGTCCCCTCCCTAACCCTCCCCCTAAGGGAGGGAACTTGTTGTGAGTTATTAAAAATGTTCGTTGCAGGGATTTTCGTTGATAATCAATTAGCCCCCCAAGCCCATCTATCAGAAGACAAGTTCACTACAACTTCAAAAAAAAGTTCCTTCCCCTACCAGGGGAAGGTGGATTCTCCGGCAAATGGCTCTGGAATATAGTCCCCTCCCTAACCCTCCCCCTAAGGGAGGGAACTTGTGGCGACATTTTAAAAATGTTCGTTGTAAGGTTTTGATCTATCATCTCCTGCCAAATAGGTGTGTCCACCCTCCCGATATGTATAGGGAGCCCCTAAAAAGGGACTCTGTTGAAGTGAATATTACAAAAAATAATCCCCGAGTATACAAGGCAGATACTCAGGGACTACTTTCAATATAGAATTTATCTACTATTTTATTTCATAGAACGCTATAGTATTGGAGACCTCATTAGTCACTACCACCAAGGCATTTCCGGTAGGACTATCTTCCTTGGAAACGGCCAACAAACCTTCCGGAGCAATATCTGAGGCATCAAAAAGCCAATTCAAATATTCCGGACTGTTGGGGTTGGTGATATCATATACCAAAACTCCGCCAGTGCGCTCCAAACCAACAAACAACAAGGTAGAATTACCCACCTTTAAAGTAGTTACAGATTCTGGCTCGGCACCTTTATCATCACTTCTTCCATCGGCTTTGCCCTCGTCGGCATTAAAATAAGCCGGTTTAAGCTCCAAAGTCTTTCTTCCAATTTCATCCGCACTATCATACACCAAAGCTCCTGAAGTAGACCAGATAGTAAACGATCTGCCACCGTAGGCATAAATTTTATCAAAGTCACCATCACCGTCGGTATCTCCATTGGCGGTAGTAATTTTTAACCTTCCCAAATTTTCCTCCATTTGCAGATCGGCGGCATTGGGGAAAGCTGTTGGGTCCAAGATAATATCCCCTACCCTTTCCTCTTCGGAATATCCATCATAATCCCTGGAATCCCCTTCATTGGCAGTAATAATATAATCCATACCATCCAGCTCGGCAAAAGTAATGGCATCCGGCATATAAAAACCAAGTACCGGCCAATTCTGAAAATTCCCTACTATGCCATCCTTATTACTGGCGTCCATCTTATTTTCCTCAAAAGAATAATCCTTTACCCCTAGACCAAAAACATTGGTTATGGCCTTATTTTTTAAATCCACTACCGCAATACCATTATTTTCCTGAAGCGTAACATAAGCGAACTTACTATCGTCCGAAACCGCCACATATTCTGGCTCCACATCCTGGGCAATACTGGCCGAAGGACCAAATACCCTAAAGTCGCCACCAATTGAAGCTGCATTAAAAGCAGTGAAAAACATAGTGTTAACTTCATTCTTTTGAACGTCCACCACAGAAATAGACCCCTCCGGATCAACAGAATAATCAGCATTCGGTTCCCCTTCATTGGCAGATATAATATATTTCCCATCAGGACTAAAAGCAACCATGTCCGGCAATGCCCCTACATTATATGTGTTTACCAAGGCTTGGGTTTCAGTATGGTAAGTCTGTACGGTACCATTCATCTGCTTATTGGCATTTTCGACAGCCACGGCCAAAAGTCCGTCGTGAACAGCAACACTGTTTGGAGTTCCGGATAATGTAATTGAAGTTAATTTAACCGAGGACGAAGGAGTTGAAATATCCCAAACGGATACTTCGGACTGCACAGGGTTTACGATAAATAATTTATTGGTCTTGGGATCAAAGGTACTGATTTCAGCAAAACCTTCCTCTCCGGCACCGTTGGAAAACCCAGCAATTTTGGCAAAAGTCAGGGTTGATACATCTACATCGTCATTACCGCCACCATGGCCGATATGATCTTTAATACAAGAGGTGAACAGCATTCCACCTACGAAAAGGGTTAAAAGTGATTTTTTCATTTTCTTTGGTTATTTATTTAAGAACCAAAGATGTAAACCCGCTATGAGCTAAGCGTAAAATAAATAATAACTAATTGTTAAGGATCAGAATTGAAGTTAAAGTTAAAGTAAACTAAGAGCGGTAAACGAACTTTTGCTTATAGAAATACATTTAACGGAGTATTAATTGGGTCTCGACTGCTTTTGTGGAAGTATTGTTATACGGTAGCAGATATTTCCCCTCTAAAAGCCCAGTTATAAGGAAATAAACATTAATTTATAGCATTGTCCGGTCGAGCGCAGTCGAGACCTCTTTCTTTTGCGACTTATGAAACTATATTATGTATACATATTACTGTGTTCTGACGGATTAACCTATACAGGCATAACAAATGATTTGGCAAGAAGGTTACAGGAACACCAAATGGGATTAAATAGAACTTGTTTCACCTTTAAAAGGAGACCGCTCAAATTAATCTTTGAACAAGAATTCAATGACGTTATACAAGCCATATATTTTGAAAAAAAGTTGAAAAAATGGAGTAGTAAAAAGAAATTGGCATTGGCCAAAGGCCAATTCAATCTTCTACAAATTTTAGCAGAATGCCGAAACGCTACACATTCCGATTATAAACCAGAAAATGGAAATTAATTAGGTCTCGACTGCGCTCGACCTGACAAACCTCGACTGCGCTCGACCTGACAAACCTCGACTGCGCTACCATTGACGTCTATCATAGAAAACTGTTAATCAGCACTTTGCATTTTCAATGGAGTTATCCCCAACCCTAGTTCTTGTGCCATTCTTGTTACCGCCCTTTGTTTGTTCAAGAGCATTTTCTCTTGGTATTTTTGGATACCGTTCTCCACATACTCCAGTCCCTTTACAAACAATTTCCAGTACAGTTCGGCCAATTTCCTGGCCACTGCCTTTATGGCCACCAATCCTCCCTTTTTGGCCCGTATCTTTCTGCCGAAAGCGCCCAATGCAATGTGCTTGCTGTTGAGCAGGCCTACTGCTGCCTGTTTGAAGATCAGACCTGCCCTTGGGGCTCCCTTGGGTTTGTAATTGCGTTTCATTTTTCCCGAATTGTGTTGTTTTGGGGCAAGTCCCAACCAAGAGGTGAAATGTTTTTCCGATTTCCATTTCCCAAGATCGGTGCCCACCTCCGACAGCAGTTGCATCCAGTTATAATCCGTAATTCCGGGCAGGACGGTAGCATCCTTTCCCTCAAAGATCCCCAACAAGTGTCCTCCCATATTCTCTATATCCGGTCTATTGTGACGGATTGCTTTTCTTGTTCCCTTGGACCTTGGCTTTGGTGTACCGTCCAGGTCCATCTTCTTCAACACCTCTTCCAGCTTTATGTCGCACATGGCAATTTGTTCCCCATAGAAATCATAACAGGCCACGGCTTGGCCCAGTTCGAACAATGCGGCTTCCGAATAATGCCCCTTTAATGATCTTATCACCCATTCCTTTTTTGTTTTAAGTATCCTTTGATCACATAGCAATGCCAGTTTTTCGGCATTCCTTTCGCCTGATAGGATAGCGCGGACAATCCGCATCCCACTTGTCCCGTGGATCTGGCTTATTACTTCCTTCAGCCGGATATTCATCAGTATCAATGCCTTTTGCATATGGCCGATGTGCATCGCACCACTACGGATGTGGTCCTCGCGAAGGCGTTGATAGGCGCGCAGTTCCTGTATCCGGATATCGGGCACGAAACATTTGTTCAGCAGCCCATAACTATGTAATTGCTGTATCCATTGGCAATCCTTTACGTCGGTCTTTCTGCCGGGAACCTGTTTGGTGCCCGCTCCATCGACCAGCCAAACATCCAGACCTTGGGACACCAGTATATCGTACAAAATGACCCAATAGACGCCCGTAGCCTCCATGGCCACAGTTTCTATGCCATGGGCCACCAGATAAACGCCCAGAGCCTCCAGGTCCTGGGTAAAGGTATCGAAGCTTTTTACAGGCAGGTCCTCGATACTCACATACACTTTTTTTGCCCCAATGTCGATACCTGCGGCATGGGTTCTGATCTTTTTCATAGCTATATGATTATAAAACCAAATTGCCTTCAAAAAAAACAAGCTTGCAAGACTACCATACGGACATCAATTATAGAAATTGAGTACCAGATTCGCTTTCCAAATTTTTGAAAATCATGCTCGAACACAGGTAAATAACACTATTCCGACTACGATTATTTTGCAATTCGGTAGATTATGATCCAATTTACGTCATTATTACCGCTTGAAAAATAAAATTTCTTGGGTCTCGACCTGACAAACCTCGACTGCGCTCGACCTGACATAGTTTGTTTAAATCTACCACCTTCCCAAGAGAGTAGTCATTAGAAAAAAAAAGACTGATTCCAGATCCCCATTAATAATAATTTTCTTATCGAATAAGATCTCTACCAAGCAATGTTGGTATGGTTGCAAACATCAAATCATGTTCTATGATTTGAACGATTAAATACACCCTACCCCTGATTATAGCCGAAGCGCTTCAACTGATTGGGATCACTTCTCCAATTCTTGTTTACCTTAACATAGAGTTCCAAATGCACCTGTTTGTCGAAGAATTTTTCCAAGTCCTTACGGGCTTCCACCCCTACCCTTTTTAATGCAGCTCCTTTGTGGCCAATTATAATCCCCTTTTGGGAATCGCGCTCCACCATGATAACAGATCGCATGCGGATAATGTCGTCATCCTCAAAAAATTCCTCGGTATCTATCTCCACAGAGTATGGAATTTCCTTTTTATAAAATTGAAGGATTTTCTCCCTTATGGTTTCGTTTACAAAAAAGCGTTCCGGCTTATCCGTTAATTGATCCTTGGGATAATAGGGCGGGGCTTCCGGCAATAATTCCAAAATCCGTAAAAAGACTTCCTTCACATTAAAATTCTGAAGGGCGGATATGGGATGTATTTCAGCTGTAGGTAATTGTTCCTGCCAATATTGTACCTGTTCCTCTAGAATACCTTGTTCAGAAACATCAATTTTGTTCAACAGAAGCAAAACGGGAATGGTACTATTTTTAATTTTTTCGAAAAAGCGTTCGTCCTTCAGGGCCTTCTCCCCAATTTCCACCATATATAGCAGCACATCGGCATCTTCAAAGGCCGACTTTACAAAGTCCATCATAGACGACTGCAATTCATAGGCGGGTTTAATGATCCCTGGGGTATCGGAAAGTACCACTTGAAAATCGTCCCCGTTGACGATTCCCAAAATACGGTGCCGGGTAGTTTGTGCCTTAGAGGTAATAATGGATAATTTCTCCCCTACAAAGGCATTCATGAGTGTGGATTTCCCCACATTGGGATTTCCTATAATATTTACAAAACCAGCTTTATGCGACATCTTCCCTTTTTAACTTTAATAGGTGCAAAGGTAGTGGAATCCTTCCAGCTATATCATAAATTGCCCTAAAATTACGTAAAGAGTTACGGTGATCAGGCCACCGATCAAGGCATAGGGCAATTGGGTATTAACATGATCTATATGGTCACTGGCAGAAGCCATGGAGGAAATAATGGAAGTATCGGAAATGGGAGAACAGTGATCCCCAAAGACTCCGCCCCCCAACGTCGCCGCCACCACCAAAGCCAGAGGTGCCCCATGAATCTCGGCCATAGGTATGGCAATCGCCATCATTATGGCAAAAGTCCCCCAAGAAGTCCCTGTGGAAAAAGCAATAAAGGAGCTGATCACAAAAATTACGGCAGGCAAAAAGGCCGGCGACAACCAGTCTTTGGACCAATTGGCCACGAACTGTCCTGTTCCCAAGGCATTACAGGCGTCCCCAATGGCAAAGGCCAATAGCATCAACAAGGCGAGGGGCATCAATTCACTAATTCCTTTCAGCACTAGATCTATCATTTCTTTGGTCTTCATGATTTTTTGGGACCTGTACATCACCATAGCTACTAAAATAGCCGTGAGTACGGCGTACAGTACAGAGGAGGAACCGGAACCTTGGCCGATGGCCTTAAAAAGATGGTCCGTAAAAGAGCCCGAGTCCTCCACGGCATCCCAACCCGTATAAGCCAAATTAATCGGCATCATGAATACCATGGTCGCCAGGGGCACTATCATATTATAAGCCTTGGCCTTGATACCTTCTTTGGCCCCATAAGAGGTTACCTCACTGGACAACATAGGTTGAGCGGTGTCGCTAAGCAATTTCCCCGTTTCCCTGGTCCGTTTTTCCGCTTTCGCCATTGATCCAATATCTTTTTTGGTAACTATAACCACAAAAACAATGGCTATGGCCAGGATGGGGTAAAAATTATAGGCTATGGAAGAAAGCATGGTGCTGAAAGGGTTTTCGATGCCCTGGGTAAGCAATAACCCCATGATAAAAGCCCCCCATGCATTAAAGGGAATCAATATGGAGGACGGGGCCGAACTGGAGTCGGCTATATAGGCCAATTTTTCCCTTGGAATCTTTAGTTTATCAAAAACTGGGCGGTAGAGCGTTCCTACCGTTAAGGAACTGATACTGGTCTCCACGAACAACACAATGCCGGTAATCATGGCCATGAGCTGTACTACTACCCTACTGTAGCCACTTTGTTTTTTTTCGAAATAGGCTATTACCTTATTCAGCTCGTTTATAAAACCCTCCACCCCTTTAGAATATTGTATAAACAACAACAAGGCCCCTACCAGGGCGCTGAACATGATAGTCCTGGTATTGCCGGGAGATTTAAAAACATCCACCAATCCTTCAATGGCGGCAAGGGAACCGGTGAGAAAATTAAAGTCGTTGATGATGATCCAGGAAAACCAAATTCCAAAAAGCAGGGCTATATAAACTTGTTTTGTTCTGAGTGCCAGAATAATAGCAATGACTGGAGGTAAGATTGAGAGAAAACCATAGTTATCCATAAATGATCGGGCGAATTAAAGGTGACGGATTTTACTTAAAATCGATACAAAATAGAAAGATTTTGGAAATGGCAAGCTACAACTATAGCTTTTTAAATGTTTGGTAAAAAATTAAACTTATTTTTATTATTTAATTGAAAATAGATTTGGGAAATCATAAAAAGCATGTATCTTTGCAGTCCGAAATAATTCAGTCAGCATTATGGACTGAGGGTTTAGAGCCAAGTTGAATGTTTTGGAAACGCACATCGCGGGATAGAGCAGTAGGTAGCTCGTCGGGCTCATAACCCGAAGGTCACTGGTTCGAGTCCAGTTCCCGCTACTAGGAAAGACAAGGCTTCACAGAAATGTGAGGCCTTTCTTCTTTTATAGGGTAAAACATAGGTAAAACAAATATAGGATCAAGAACAATTGTTGTGTTTATGCAAATATTGTGGTTAATCTATAAAGGAAGAATTCTACGTTTTTGACTCCTCTGAATTGCGCTCTAAAAGCTTTTATTTTTGCATTGAATGATTCCGCCGATGCATTTGTACTCCTGTTTATAAAATAGTTCAGGATCGACCTATAATTGAGCGATATCGTATTAGCAATAGTATTGAAGGCCCTAAAGCCTGTGTTCTCTACGTCTTTGTACCAATGTGCCAGCTTTGTATATGCTGTTTGTATAGAAGTTGCCGTATTGAATATGTTCCTGAGCCCCTGTACCAGGTCGAAGGCCACCTTTATATCCGGATATTGGGCGAACAATATTTTGCTCCTTTCGGATTGGTTTTGTGTCCAATTGTTGGGCGATTTATAAAGGAGATACCTACTTCTGGCCAAGAGCTGTTTTCTAGTGTCCCCATTGCTAAATTCTTTTGGGACGAATGTCCCGTTCTTTGCCCTTGCCTGCTTTATCTGTTGGTTCTCCCGGTCTATGGCGTCCCACCTATGTTTGATGCGGATGTCCTGAAGGGCCTCCAGTGCCAGCTTCTGTACATGGAACCTGTCCGTTACCTGTATTGCTTTTGGGAAGCATTGTTTGGCGATGGTCTTCATGGAGTTGGCCATATCCAGGGTAATTTCCTTGACCTTGGCCCTTTTTTTGGCCGATATCTTTAGCAGCTGCTCAATGATCGGTCCCACCTTGGTGCCGGCGAATATGGCCACTATGGAACCTTTTTTGCCCTTGGCCTTTTTGTTGGTAATTATGGTGTAGAGCTCCCCCTTGGAGAGTGCCGTTTCGTCAATGGACAGATAAGGTCCTATATTCTCTGGAAATATGAGCCACTCCTTGGCATGTGGTCTCTCCTCCCATTGTTTGAACTCGCTTAAATAATCCCGAAACTGTCGCTGTAGTTTTTTGCCGTTGACCCCATAAAATCCGCCAATGGTATGGCAGTCATTAGCCTTGGTACTGACCAAGTACTTTTAAAAAAGCAGCGAACTCAACGGTCATACGAGTCCCCTGTGCCACTAGATCCCAATCTCTTTGCACGGCTTGGCCAGTGGCCTTGTCCAGCCAACGGCGGCGCTTAATGTGGAGATAAACTGACTTTCCCCTTAACGGAAAATCCTGGACGACGATCTCTTTGTGAAAACCATGGGCTATTAAAGTGCGATGTTTTTCCTCTTTCGGGGTATCTTTTTTTTCTTCAAAATATAAATGAAGCGCACCCTCTTGCATATTATGGGAGACTAGGTCAAAATGGGTCGTTAATACTTCTGGCAGTATAAACTTTAATAGGTCCAATGATAATTCCAATGCGATCGTTTTTCTGCAAAGATCTTATTCTATTTTCAATTCACACACAACTTTTAGGATTGATCCCAAATATACCCGAAAATTGATCCATTCATTTTATTTACCTCTAGCTTCCATCCGTAGAAAAAATTAGTGCGCATTAATAAATATTCTACATTCTTCAACTGCAACCACAAAAAAATCACGCGTTAGGCGCAAAATTTTGTATCAAAAATCAAAATAATTACGGCAGGTTTTTATGACCGACATGAATATCGCCGATATGGATTTAAGTCCGGCATTTGTTTTCACTTCGTCAGAAGTAGGGTTTTAAGATGCTTAAAACATAACTTGCTATCTTCTCCGAAGATAATAATATCCAATTCCTTTTAATGATATTTTACTCAAAACGGTTGGGTCGAATTTGTTCCTAATCAAAAGTGAAAATAACTTGCGATTGCGCAAATCCTATGTACCTATATACATATACCCATATATTTATATTGACATATTTGCATATATAGTGACTGGTATTAACATATTTGCGTACATAGTGACTGGAGCAATCCTGGATCAAGTCCAAAATCTGGGTTTTTACCATTTTAAGAATATAATTTAATCAAGCGATATAAGAAGTATTCCGTATTCCTGACTCCCCTAAATTGTGATCTAAAAGCCTTTACTTTGGCATTAAAGGATTCTGCTGAAGCATTTGTACTTCTGTTTAAAAAATAGTTGAGTACAGAGCGGTAATTTAAAGCAATACTATTGGCTACCGTTTGGAAGCTCTTAAATCCTGACTCCTCTACATCTTTGTACCAGTGGGCTAGTTTGGTGTAAGCTACTTTAATATCTATGGCTTGGTTAAAAATATTCCTCAAGCCTTGAACAAGTCCATAAGCTTTCTTTAATTCTGGGTATTCATTAAACAATATCTGTCCCCTCTCTTTCTGATTTGGAGTCCATTTATCTGGGGATTTATACAGTAGATATCTACTCCTGGCCAGGAGTTGTTTTGAGCTGTCACCATTAGAAAAAGTTACAGGTTTAAATTCTTTGTCGGCTACTCTAGATAGCTTTATCTGTTCATTTTCTTGATCCAAAGCTTCCCATCGGTATTTGATACGAAGATCTTGGAGCGCCTCTATTGCCAGCTTCTGTACGTGGAACCTGTCGGTGACCTGTACGGCTTTGGGGAAGCATTTTTTGGCGATGGTCTTCATGGAGTTTGCCATATCCAGGGTGATTTCCTTGACCCTGGCCCTTTTCTTGGTGGGTATCTTCATTAGTTGTTCTATGATAGGTTCCACCTTGGTGCCGGAGAATATGGCCAC